>CAYQQG010000042.1:0-14422 GCA_964419535.1 uncultured Sangeribacter sp.
GTCCGTCTGATATTCTCCGTCCTCCGTCACGAAATCCCTAAGCATAGAGATCGCTTCATCCTCTTGTCCGTCATTGGCGAGAGCTTGAATCCTCAACCATTTGAGGTCATAATTGCGCAGCCGGATTTTTGCACGTTCATATTCCTGTTCCGAATCGGGAAGAGCGCTGTCCACTAAGGTGTCGGCCAATTGCTGATCAATCTTTTGGATCGCTTCCTCAAAATCATTTTGATCCATAAGCTCGGTTATCTCAGGATCAGTCAGAGTTCCGCGATAGATATATTCACTTGTTTGATAGTCCCCGAGATTATTTGCACTGTCATTTTGATTACCAAAAGAGAACATAATCTTATATACGGCCACGCCGGTTATTATCAACCCGACAACCGCAGCCGCCGCCGAGAAAAGAATTCGCCGGTTAAAGCCCTTCCTCAACTTCTCACTCTTTTGGTCTATGGTCAAGGCTGACTTCCTCTCTTCTCTCTGAGCATTGCCGGTGTCCGCGCTATTCTCACGGCCGATTTCCTCGTTATTATCCCGGGTGGAGTCATGGCGGATGCACGCGCATATAGGTCTACTCTCGAGAGCCTCTACTACGAAATCGTTGGGTAAGGGGTAACTATCCCAAATCTTCATATACGTCAACTTCGAGGCGAGAGAGATTGTAACATCGGCGATGCGCTGAGTCTCCTTTACCTCATTTTTTAGAACAGGGTTCGAAGCCATGAGAGTCTCAAAATCTGCACGCTCATCCGCCGTCATCCTTCCGGTGACGTAACGGTCAATCAAATCTTGATATTGCGCAAGATCATTTTTGTCAATCCCTTTATCCATTATCTTAGTCCGGCTTTTTTGAAAGATTCCTTTATCCGCTTCTTGAGATTGGCCATACATTTGGATTTCCGGCTTTTCAATCCGTCATAAGAGGTATTCTCCTTTCGCTCATGAAGGATTTCTTCCAAACTTTTCTTTTCGAAATAGAACTTGGTCAGAATATCCCGGCAACTAAGGGGCAGAGAAAGCAGACATTTCGAAACGATTCTGTCTTTTTCAACCTCCGGATCCGGATCCCAATAAAGGGTATCAACCATTTCTTCATCGTCAGACAGGTTTGGGAAATCTTCGATCGAAAAAGTCCTTTGGCCGGAGCGGCACAATTCAAGAAACTTATTCTTTACGATTTTCATAAAGTATGCCATCAGATTCTGAATTTCGCGCTCACCGCTGCGGGTGTAGACCCATATTTCAGAAGCCTTGACATAAATTTGGCCGGATTCAATTTTTTCCCAGAAGATTACAAAAGAACTTTGGAAGAGTTCGCTTCGGTCGTAATCCGTCAACCCGGGATAGCGCGAAGTGCCGATGGCAAAATGCCGCCGGCACAGCTCATACCATGCTTGTTGGATTCGTTGATCGCCTCGGCGGAATGCCACCACGATTTCTTCCTCCGAAAAGTCTTTGCCGTTAACTCGAAGTATCATTCAAAGTTCTTTTTGTCATTTTTAAACAGTCCCAACCTCCCGATGATGTTGGCGAGTGTCCAAAGATCTGATTGACTTTCGATAGAATTTGTCGTAATTTCCGTGCTTCCGAACGGTGATCTCGCAAAATCAAGGATCTGGTCGGAACTGACGGAAAGAAATCTTCTGCTTATCATACCTTTCTATATTAGGGGAGAAACTAATGTATCGCAAGAGCAAAAAACTTTTAAAGTTACTCTGAATCCGCATGCAACGCAACGTCCGGAAGTTCACTCTCTAATATATAGTATGCCAGAGGCCCCAAAATCTATCGCCGGCCATAAAGTTCTAAGAATTTAACGATTGCGCGCCGTTTGATATTGTATATGTTCTCAACTTTTGTACCCATCATTTCGGCAACATCGGCCGGGGGATAGCCCTCGATCAGCAACAGGCGCAGCAAGTCGGCATATCGGCGGTTGGCCATACGTTCAAGAACGGAATTGACATCAATCGCAATGTGGATTCTCAAATCAAAGGCATGCTCATCGATTTCCGCAGGGTGTTCATCGTTCGGCCGGCTTTTTGAAATCAGTCGTTCGCGAATGCTCATAAAGAAACGCCAGGTGACCGGTATCATCCAAGTCCGTAACCGGCAGCGGTTGACACCCTTGAACCGGTCGAGCCTCGCCCAGTCGTTCTCGCTCAGATAGACATAAAGTTCGCTGACCATTTCGTCATAATCTATCAGCCCTCCATAAACTTCCGTGCGAATGCGATGCAGAATCCCGGAAATCTCTTCATAAAACAGCTTGTGGGCCGCCTCGCCGTCTCCGGCTTTCAACCGCGCAATCAGCTCCGCATCTTCAGGATGAATCAGCTCCGCTTTCTCATTATTCCCGGGTGATAGTTCTTCTTTTCCTTCTTCCGGATGAAACAGTTCATCGGCCTGATGAATCATATCATCCTCGCCCGTGCTCATACGCTGTTCATTATCTTCAAAATACAAATCGGAATAGATTTCCATAAGCCGAACTTTTATATTTTTTTAATTTAAGATTTCATTCTATTCCTTATGAAACTCCATTCCGGTTTGTCACCCAATCCTCACTAAAAATTTTTGAAATGGGCTATTAAAAAAGCCTAAAGGCAATAGTGGTTTTACCAGCGTCTGAGCCCGTGTTTTTCCGGTCCGTGACCGCACGTATGGCCATGGCCGTCAGTATTAGAGCACGCACCCTCATAAGTGCCATTGTCATGTTTCAGACCCCAATATCCCGAACAACTGCAATTAGAGTGCGAGCAGCGATTGCTTGTCTTGACGAAACGTGTTGTCGGCTTCGATGATGAAGGAGCTTCCGGCGCCGAGAATGACTGTGCAACAAACGCCACCGCTGTCAGTGCCGCCACCGCCGCAACCGATCCTATAATCTTCTTAACTTTCATTTCCTTTGTTATTGGTTATTGAATTTTATCTTCCTCTTGCTTTAAAATATTTTACAGAAGAAGTTGCTTTCCCTTTACTGTTGGTGCATTCGACATAAAAATAGATGTAGCATCCGCCATATCCAGCGTGTGACTTGTCAAACACTATGCTTTCGGTCATTCCCTTTTTGGCCCCGGTGTTATGATAAGTTGCGGAACCATACTGGCGCATAGTCTCAACTTTTTTCAAATCACTTTTTGATGGCGTTTTCGACGGTTTTGAGGCATATGAATCCCAATGCACAGTTGCGTGGAGATTGGACTCCTTGTCTCCGCCGGTTTTGAATCTTACTCGAATCGAAAAGCTTGCCAAGTCTGACGTTGACAAATCTTTATCGAAAGAAGGAGATGTGATTTTTGTTGAACTTGAACTGCTCGAAGAACTTGAACTCGAAGAGGGTTTCTTTGGCTCATCATCACACGCAGTGCAAACCAAACAAAGGATCACTGACAATCCTAAGAGTAATTTAAAAATTCGTTGCTTCATAATGTTACTGGTCTCTTGAAGGGTGTCATAAGGCCAATCTTTGTTTGTATGGACATGGCACGACATGACAGTCGAAAAATTTAAGATTTTATGAGTAACATGCTCACCTTATCCCTACAAATCCTTGATAAGATTATTTTGATACACTCCCTCAAAAATCTTTTGATTTTATTTATGATACGAGCGATGATGACCGCATTTCTTGCAGTATGCTTTTTCGTATTCCTTGCCACTTGTGATGGGGGAGAACCCTGAGCATGAGCACCCGACCGTATATGTGCAGTGTTTCCCGGAAGCGTGAGTGTGAACGCAATATTCAACACAAGCCTCGATTTCATGATTGTCAACGCTCTTAGACGAAGCATTCATCGAAACTGCAGCCCCGGCAACAACAGCAGCGAGAGCCACTGCACCCAACATTGATTTAACTACATTCTTAACTTTCATTTCCTTTGATGTTTTTAATGGTTAAAATTTCGATTTCTATTGTCTATGACTTTCCTTGATAAGATGTAACCCTCCTTAAAGAAAAATTTTCTAAAAAAGATTGGTCAATGCTAAAGTCTAAGGAAAAATTGTGGGTTTTATGCCGCAGCAAAAGAAAACTTTCTCCATTTTGAGTGACTGAACATTCAGCTTGAATACTCTTTCATCCGATTATTCATTCTCCCGATCATAATTTGAGCACTTTCAACATAGTCTTTTCTTTCACCGGTCTTATACTGGCTCCAACATCGAAAAAGTTCGTGAGAACATTGATAGTCGAAATTATCTGCAGGCGCGGAGTTATTGTCATACTTGTAGGAGAACTCTAATACTCCGTAGTTAACCACAAAGAGATAATGTTGATGAATCCCGTTTAAACGGCGGTCACGAATGTCAAATCGGGGAGAATGAATGTCTTTGTATAAGAGAAATCCCTGTTTTATATTCTTGCCGACTTCCATTCTTCTGACGAGACCATCGGTTCCAAAAAAATAGATTGTTCTTCTTCGGAACCTTAGCCATTGCCAGATAAAGAAAAGAACCCAATATACGCCCGCGATGTAAAGACCGACAACGTTAGGGAAGCCTCCGATAAAAGCCAACATTACCGTCACCAGCACAGAGATAATAATTGCTGCCGTCGGCCATTTCTTCTTTTCAACCTTTTTAGAGACAATCGGCCCTATAATATTTTGCATCTCTTGTTCAGTCATATTATAGTAATACTGGAAATAATGGAATCTTAATTCTAAGCGTCACTTAAATATTGGCATTATGATTATATCTCATTGGAAAAAAGCAATTCTACCAACTCTTTAGGATCCTACTTAATTAGATTTAACCCTACCGATCGAAAATTATTTTTAGGAACATCCTATCGGTAGGGTTGGATCTATAAGCGCATTATTGAGCAATGCTCAAATTGTCCATAATATCTATGCCTTCCGAATCGTTGCCCTCGGAACGCGTCATAGATTTTTTATAACTCTCAAAAGTTTGGGTAAGAGTCGTATATCGCATTAGGTATAAGAAATCTTCCACTTCCTTTTTCCCCGACACATGCTCTTCAGTTAGAGATTTCTTCTTCTCTATGGTTGTTTTCAGAAGATCTCCATTAAAGATTCTGTAGGAGTTGAAGAAAAAGTTGTGGTAGAAGACATATTCCTTATTCGGATCAATAGAAACCTCAGGAATAACTTCATAGCGTACTATCATTTCTTCCTTTACTTCTATTGAATTGTAGCGTCTGTAGATAGGATAATAGCAGTAATCGAAAGTTTTGTATTCAACAGTCGTTTGGTTATCCTTTGTTACATTGACCTCAGCGTTGGCGATAGAAGATTTAAAGAAATCATTCTTATTCAAAACGATTTCAATCTTTTCGCCATTTTCGTTGGTATAGGTCAACACCGGGGTTACGAACTCAAGAAGATCCTCCGAACAGGAATAATTGAGGATCGCTGTGATGTGTTCATCTTTTTCGTCATCGTTCTTATCACAGCCGACGTTCAACAACGAGACACCGACCATTGCTGCAAACAGTGACGTTTTCTTTAACATTTTCATACTTTTATTATTTATTGAATTTGAATGGTTTAAGTATCTTGGTGCATGTTAAATTATCTCTATTTGGCTGCTTCTTCTTCCCAAGCAGGTTCTTCCACACAAGCTGCTTCTTCCTCCTCACTGGTGAAAACAGCTTCCGAATTATCAAAATATGAGTCTTCAGTATGATGCATATGAAGTGAATCCAATTCCCACTTCATATACTCTACATCTCTAATATCAGTTTCAATATATGTTAATCTAATAATATTAACATAGAGAAAACAAGCAATTGTTATACAAAGCGAAATTATACTGACTACTAATGGTATGTCTGTAGATTTGCTTAATTGCTTTCCACAAGTTCTGCAAAAATTAATATTAGGAGGATTTTCAGTTCCGCATTTTTTGCATTTCATACTTTCCTACTTTTTAGAATCGTCCATAGGGTTTGTCTAAGTCTCGGAGATTGCGTTCTGCGGTATGGTGAGTATTTTGTAACATTGCCCTTGCGGCCATGCATTCACCCGGCTTAAGACTATCAATCAGTGACTTTATGCTGTTGATATTATCTTCCATTCGTGAATGAATATGATCATATGCACTCTGTGTCAGCCCGCAAGGCAACACATCATCTCCTAAAGATGAATGAGATTGGGAATCATTAAGATCTACCATAGAGAAAGGATTGTCATTCATCATATCTTGATTGAAAAGATCGGATCCACAACAAGCTTGTGAAAATGGATCGTCAGCCATGGGATCCATCCAATCTATATTATTCATATCCATTGGTCCAATAGTAGGTTCAAACCAATCGACATTTTCCCAATTCGGAGTTGGCATTGGTGGCATTGGTGGTAAAAATTTCATCCAAAGATTTGGATCATTGAGTTCTGCATCCAATTGTTGCATATGCATCTCGGCTTGCATAGCATTAGCCGTCATCCATGCCGGCGGAGTAGAGGGTGTAATAGGAATGCCGTCAATACAAACATTTCCACTTAAATCCATAGAAACAGGATTGCATCCGAAAGGAGCAGGTGAGTAACCACATGTAATAGGCATCCCCATGTCGAATCCTCCATTCAATCCCATATCGAAATTTGGTGTAGGAAAACTTGTCATAGGAGCCGGCATTGAGAAATCCATCATCGGTGTGGATAACCCCGGATTGAAACTATCGAATCCACTAACTCCGCAAGGAGAGAAACCGGTGTCAAAATAAATATCGTACATAATATAATTCTTTCAGTTATCTTAATAATTGTGGTGTCTATTAAATAGAGATTCTGTATTCTCAAAATATGTCACATGCTTCTTAGATTTTATAAATGGATTTTGAATTGAGGGCTTTGTTTTTTTGAGATTGCTGATACTATCTCTTAAAGAGATAGTGCCTAATGTCAATAATACGCCTACTATCAACCCAATTATAATGCCTAATATGAAGTCTCTGTTATTTATTCTGTTATTTATTTTTGTTTTCTTAAATTTTAACAAGGATTTTTTCTCTGATTCCGGATTGAAATTAGATATAGTAGTCTGTGGACATGGATTTGAGAAAGTGTGTTCATCTCCATTAGGTGAATCATGAGTTATCGAGATTCCTGATATCAGAATTGCACTGAAATTATCATTAGCGTTCGATTTGCAATATTCTTCCAGACCATTCAATCCTTTTGAAGCTAAAATCTCAGAGATTGAAGAATCTTTAAGAGTGTCGTGAATTCCGTCCGAGCAAATGAGAATCGAGTCTTTTTCACATATCTTTGTGATTTCATCAACTTCAATTTCAACTTCTGAAAGATCAGATGTGAGGCAGCGGGTAATAATGCTCCTTTTGGGATCAATAAATGCCTCATCCTCAGTCAAAATTTCCTCGTCAATAGCTTGTTGCACTAATGAGTGATCTTTTGATCGGAAGATGACATTTTTTCGTTCATCAAAGATATAGCAACGGCTATCTCCAATATGCCCGATAAGTATATTATTGGAATTAATGGCAACCACGACTAACGTTGTACCCATCTTCTTATCGTCATTGAAAATATCCGCTTGTTTGAGATTTTCAAGAGCGAAATTTACCCCTCGTTGCAAATCGTCAGGCGTTATCCTATCTTTCTGTAATTCTGAAAGATATTTAAATACTGATTCTGCAACAGTTTGACTGGCAATCTCACCGTGTCCGTGCCCTCCCATCCCGTCACAGAGCACAAATATCTTTGAATTGTCTTTAGGCTTAATGAGAAAATCCTCCTGATTCTCTCTTTTGCCTAATCCTTGTATAAATTTAATTATCATAAATTCTCAGCGGATCATATATTTATCAATTAATTTAATACAAGCGCTACCAACTATGCCAGCTCCGATACCCGTAGATAATCCATATCCAATAAATGCCAATATAACACCAACTATAATTGAGGTTATCAGTATTGCTCCGATGAATCTGATGATGACAGTCTTAGAGTTATTCGAACTCTGCATTGTTTGATTATTTCGGTAGGCCTTATCTGTTCTTCCGAAATCAATTGTTAGTCTACAACCACAATGTCTGCAATATTTGGCTTCGGAAGGATTAAGGGTACTACATTGAGGACAAATCATACCTAAATTATTCGTAGATTAAAGAAATATGATGTTTATCCGCGCCGCAGGTAGTGCAGAATTTAACTCCTGATTTGTCACCATAGATAGGATCTCTATAATCCCGTTTGCAGAGGTTACAGTGATAGCCAACAACCTTTTTCGGTTTGATATATTCCTTTTTATTTAATTTTTCTGTTGCCGGACCGGCACCACATTCGCAACAGAATTTTTGGCCTGGAGACATCTTGTGACCGTTTTCGCACCGGTATTCCTTCTCTTTTTGCTCTGTGCTGCAATAAGGACAAAATTTTGCATTCACGGGAATGGATTTTCCACATTCCGGATTTATACATTTTTTGACTGATGACTTTATCCCATTTTCAAGTGCATTCAATGCTTCTTCTGCACTTTGGAATCGGTCTTTCTGTTTTGCAGTACATTTCTCAACGAATGCGCAAAGTTCTGGATCCTCAATATTAAGATCCTCATCTTCTTCCCCGGTGATGATGACGTGGAGAGTTCTTCCCAATGCGTAAATGTCAGTTGAGAAATTCATCTTTTTACCAAGTCGTTGCTCAATAGGGGAATAGAAACCTGAGAACCAATTTGAAGTTCCCGTTTCACCATTCGTTGTGGTGTTGAATTTGTTTGTGCCATGTACTAACTCAGCATTTTCACCGATGGTTTTTGCTATACCGAAGTCAATAATTCGAATCACTCCTTCTGATACTATAAGATTCTTTGGCTTGATATCCAAATGTAAGATTCCTTTACTATGTGCATAAGATAAACCTTCAAGAATCTGACGTGTGAATTTCTTTATCTCCCGATTAGTAAGAGGTCGACCGGATTTCCTTCTTCTTTCGGCGTATTCATCAAAAGTGGGACCATCAATCCATTCCATTTCAAGAAGAGTAGTTTGGGTTTCCAGATCATTATAAACTCCAAAAGCCTTAACTATATATGGGCCATTGCTAAGCTTTTTCAGCATTTCTGTAGCATTGACGAACTTCCTGAATAATGAGGGATTGTCCTGAGCTTTATCCGGGCGGACTTGCTTGAGCGCCACTTCAATCCCGTCAGGTTTCCGGCAATGAAAAACTCTTGCCATTCCACCCTCTTTCACATCGAGAATATCGTATCCGTGAATTTTACTCATTATATTTAATTACTTTTTGATTTTAAATTTAAATTTCAGTTTGCCGGCTGTTATGATGTCTCCGTCAGACAGCTCCGTCTCATTTGTTCCGAACGCACCAATACACATTCCGCCGACAAATGTGTATTGAGAAGAACTGTTTGTGAGAATATATTTTTTAAGACCCTTCTCTTTCTTCTTGATAATATCGAAATGATGGCGACTGAATCTCATTCTGTTGTCAACGTTGATTGATATAGACATTTCATCTGAACGCCCGATAGTGTTCAGTCCTTCTTTCAAAATGTATTCTTTCGATTCATATTCAAGACATCCATCAGGGTCTTTTACAGGTTGACATGATAATCCGGCTCCTATTACGGAGATATCACTGCCGGACACATGCTTATCCGAATTGGAAGCATCTAAGATTTTGATATTGTAATTTCCAAATGAATTGAAATGGCGTTTAATGCGATCCTTTATAAAGATCAGATTGCTTCCTCCACCACTCAAAAGAATATTTGAGATTTCGGTATGTTTGATTTTATTATTCTCTAATAGTTTGTCAAGTGTACTGAATGATTCGTCAATTATAACTGTTGATAACTTTTTCAGTTCTTCGAGATCAAGTGTAAACCGAACTCCATTAGAAAGGTTGGTTCCAACAACATTCGATGAAGATAAATTTTCACGTAGAGCTACGCATTTAGCAAAGTCATCCGAAATATCAGCTTCGTCAAGTATTTTCCCGTTTGCCTGTGATAATTCTGTTGCATGTGCATAGATTGCTTCATCGATAGATTGCATGCCGATATCAAAAGTCCCAACACTATCAATTATAGATAAAGAGTTGTCATTGTTTATCTGAATTATAGATATACTCAAACTGTTCGCTCCGAAGTCGAAAATTACAGAATTGCCATTAATCTCTTCTCCTAAGCCAGTCCTAAAGTAATGTAAAACCGCTAAAGGTTCTGAAATAAATTTCACAGAAGAGAATCCTATGTCTATAAGGACATTTTCTATTATTTCTTTACGGGAATCATTTTTACTGAAATAAGCCGGTTTGACAATAATTATATCAAGTTCATCCGCTGAATTACCACAAAGAGTATCATCTATTAGAGATTGTAGAAAAGAATGAACTATTTGTCTGTAATGCACACCGTTAACTTCGATAGGCTCATTGATATAAGGAATGAACCCGGCTTCAAAGAATTCAGGATTACTTTCTTTTAATTTAATAGCATGTTTTCCGACAATTATATTATCGGGACTCAAAACGCATATAGCCGTAGGAATAGATATGACATTATTGTTACGAATGACGTCATTGTGCAGACTGGCTAGTGAGTAACATCTCGAGAAAGCAGTTCCTAAGTTTATAGATAATATCTTTTTCATTTGAGTCTATATCCGGTTATATCCATTAAAAAGATTTCTCCATTTTTTGAAGCTCTGAAAATTCTGTTTTTCTCCTTCCATTCAAGATTGTCATATTCTGCCGGAATAATAACTTTGTGGGTTTCTGTGTCTATATATCCTATCTTTTTATTTTTCATATAGAACTTTTTAGACATGATTCCTTTTTCTATATAATCTGCCAGTTTATATAAAGGTGGACGCTTAGAATATTTATTGAATATTGATCCTATGAAAAGAAGAATAAATCCGGTTATACCGAGATTTAAACACAATATTTTATATTCAGTGTCGTTAAATTCGATCATTCCAAGGTGTCCAAATAAGCAGTAAGCTTCATTTTGATAATCGTATACTACATACTTCGGATGCTCAAAAAAAACAATTACAAAAAGAAATAATAAACAACCAATTAATCCCACAATAAATGCAAAAATTTTGCATTTTTCGAAATTATCAATTTTTCTATCTTCTTCAGCCGGTAAAACTGCTTTGAATTCATGGGATTTAAACTCGTCTATTAGTGGTGTTCCGCAAGACCGACAGAATTTAGTATGGGCAAGATTTATTGTTCCGCATTTTTTACATTTATTCATTTGCAAAGATTTTTTAGTTATAAAGGAATGCTTGAGATTGAAGATAGGAGAGTTGAAATTCCCGGATTTGATTATATAGTTTGGCGTAAATCCGAATGAGAAGTTGTTTCCATCTTTTATTCTTTGAAATGACGTCCAATGCCATTTTCCGTCTCCAATATGTTTGCCGGATTGTAACATGAGATATCATATCCTCAATAGAAACATCTTTTTTTAGTCCTAAACGGTCATGGGCACTGTGACCTTTTTCTCCGCATAACGCCAGTATTTCAGATCTTTCCTCATCCGTAATTTTCAGCTCACCGGCATAGATCATCTTCAAAAGTTCAAATTGATCATGTTCAATATTTATGGGAGTAAATAGCTCAGTAAATCGATCTTCAATCCAATTGAGAGCACTCAACTGATCTTGATTATCATTATTATGTCTCTTTTCGTTATTAAGATCACGCATTAATCGTGCGTATATGGATTCTGTCTTTATGAGACTTGTCCTCAACCCAAAATGATTATAAAGCAGCGACATGAAATCTTCAGCTCCACTCTCTTTATATAGTAATTCCCTAAGGTCTCTGAGAGTATAATTCGGATTTCTTCTTAACGCCAAAGTTAAGATATAGACTCCATAAAGCCCTAATGAACCAATAAGTTTAGAACATTCTTGGTCATTCAATCCAAATCTAATAGCAAGTTTGTTAAAATCAGACACGCTTTCAAAAACATCATCTATTTTTTCGGAAGGAACTGAATTTAATTTTTGGATGATTTCAATATTTTTTTCATCAAGAATGTGAGATTGTAAGAACAGAAGTGATGAAATTGGAAGGAGGTTAAAAATACTCTGTTTGATTTTTGGCTCTCTTTCCATCTTCTTTCCGGTGAGTCTCTTGCCAATCTCTATTGCACTTCTTCTTTCAGAAGGATAATCGTCAGCCTGTTCCATCCATGATATGTCAATCTTTGATTGAATCCCAATCGCATTTATGGGTGAAAACATACCGCAAGAATTAAAATCTTCAACAACCTTCAAAGTGCTTTCTGCAATTGAATGGGTAAAAAGCATAATGACAGCATCCGGACGGACTTTTGAAAGGAAGTCGAGTGTGTTTTGAGAATCCTTATTTCTTTCAGCGTCAAGTCCGGGAGTATCAATTATGTTGATAGATTTCAGAATCTCTGCGTCATCAAACACTTCAATATAACTGACATTATTCATGACATCAGGAGTGACGCTCCATTTCTTGAAATCAGAGGGAGCTTTCCTTGTTACACTTTTTTTTATCCTTATAATGGATGATGATATCTGAATTTGGATTGCCATATTTAAGCCAACCAACATTATATGTAACCTCCATTTTACCGGTCGCCATGACTTCATCTTTCCCTAAGATAGCATTCACGAGGGTGGATTTTGAGGAACTGATTCTGCCGATTATAGCCAACTGCATTGGTGTTTCAAGATTCCTAAGGGCGCTATCTATTCCCGACGCAAGTATTGAAAGATTGGAATTCAAACAATCCTTATGAATCTTTATCAATGAAGATTTGATATATTCTATAGTTGAGCTGTCCATTATTTACACAATAACCCGTTTATTCTTCATATTGATATAGAAACTTTTATCACCTTTAGTAGCTTTCAGAATACGATTCTTCTTATACCATTCCAGATTATCATATTCAGCCGGAATTACTGTCTTCAAAGTAAACTTATTAACTAATCCTATCTGATTTGAAGAATTAATAAAGTATCTATAGGTTCCACTGTTTGCACTTGCAATGTAAATGCTTTGAGACAGAAACTCTTTTCCTTTTTTTATGTTTAATTATTTTACAAAAAAATACCCACAATAAAATTATTGAAACTAAAATTATAATACCTCCTGATAATTGGAAAGGTCCGTTACCAGTTGGAGTGACTATAGTATTATATATTCCGATATCTATAAGGGCGCATCCGCCCATTATTCCATAGAATGATAAAATTAACATCGTAAGCCAAAATATCAAATATGCAAAAGACCATTTTGGATTTCGCACATCCTTGGAAATTAGATTGAGCTTAGGCCATTTTTCTCTTGGAGTCATTGCTGTGAGTTTCGCTCCGTAAAGTCTGCAGAAATTAGAACGATCCGGATTGTCACCACCGCATTTTGAACATTTCATTTATTCAGGCTTTAAAAAGGTTTGCTACTTTGGCTCTTGATTCCTCCATTGCTGAAATATTGTTCTGAAGATTGATTTTCGCATTCTTGGAGTTCTTAAGCATAGTTTGAGATTTCATCATTTCAGTTCTTACGGCTTCAAGTTCAATTTTATATCCTTCCAATTGTTGACGGATAGCCATTTGCAATGAATTTTGGAAATCAGTGAACGCTTTTTCTATAGCAGCAGAAAGTTTCTGAGTGGCAATTTGTATCTGAGGGGCATATTGCTGACGAATAGCATTCTCATTAATTTTTTTATTTGTTGAGATATGACGGGTAATAAAAAACAGCGCACCAGCACATACGGCGATCGGTGCTGCCAATGCTGTAACACCGACGAAGCCAAGTCCATAAGAAACAGCCATTCCCAAACCATAACTTGGCATTATTTCCCCTCCAATTCTTTCTAAAAATGATCCGCTTTTTTCCGGATTTTTGACTATAATTCCATCGTTTCCTATCGAAAATTCAGCATTTGTGAAACCTTTAATCTCCGGCATTTCGGCAATTTCCGTAAAGGCCTTGGTCATTTCATCAGAAACAGCAGCTCCAATTCGCGAAATGGATTTATTCAATTCTTTTCCTATCCATTCTCCACCATTCTCCTGATGTGCTTTCGGGTCTTTCAGAAGTTCAGAGAATCGTGTTGTTGAAAGCAAAACGGACTCTTCTTTAATTTTGGAGATAACAGAAGAACGTGTCGTTGATATCTTGCGATGGATTTCTGACATAAGAGGAGAGGATGAGTTGGAAAGCATTTTACATTTGTCCTCAATCTCTTTTTGATTTTTGTTTATCGAACTCAAGATATTTTCAGATGGTAATTCAATTGCTTCAAGTCTCATTTTTTGAAGATTTATGAAATAATCCATCAGAGATAAAATACCGAGTTGGATTTTCTTCAACCTCGCTCCACGTTCGGCATTAATAAGTCGTTTGAGAAGTTCCCCAATCTCTGTAAAATTAGATGCTTTTAATGCTTCTTCATCTTTGGATTTGTC
>CAYQQG010000043.1:0-14419 GCA_964419535.1 uncultured Sangeribacter sp.
CGTGGCCGATCATCGCGAGGTTAGAGTACTTGCCGTCTGCGATTTCGGGACGGAGCTGAATCTGAAGCTGATTGCCGTTGTTCGGCTGATTTTCGTTATTTGCCATTTTATTTCTTTGGTTTTATGTTTTTACTTATAATCTTTTGCGGGTCGTAAAATTTCGCATTGCGAATTTAACGAAAAATCTTGCAATATGCAAATTTTTCACTCTTCTTCACATTGTTTACCTTCGACGGACTCCGGTTCGGACTCTCCGGCGACATCTCTGATCGATGCTATCATTCCGTCACGCATCTCGACAACCCTGTGCGCAATCTCGGCTAAGGAACTGTCGTGAGTGACAATAAGGAAAGTCTGGCCGTGTTCTTTACATAGTTTCGATATGACAGAATGAATCTCCCGGCGGTTATGAGAGTCGAGCGATCCGGTGGGCTCATCGGCGAGCACAATCCTCGGGCTGTTGATCAGCGCACGCGCGATTGCGACCCTCTGTTTTTCTCCGCCGGAAAGTTCCGAGGGCGTGTGACTGAGTCTCTCCCCCAATCCGAGCATCGTCAGAAGCTCGTCCGCGCGCCTCAGCGCCTCGCGTTTGCGGATTCCGGCAATCATGGCGGGCATAGCCACATTCTCACGGGCCGTGAACTCAGCGAGCAATTCATGGAACTGGAATATGAACCCGATATTTTGATTTCGGAATTTCGCCAATGCCTTCTCTTTCAACTTTGTGATATCCACTCCGTCATAGAAGACACTTCCCGAACCGGGTCTGTCGAGCGAACCGGCAATCTGCAGCAAAGTGGTCTTCCCGGCGCCTGAAGGTCCGACGATCGCAACAATCTCTCCCTGACCCACACTCAGCGACACATCGCGGAGAACTTCGAGGTTGTCAAAACTCTTACAAATGTTTCTGATTTCAATCATAAACGCGAAGTTACAAAATTTTTGCTTATCTTTGTACTTTGACACTATATTTAAAGACTAATTTGATATGGAAAAATATAAAGACGGAACTCTGATGAAAAAAAGACCTTTGATTTTGGTAAGCAACGATGACGGATATCGCGCGCCGGGGGTGCATGTCCTCACGCGTCTGCTATCAAAATTTGCCGATGTGGTCGCCGTCTGTCCGGAGGGTCCTCAGTCCGGAAAATCGATGGCTATCACAGTCAACGAACCTTTGAGGCTGACCCCCGTGAAGGCTTATCAGGCCGAAGAGCCTGACGTCGAATGGTATCACGTCAATGGTTCTCCGACGGATTGTGTCAAACTCGCGATGCATACGATCCTTAAAAATCGGCGCCCTGACATTGTGTGCACCGGAATCAACCACGGCTCCAACGCAGCCATAAACGTCATATATTCCGGCACGATGGGCGCCGCGTTCGAGGGCTGCGCATTTGGGATTCCCTCGGTCGGATTCTCTCTTTGCGACCATGACATGGACGCGGATTTCAGTTTCATGGAGCCCTATATCGAAATGACAGTCAAGGCTATGTTGGAAAACGGTTTGCCGGAAGGAATAACCCTGAACATGAACGCCCCGAAAGGGCCATTGAAAGGGTTGAAACTAACCCGTTCCTGTCATGGACATTGGAGCGATGAATATCAGGAATATACAGATCCGTCAGGCCGTCAATTCTATATGCTCACCGGCCGTTTCATAAATGACGAGCCCGAAGTCGAAGACACGGACGACGCATGGCTCTCCAAGTGTTACGCAACTCTCGTGCCCGTGAATCTCGATCCGACAGCCAAATTGACCTCCGAGTTCGATCCATTCGCTAATCTTGAAAATCCTGAATGATAAAATTTACAAAGATCCCGTCTCGAAAATTTTTGAGACGGGATCTTAACGATATCAGCAAGAAATTATTTCTGTTTTAAATTTTGAAAACAGCTTTTTCTCCTCCTCCCAACTTATTTGTAAATGGATTTCATCCTGAGATTCAACAAACTTTATCCAATTCGGGAAGAGGTTCTTATCTAATGGAATTGCCATAATTTTCTTTGACCAGCCTGAAAAATTCATAGAACCAAAAATATCATTAGCCTTAAGCCAACTTAAAGATCTGATTTTCTTAAGCATACGGCTAAAATCTTTTCTCACCGGCACATCTGCGATTATATGAACATGATCATCGTGACCTCCGATAGCAAAAACATGACATCGCCGATTTGAAAACATCACTTTAATTTCATTGAAAAGCAAATCTCGACGCTCGGACGAATTGATAATTCCATTAGCCTTCGTTTCTAATATAATATGATATAACTTAGTCCTTTTATCCATTTTTAGGATAGGTCCGGCTTATAACGCAATTTTTTTGTTTTTTCCCCTGATTTAAGAATATACACTCCTTTTGGCAAACTCTCTCTGAGGGAAGAATTGAATTCATCACGATTGCCATGATATATCAATAATCCGTTGAGATTGTATATGGAAACATCACTCTCATTAGGACATTTCACGTCTTTAACATTAGAAAAAGTACTCTCCGGGAATATTGGCAACGACGGGAACCAGTAGTTCATTATCATATCGTAATCCCGAATCTTATCACCGCTTGGAGAATATCTCCGAGTGATATAAGTAGGAGTTCCAAATTCGTGATAAAGAGCCATGTATATTTCATCTGTTGACGGATGAACACCAATTGCGCAACCATATAATTTCCAATCAGCACCTTCCTCTTCCAAATCTATAAATAAAGATTGCTCCTTTCTGTCACAATCAAATTTATAGATTTTTGTGCCGGTAAACCAACGATTTGCGCCTCCTTTCCAATAAAGACAATTTTGAACATTCGAAGCCACAAAAGCGTCGGGAGTCCATGCATACCATGAATTGGAGGGTGGATACATTCCCTCTTGGATCGGAATAACCTCATATTCCAACGATTCCGGGTCAAGCCGTACAATATAGTTGAGGAAAGCACCTGTGCCTTGGGTATTTTTAGCTATAGACAGCCAAAGAAAACCGTCTTTAGACTTAACTATCGAACCAATACCGGCACCTTCCTCGACGATATTCATCGAAATGGTTTGAACAACCTCATCTTTTTCGGGATCAACGATCAACACCCCATATTGCTGGTGAGCCACAAACACTTTCCCGGCTGCAGAGACCATCATCCCGGACTGTCCGTGATAGAGTGAGCCGGTAGGATCCGTGTTTGGCTTATCGTCACCTGCATTAGGATTCGCCGATCCTTTGACCTGACCTGTGACATTATAAGTGTCTAAATCAAAAATCCAGACACCATTACTGGTCGAGATATAACCCTTGTGATCGTCAACGCCGAGGAAGCCACGGCCGTCGCATTGAGCTCCCGAAGGATCAATCAGCGATTGCTGATGCAAAATTTTCATCGTCTTAGCATCGGCAACTGTGATGCGGCCTCCGGTGATTGAGGCACCCGGATCCTTATCCTGTTTGGCAATCAGATATAGACGGTCTTTCCAAAGAGCGCCATACTGGTTTGTGCATCCGAGTTCCATTCCCGGATTCTCAGTCTGAATGATGCGGTATTTCCAGTAGTCACCATCGGGATCATCCGGTATGAGAAAATTCAATGTTGAATTCTGATGGCCATACCAATCTTCATTAACCCAGATGATTCCTTTCGTATAATCCGCCTCTTGGGCGGCAATGGACTGTGCCATTGCCGCCGTGAGAACGGATATCATTATCAATGATTGTTTCATTACTTGATTACAACCTTAGTGCAGATTTGAGAATCAGTGGTGATCACATATATTCCCTTATGAGTCCCGAAGTCAAGGATGTATTTATCAGAATCAACGGGGAACGAATCGATCAGTGAGCCAGCAAGATCATAGATATGAACAGTGTCACCATTGAGACCTTTGACATAGATACGACGGCCGTCACATGCGATCGAAGCTGCGGAATTGATAGCGTCAATGCCAGAGCCGACATCTGTAATCTTGACGGGGAGGGTCTTGCTCGTCACACGTCCGTTAGACTCAGCAGTGAGAGTGAACATTTGAACTCCGGGCTGATTGGGAGTGACAGTGAGCTTCTTGCCTTCGAGTACAACAGTTGCGATACCTGTATTGTCTGTGAAATCAGCAAACAATTCCGGGGTATCAACAATCGAGAGCTTGATATTGGCATCGATATTGTCTTCGTCACTGACGAGTTCAGACAAATCGATTTCCTTCACACCGTCATTGATATCGAACGTGATGTCATCGAGATTGATGATAGCTTCATGCTTGTCGGGGAAGATCGGAAGAGACTGGAACCAGTAATACGCATTGAGCTTTATTGTCCTGGTGATCTCCCTGGAAGTTCCGTCCACGAAGTGAATCCAATGATCGCGATATCCACCGCTTGCAGCGCCTGAGCGACCGGTCATCACGATGAGACGGTTGTTGCGAGCATCAAACGCGGGAGTACCGTATGTCATCTGAGGAACTTCTTCGCCGAAGTCGTTGATTCCGGTGACACCTTTCAGAGTGAAGAACGGTTCGATAGTCGAGGGATCAGTGCCGGGAGTATAGCGATAGTAGTCGCCGGTGGCACCGCCCATGATTCCGGCCGCGCCGGTAACGAACCAAAGGTCGCCTGTCTTATGGTCACCCTTGAAGGCGGTTGAACGCCATGCGCCCCAGCCACACTGAACCATACCGATCGAAGCCGGCATGTGAACACGTTCGATCTCTTCGAGAGTTTCGGGATCAAGAGCGACAAAGACTGCGTGAGCCTCAGCGCCCGAGCCAGTTGCTGTAGCATACCAAACAGTGCCGTCGGCTGTCTGAGTAACACCCTGGATGTTCGGGTCGGTGATAGGAGTGACTTCATCGGTTTCAGGATTGATGCACATCAGACCGCCTGCCTGCATGACAGCAAATACATACTTGCCGCCATTGATGATGTCGCCGACCTGCCCGTTATAAAGATCTTTACTGTCTTCATTGCCGATACGTCCGGTGATGACAGGATTCTCAACATCGGTTATGTCATAGATATAGATGCCGTTGCTGGTTGTGACATATATCTTATTCGGAGTTGCACCGGCAACTGCGCGGCCGTCACCGGTCATTCCGTTGAATGTCGGCTTGGCATAGCTGCCACCGATCTTCTTCATCGTCTTGGCATCGGCTATCACGAGGCAACCACCGCCACGAAGTACGTCGCCACCATCATCAGGTTGCTTGGAAACAACAAAGAGCTTATCATTCCAAATTGCACCATACTGAGATGTGCATCCAAAGGACTGTCCGGGGTTCTCACGCTCGTAAGCCTGATAGATCACTTCATCGTCGGGAGTAAGATAGTTCAGACCGCCGTTGGTGTGGCCGAACCATTCCTCGTTCAGAATGATAGTACCGTCTACATATCCGTTTTCGAGCGGAGTTCGATCCGATTCAATGACATTGACAACGAAATCTTTGACGAACTTGCCGTCTTTGGACTCTACGTGCACACGTGCGGGCTTGTCGCCGGTCGGACGGTGGCCCGAGAGTTCATAGAACTGGCTGCGAACGTTGTTGATATCCCACCAGTTCACTTTATATGTTGAACAAGTAAAGTCATCTTTTGAAGTGCCATTGTCATAGAGAGTGATGTCAACATCGGGAATATCAGCATCTGCAGGCTCAACAACAGGTTTGAGTCCGATGAGTTGCTTAACGGGAACATTGATCACGCCATTCTCAGTGCCATGGCCGAAGTGAACATTAGTCACCGGCTTGAGCAGAGCGACATTAAGGGTGAAGTCATCCTTCACGTTGGCATCGAATGCGCCGGCAATAGTGACGGTTGTCTGACCTTCAACCTGTTTGGTTGTCAGACCGGTCGTTGCGCTAAATGAAGCGAGAGATGTGTTCTGAACCGTAGCGTTCACTGCGGTGTATGTTGCATTCTCAGGCTCATAAGTGTATTCAAAATCAACAGTCTTGTTCAGACCGGCTGAAATAGATTCGGCCGAGCAATGTATTGCAGTCATCGGCACTTCGGGTGCCTCAACATTCAAAGTCATGAAGTTACTTTCGTAATAAGCGTATTCTCCGAATTTCTGCGGACGATAACGGACATAGGTTGTGCCCGTCTTGCCGGTGAATGAAGGTTTGGCGTTATACGTGTCTTCAATCAGAGTGTAGGGGGTGACAATGATTGTTCTGTCAAGACGATATGACTCGTTGGTTGAAGAAGCCTGCCAGTTGGTTGTAGAGTTCAGTTTGCCGTCGGGAACCTGAACGAGAACGGGAAGCACTGTGCCTTCGTCGCTCAACTTAACCGTCATGCTTTCGGGCAACCATACACCCTCTTCGTCAGCGTTGGGGATATAGAAGTAATAGGGCACTTCATCAACCGGAGCGCCGGCATGAGCCATTGAGAGAACGGGAGTTGTTCCGTCTGAAGCCAAGAGGTTACCACCCTTAGCCCAGTCACCTGCAAAACCGGTATCTTTGGCATTGAACTCACCGTCACCGTTGAGGTCAAAATAGATAGCAGAGATTGCGTCTCCCTCTTTCTCGAGTTTGACACGCTTATCGTTTTCAGCGATCAGAGAGATGGCCTCGGCTGAAGTGAGGTCAGCTCGGTCGCTCTTCACACCCCATACGAGGTTGTCGAGACGATAGCTGTTACCGTTAGCAAGCACAAACGCATACTTGTTGGCACCTGTGCCGACAGTGCATTTAATCTTGGACATATCCAATGCGGTGGCTTTAGCCGGCTCCTGGATATTGAGGAACTGACCCCAAACAGGATGAGCCTGATATGAAGCCAATGAGCCGGCCGGAATGTTCAGAACAGCGTTCTGATAGACAGCCTCTGCAAAGCCGCCGGCGGCGGGAGCAACTGTCTGATTGACGGTAATATTTTTCAACGAAGTGCAAGATGTCACTTCGGGAACGGCTGTGAGTTCTTCGCCGAAAGTCACCTCTTCGAGAACCGTCTTCTTATTGAAGATCACCGAAGTGATGTCGGTGCCGTTAGCATCTGTCAATATACGGTTGAGGGTGAGTTTCTTCAAGGGACATTCACCGTTCTGAGCGCTCAAGAAACGAGCATCAGTTTGGAGCGGTGTGCTGCCGTTGATGATCAATTCCTCTACTCCACGGCGGTTGTTGAGCGCTCTATAATTGATACTGCTCAAAGAAGCCGGCAGAGTCACCGATTTCAAAGTGTAGTCTGCATTATAGTCCCCGTTCATGCAACCAAGAGATTGTCCATCCAAATTTGTGATACCCTCAGGAACGACAAGATTCTGAATCGCAGTATTTGCAAAAGTGAATGTACCGATTGTGCGGAGTGATTCGGGGAGCTTGATCTCCTTAAGCGAAGAACAGTCCTCGAATGTGCCGGCCAACTTCACCAATGTATTGGGAAGGATGACTTCTTCGAGATTTTGGCAACCTGTAAAAGCCTCTTCAATTTCAGTCACACCCTCGAGGATTTCAACACTTTTCAAACCGCTATTCGAGAAGGCCCCATAAGGGATTGTCTTCACTGAACCGGGGATTGTGATGTGCTGAAGCGCCGGAGTGGCCGAAAAGACGTCATAGGCAAGTTCTTTCAGTCCGTCGTTGAGTTCGACTTCAGTCAGTTCCCGGCAACCCTGGAAGGCACCTTGGCCAACGCTTTTCACCTTCGGACCGAATTTGACCGATGTGATATCTGTAGATCTGAAAGCCGAGTTGTCAATGCCGACAATATCGAAACGTGCTCCACTATAAATAACATACTCCGGAATCACGATATCACCGGTGTAAGGGGGCACTTCGTCTCCGGCCTCAAGAATATATGCCTCATTCGAGGTCTTATCCAACTGGAGATGGAATCCATAAGTTTGGTCAGGCAAAGTGCCGGGTTCTGCTTTGATATATTTAAAATCTTTCCATCCGTCTGCAGCTTGATAAGCCGCAAGCTTGGAGCCATGAACATAGAGCATCGCCCGGGTATAGTTCTCAGGCACAAAAGTGAGTGTCGAGAACGGATCGATCGAACCGACATGGATCTCTTCGAGCCATTTCGCTTCTTCGGGGAGAGTGGCCGAAACCGGACGATTGATCGTCATCTTGGCGAAATTGAAACGAGCGAAATCCGTGCCTTCGATTTTGAGCGGAGTGGCAGCCGGAGAAATAACCAAGTTCTCGGCCGAGTTGCACCAATAATCGAACGCATTCGCTTTGAGCGTATTCAATTCCGGACCGATGATGACCGTCTTCAGCGGCAGATATTTCGAGCTGTTTGTGAAAATATCCGCTGTCACCGTTGTCGGGTCAACATCAAGCGTCAACGTCTCAATCTTCGATGAAGAGCCGGTTGTCAGAGCATACGCCGGTATGCTCGTGATGCCCTTCGGAAGATTGATGGATTTCATGCTTCGGCAATTGCCAAAAGCATAATTGTCAAGTTCAGTGACTGTTTGCGGCAGAGTGACTGACTCCACTGCCGAGCCATAGAAGGCACTGTCACCGATCTTAACCACACTATATGTCGTTCCCTGGTGGACCACAGACGCCGGGATGACATACTCTTTGAGAGTATAATCCTTTCCGCTGTTATAGTCCACCCCAAGGAACGTAACCTCTACGGTGGTATCGGATAACTTGTTATAGGCTATCCCGTCGACCGTAAAGTCATAAGCGTTCACCAAGCGCACAGAGCGCCATAATGCCCATAACCATTAGATTTTTCTTCATTTGGTTAGTTTGTTAAGGGGTTAGTATTAGTTGAATATTGAATTTTATTCTTGAGAAATAAGTTCTGTTATAAAAAATGAGAGATCTTTTAGCAAATGAGTTATTTCTTGAGAATTTTATAACTCCGGTTCCCTTTGCGGACAATATAAATGCCGGGAATCGTGGGCTCACCGGATATTTTCATGCCGGAGATATCGTAATATTCGGCCTTAAGATCCACACTTTCCGAGATTCCCTCGACGCCGACAATGAGTGGTTCCTCGCAATAGACATAATTGGCCAAATTTGACGAAGGAGGATTACCTTCACCGACGCCCCCCACCTTGGGATCATCAAATTGAGTGAAGGACCATGCATCGACAGCACCGTTCGAGAGTTGGCGTCCGGTGAATCCGGTTCCGCTATAGTTCCAGTCTTCAGATTGGTCAGAAGCGGTCCAATAACTCCAATAACCACCATACCAAGCCGATGTCCACCAACCATAGTCCCAGCCTTCATCTTTGAACAGCCAGCAATCATAATCGTATGCCGGATAGCCGTAGGTCGGTTGGTCCAAAGGATGTTGAATAACGTGAGTGTGGAGATCTTTGGCTTTGGAAATCGCTTCGGCACACAGTGTCGGTGTGTTGTCGCCAGGCGCTTCTTTCTGTCCAAAGAAGGAATTCTTTGAATAATAGTCGAATTTGATGAAATCCGATTTCAGGGCCGCGTCAAAGTCAAAATATATGAAATCGAGAAGTTTGTCGGCTTCACCGACCCCGATTCCACATACGGTCGAACCATACATACCGGTGATTTGTGTCAACAGCACCAAGTTATCATTGTGTTGACAAATGGCTTTGAACATATCGTCACCGGTGCGAGTTTCACCTGCCGGCCATTTATATCCCCAGACATATACTCGGGGATCGGACGCGCCGGCATCGTTGGTCACAACAAGCGCCGCACGGTTCTCACCTTCGCCGGCCCACGATCTGATCTTGTCAAAATCGACCGGAATAGCCTGTGTGGCCAGACACGTGCCACCCAACATTAAGATAGAAAGTAGTTTTTTGATCACGCTTAATGAGTTTTAAGTTAGTTTATTTATTATTTTTCTATTCTGTTTATAGTTGGCAGATAACTTTTTATGTGCAGATCCTGCGCCCGGGAGAGTTCAGTTGAAGTTTCGCCGATCCATCCGCAATATTGATTGACTCCGGTATATACCCGAATAAAGTCCACACCCGGCAGATTCACTTTATTCCCGCGGGAATCAACAGCCCATGAGATGTCAAACGAGTTCAGGTCTGCATATTCATTCGGATGATTGTCGACATATCCCCACGCATAACTATAAAGCACATAATAAGTTCCCATACCGCTGATATCCTCACCGTTCGGGGCCAACAACGAACCTCGGAACGAGATAGAGTTATCGTTTACCCATTTCGGGAAATAGTCCTGATTGTGAAAAAGATTCTTTGGCATATATCCCTCAGTTCCGAAATTGTCTGTCCAGCGGATATAATAGATATCATCGAGGCTGTTATCATCATCAGTCACAATCGGCCGGTTAGGATCTGGACGGAAATAGGTCAGTTCATAACCATGGAGCGTTGCCGCAGAATTGTATTCGCTGCCGGCCAATTCATACCATTCATCGTCGGGCAATCCGTTGCAGTTTGTGTCATAACTGACCATTACAATTCCCGGTTCGGACGACCCACCTTTCTTTTCGGGCTGAAGCAATTCATAAAAGCAGTTTCCCCATATCCGGAAATCTTTTTCACCGGGCACGTTCATCACGGTATGGTCAAAACCGAAAGTCACATATCCACCATATCCTCCAAGTGTTATCATAATGTCGTTCGTCCCCGAAATTGATTCTTCAGCCTTTTGAAGGATGTCGGCATAAGTGTCCCCCTCTTCGAACCGAGGCATTTCGTTCACGAATTGACCCGGAGCCGGACAATATTCATAAACCTTTGAGATATAGGAACTATACTCTATTTCTTCTTCCATAACCACAATCTTAAATTCAAAGTCGAACGGGGTTTCATCGTCTTCAATTTTGAGTTCAACATCGAAGGTTCCTTCGTCAGCCGAAATGAAGATGAAGTTTTTCGAATTGCTGACCGGCTGGCCATTGACAAGCCATTGATATTTCTCGCCGGTGAAGGCCGGTTCGAGCAACAACTTCTGCATCCGGGGAATATAGTAGACATCATCTATTCCCAAATTGACCATCGGAATGTCATTCTTGCATCCGAAAAGGAGAAGTGGCAATATGATATATAGAATCAGTTTTTTCATTTGTTCAGAAATGTTATGTGAGCGGGAATGTCACCTGTCCGGACGCTCCATTTTTTATATCCTTCAGGCGAAAAGCAATATAACGTTCCCGATGAAACATAATTTTTGGCGTCGGTGACATAGATGTCACCCGTTTCGGGATGAATAGAGATTCCATAGGGAATTTGAATCTGCAAATCAGTACCGTCTTTTATGAAATTCCGGGAGACGATCTCTTTTGTTCTGATGTCAATGACTCCATAACTGATGGCATTCGATTGGCTGTAGTTATTCCATTCGGTGGCGTAATAAAACATCTTGTCGCCAAAGAAGGCCATGTTGGAACAGGCAACGGGGATCGTGTCTGTGACCACCATTTGGTTATATCCGGATTTCTTGTCCATCACATACAGACGCGACGGACGGCTCTGATAGTCACCTCGCGATGTCACCCAAAGTTTTCCGTATTTATCTTTTTTCAACCGGTGAAGATTGATACCGACCGGAATCTGTTGAACCTGCTTGAAATCAATCATTTGAATAACAGACACAGTGTTATCATAATTCGGCGCACGATATCCGCCTGAGTTCGCCACATACATGTAATCATCTACGATTTCCATCTCTTCGGGCTGATAACCGACCGAAACTTTCCCGGTGACGGCCAATGACAGAGTGTCAACTTGATAGACAGCTCCTTTGGGTGCGTCGGGGTCGATCAGCACCGGTCCGACATAAGAACTGACGTATGCTTTGCCGCGATGAAATCTAATATAACGGCAATTAGGAATATCTATCTGGCCGATCCGAATGCCGGAGCGGGCATCCAGCACTTCAACCTTATGCGAACAGTTGACAACGACATACAGCTTCGAACCGTAGATTCCGATGTCATTGCCGACATCTCCCAATTCTTTGATAACGTCGGGATTTTTTTCGGAATATATGTTGCGAGAGTAAAGACCCGTCACAAAATCATAATAATCTAAAGTGCATTTATTTGAGCCCATATTTCCCTCATTGACCAAATAGAAGCCGCGGATTTTACTGTCCGGATCCGAAATCTGGTTGATAATCTCGTACTCCGTGGGCACCACAAGCTCATCTTCACGACAGCTTGTGGCGACCGTTAGGAGTATTAACACAAGAAAGAGATTAACTATATTAACTATACTACTTTTCATATTTGTGCATTGAGAGAGATTCTGAAATTTCGCTTGGGCATAGGATAATTGAGGATTACGTCATAATCCTGACTTAATAGATTATTCACCTCGACCAATGCGCGAAGCTGAACTCTGCCGATTCGAAAATCATAACTTGCAGAAATGTCAGAGGTATACCATGGTTGGGTATAATTATATCTGATGTTTTCCTGCTGGTTATATCGTTCTCCGACATAAATGAAGCTATAGTTGAGATTGATGTTTCGCCATGACGCATTGAAGACCGCCGCTCCGGAATGGCGTGGAATATAAGGAATCTGGTCACGATAATAATTATCGGCTGGATTAGTGATGTCTATGGCCCGTTGGAATGTGTATTGGCCGCGAAGGGTCAGGTCTAACCCCGAGGTGGGGGTGACGGTTATCAAGCCTGTGACGTCAATTCCGCGAATATCAACGACCCCGAGATTGAGCATTGTCCACCGGAATTGCTGACCTTTGGGATAGGCAACAATTTTGTCTTTCACCTTGTTATAATATCCGTCGACGCTGATCATTCCGTGGCTGACAAACCGGCCGTAGGAGTAATGATCGTAAAGGAGGCCAAAGTTGTATTGGGTGACTCTCTCAGGGTTCAATTTGGAATTTCCCATGTCGGTATAATATAGATCGTTGAATGTCGGCATGCGGAACGATTTTTTGACGAAAGTTCGTATCGAAATGGCGCGAAACGATCTTAAAGGCGCCAGGCTTAGATATACAGCCGGGGTGAAGACTTTCTTGTCGCGGGGCGCTTCCTTACCTTCCAGCCTGTCATGAATAAACGTACCGACTCCACTCGCCTGAATCTTCAACTGGTTGAAATCGAAGGCCGTTGCTATTGAAAGAAGATTAGTGAATCTGTCCGGTTTGGCAAAGTCATACATGTCAGCATTCAGAGTATTCCACATGAAGTCATAGCTGGCTGAGACACTCCACCAAGGAAAGATTTCGTATTCATTTGCCGTTGAAAAATATATCTCGCGCTGACGATATAGATTGTCGACCTTTATCTGCTTGTCATCATTGTTGACATAATGAGTTCGATAAAATGCATATTTGAGAGTATTCAAAGTTGTGAAACTTCCGAAAGACTGTTTGTAATTTCCTTGTGCAAAGGAGTTTGTATCCCAAATTCTTTCACCTCGCCGCCAAACGTTATTGACTATAGCACCGGGGACACCACGCTCGGAATTGTAATTATAGACCTTGAAATGCCACTCCCCAAGGTTTAAAGTTCCATTGAGGTTGAGTTCGAGTCTTGTCGCATTGATGTCACCGTTTTGACGGACTGCAGTCGTGTCATACGCGAGTTCGCCGGCGGGATTAACACGGCGGTATCTGAATTTATATTTTCCGGAGGAATTGAGCCATTCGGCGCTCAAAGAAACATTCACTCTTTGCGAGAGTCTGAGTTCAACAAGAGCCGAGGGATTGAGTAAGTCGAAAGATCCGAACCTCAGAGCGACTTTTGCGTGATATGTTTCTCCCTCATCAAAGTGCGGTGTGCGAGTCCGCATATAAATAGTTCCGGCCGAGCCGAAATCGCGTGCGGGCTGCAGAATTTGACTTTTCTGTCCATTATGGAGAGAAATAGCCTCGATGTTGTCAAGTGAAAATTGACCAAGATCAATTTGTCCATTCTGGGCGTTGCCGAGTTGGACACCGTCATATACAACTCCGGTATGGTTGGTCCCCATTGACCTCACATTTACAGTTTTGATGCCACCAACCCCGCCATAGTCCTTAACCTGGACCCCGGCGAAATAACGAAGTGCGTCGGCAACACTATTGCTGTTGAGACGATTTAGCTCCTCGCCGGATAATGTCTGCACCGGTATTATTTCGTCTTTACTATGCACACCTGTTACCACCACTTCTTTCAATTCGTGAGCGGTGATGGAGTCAGCATCAGTCTGACCAAAAATTATGTTGGGTATAAAAATTATTATACCAATAATGCCTGTTATTGCAACTGTTCTCATTGTCTGAGCATAAAAAAACACTTCTGTGTGCACCAATTGGATATGCATACAGAAGTGTCTAATAAAATCTGATACCCTCCTTTTGCTGAGAATTGCAAAAAAGAGGGCATGACAATGTCAGTTGCCTTGTCAGATTCAAGCCCATATTCCCGCAGGCTAATCCAATGGTGACTATGGCAGGTCTTCTGACTTATTCCGAAATCACGTCTTCTCAGAACTCAAGGTTCCAATGACTTTTTGTGATCCCTGTTAAATGGAACTTACAGCAGCGGGTAC
>CAYQQG010000044.1:0-14346 GCA_964419535.1 uncultured Sangeribacter sp.
CTGATTATAATAGATGTCGAAGCGGTCCAGCATTTCCGGAACGTTGAGCTTATATTGGTCGGTGAAGACCTCGCGTCCGTCGAGATATTCGTAAGCAGGGACAGTGCCGTCACAGACCACTCTCATTATCAGTCGGAAAAGATTTTCCTGACCATCGACAAGATCTTCGGGAAAATAGAGCGGAGTGTTGGCGTCTTTGGTGAGGTCGATCCGGCGGTAAATCCGGCGCATGAATTCGAGGTCTGCGTCGTGCGGCGACTTCTCGACATAGAAATCCTGCATTCTCGGAGTGATCTGTGCTCCGGAATTTTCAGTATTCTTTTTTTCGCGCTCAGATCTCCGGCGGACAACGCCCCCCTGTTCGACCTGCGCGATAGCACCGGCGGCCAAAACGGCGAGAACAGCCAAAAGAGATATTTTCTTGCTAATTTTCATTTTATATTCTGGATTCAAATGGATAGCCTGTGAATGATTAGTTAAGAGCCACCTCCATGGGCGAAATGTCGCGCGTAATTCCATCCGGACCTTTGGCCTTGATGTTGGAGATGAAGAATGACTTGCCCGGTTTCAGACGCTTGAATTGTTCTTTCTGGCGTTCGGAGAAAGAGGATCCGGCGCTCACTTCGGGCATCGCATTGCCCATAGAGTCAAAGAAGACCGTCGAGAAGCTGACAACCGTGTATGTGACGTTGATGATTCCGTCATCCACCGAGGCACCCAGTCCTCCGGCGCTCATGAGTTGCGCTTTCGAGATCCGTTTGGGGGTGCCCTTATAATGGACTGCATTTCCCGAAGCGTCGCGCAATGCAATATAAGCTGTCGGATCGGGAAGCTTGCGCACCTTGAATTTCATTGAACCGACGCTTTGGCGCCGTCCCTCGAGTTCGGCCGAAACGGAAATCTCAACTTCGGAACCGACCTGGCTCACTCTTGCCGTCCACGTGTCGCCGTTCCTTACGAGCGATCCGGAAGAGATCGTTGCCTGCACGGCGTTCATGGGGACGCCGGGAACACTAATGGAAATCGGGTTGTCAATTCCGGCGTAAAGCACATTCATCATTGTCGGCGATATGGTCGCCATGGGCTCGATGACGGTATATGAGGATTTGAAAGGCCGGCGGTCTGTGGATCCGTCTCCTTTGAACACCTCTATATATCCTGAGAATTCATGTGTCCCGACCGAATTGGCGGAGAATTCATAAAGCCCGTTGGGTGAGTTGAGGCGTGTCCCACCGACATAAATCACGGGCCTCTGGGTCGTGTCGATTGCAGCCAGCACGATATTGGCTGAATATTTTCCGCCCCTTATAATCATATTCGAACGCGGAATGACATATGCGTTGAGCTCGTTGACACGGATGTCGCCGATGTCGACGTTCGTGATGAGATTGGTCAGAGCTTCCGATTCGGCCTGACGGATATCGTTCTGGAGCTTTGTCAGCAGCGTGACGGCGGCGATCGCAGGCATGTTCTCGAACATCTTCTGTTCCCAGGTGTACGGACCGACGGTTCCCGGCGGTGGCGCGACCTTGGTCGAAAGCATTTCGTTGACGTGAGAACGTTTGAGCGAATCGACAATCATTGTGCCGACGAGAGAACGGTATGCGTCGACAGCCTCACGCAGTTTTTTGCCTCTGAGAGAGGTCGGGTTCAGCATCGTGACCGATGCGGCCTCGAGGTCGTCGAGGTTCTGGATATTCTTATAGTCTGCGCCGGGGCCGTCGGCCTTTTCGGCGATGAGAGTCTTGAGAGTGTCGATCGAGAGATAGAGTTCAGTTGATCGGACATGAAGGTCTTTGCCTTTTTCATACCAAGGTCCGGCCTTTGCCGGATTCTTTTCGTATAGGTCTGTCAGATATTTGAACTGGATCTCATTCTTTGCCGACATATTCAGATTTGTGCGCTGAAGCCCGTCCTGAACCTGGCTGAAGCCATTGAGCACGTCGCTGCTGACGTTGAGGGCCAGCATGGCGGTGAGGACGATATACATCAGGTTTATCATCCTCTGTCGCGGGGACATTCGGGCTACGTTATTACCACCTCCTGCCATCTGAAATCAGTTTTATTAATCGGTAATCAGAATTATTGTGTGAAATAGGTTCAGGCTTCGTCGTCGGATTTATTGTCGGCAAACGGATTGACCGGAGCGTGAGAGCCTTGGGTGGCGCCGCCCATCATCGGATTATACATATTGATGGTCATCGCCGTGATCATCTTTTCATAGACGCTGTTCAGCTGCTTCATATAGCGGGCCATCTTTTCCGTTTCTTCGCAATAGTGGGCGCTTTCAGCCGCAGACTTCTCATACATGTCCCTGATGTCTTTCAGGCCGCGGTTGACGCGGTCAATGGACTCGAGTTGTGATGAGATCGACTTGAGCTGAATCTCGTAGATTGTGTTCAGACCGCCGATATTGCGGTTGAGGTCTTCCATCTTGTCAACGTAACCCTCGGAAGAGCGCGAGATCGAGTCGGAATTTTGAGTGATTGCCTGATAAGAGTTCAGAAGCACGGAGGAAACTTCATTCAATGAATGAGTGGTTTCGCGAAGCTGAGTCATCTGTTCGGCGATTCCTGAGAGCTGAGTCAGATAATCCTGAGTGGCAGTGGTCAATTCGGCCATCTGTGAAAGTTGTTCCGACGCCTGAGCGAGCCGCGAAATGGAATCGCGCAGAGAAGAAGTATCCTCTTCAGAAAGAGCAATACCGGAAGGGAGCCCGGCGGATGCGATCACCTGTCCCGGAGCTGCCTGAAGAACGCTCTCTTGCTGAGGCACTTTTCCTCCGGCCACAATGAGTCCGGAAGTGTCCGCTTCGCCCGAGGGCTGAACGAATCCGCCACCCGAGCCTCCGCTGCTGACAATGATTCCGCCGCCGGAGATAACACCTCCGCCGGAGACGGCTCCGTCACCTGCGGCACCGCCGTTTCCACCGATTATGACGCCGCCACCGCCGCCGCCCGAAAAGTTCGGACGGTCTTCCGGATTCTTGGAATCAAGAACGGGGAAGACATCTTCCCAGCTGTATTCCTTCGGAGGCCGGTCAAAGGCTGTCAGAATGAACATCGCGATCTCGGTGCCCATACCGATACAGAGCAGTGTTGAGCCGCCGGGAAGGTGAAGGATTTTGAAGAGCGCGCCCCAGATCACGATGGCGGCGCCTATGGAGTAGGCAAAGTTGAAGAAGCGCTGGCCTTTCTCGCCGTGGAGAAAGCGCTCGATGCCGTTGGCGTATTTTCTGATTTTAACCATCAGGGATAATGAATTTTATAGGTGAGGGTAGGGACGCGATTCTTCGCGTCCACGTTGAGGGGAGTGCCGGTCCGCGATTCTTCGCGTCCACGTTGAGGGGAGTGCCGGTCCGCAATTCTTCGCGTCCACGTCGGGCGTGGCATGCGATTCTTCGCGTCCGCTGAATCGGACTATTTCCGACGTTGTTTTTTCTGGGTGCCTTTAGCGAATCCGATTTGAGAACGGACACATCGGAATCCGATGTATGACCGCTGCTCGTTCTGGTATTCCCACATCCGCAGGTCAGAGCGCAGATTTTGGGCGACATCTTTCCATGAGCCTCCGCGGACAATCTTGCGTTTCATCTTGTAGGGATCCTCTTTGGCCGCGTCATACCGATATTCCGGATTGAGGTCTGAAGTCAGTTTGTTCAGACTTTCGGTATAAGCCGTCGATGTCCATTCAGAGACGTTGCCGGCCATGTCGTATAGTCCGAAGTCGTTCGGAGCGAAAGTCCCGACCGCAGATGTGATCACGTGGCCGTCGCGGACAAAGTCACCCTCCATAGGTTTGAAGTTGGCATAGAAGCATCCGCGTTCGTCATATGGAAGGGTCTCATCCCAAGGATAGGAGGATTCTGAATTTCCGGCGCGGGCCGCGTATTCCCATTCCGCTTCTGTCGGAAGACGGTATGGCTCCACATAGACCCCTTCGCGTCCAAGCGAGCGGCGAAGATAGTCCGTGCGCCAGTTGGCGAAAGCGTTTGCCTGTTCCCAGCTCACTCCGACAACCGGATAATCATTATATCCGGCGTGGGAGAAATAGAGTCGGGTGTAAGGTTCGTTATATGCGTTGTCGAAATCGTTTATCCACGCCGTGGTGTCGGGATAAACGTTGACGATATATGTATTCAGGAAATCGTAATCTCCCGTAAGCGGACGCGAAACCGTCTCGCGGATGATTTCGCCCTCGTCCGTCATATACGCCGTGTCTTTCGAGATCACCGGGAGTGTTTCATCGACAGGAATGTCGGTGTTGTATTCGCGGCGTGTCGGGTCGAGACGGTTTTTGCGTTGAGCCGCGGCCGTGTGATTGAAGATCTCGTAACGATAGTTCAGCTGTGTCGGATCGAGTTCGCGGCGTCCGGTGATCGGATTTGTGCGATAGACGGATTCGATCGCCCTCATCTCATCTTCATTGGCGTTTCTCCAAGGAATCGGTTTGTTCCAGTTGAGATAGGGCTTGATCGGGTTGCCTTCACGGTCCTCTTCAATCTTGAAAGCCTCGTTGCCGCCATATGAGGGGTCGGCAAGACGTTCACGGATAATGGAGTCGCGCACCCAGAACACAAACTGTTTGTATTTTGAGTTGGTCACTTCAGTCTCGTCCATCCAGAAGGAATCGATCGAGACGCCTCTTGGATTGGCTTTAATGCCACGCAGAGAGTCGTCGGTGACCGGCCCCATAGCGTAGGCGCCACGATCGACGAGCACCATTCCGTAAGGCGCCGGCTCGGACATGGATGCGCCGCCGACGCCGGTCACTTCTCCACCGGCGCCTCCGCCTTTTGGCGCGGCGCATGACGCCAACGTCAGAATGGCTAAGAGAACGGGAAAATATTTAAGATTTTTATTGATCATTGCAGTCATAGACGCTGTTACATTATTCTTATAGAACGGTGTTTGTTGCGGTTTTTGCCGGACAGATCGAGTTTGAGACTGTATCCGGCGACAAGCTCATGGCTTCCGGAAGACGCCCGGTTGATTGCCGAAAGCGGATAGTCGAAGGCATATCCGATGAAGATATTCTTGAATTCGGCGCCAATCATCGCGCTCACGGACTCTTTCCACCGGTAGCCGAGTCCGAAGGAGAGGAACTTGTTATAGGTTGCTCTTGCTGTCAATTCCGCCCCGAAAGTCGAAAAATCGGTGCGCACGAGCAAGGAGGGTTGCAATTCAAATAACGTGTTTTTTAGCGGAATATTGCCATCAGCCATGAAATAAAGCGTTCGCGGCAATGTCGTCTCATATTCGTGGGTGTCGGACGCTTCCGAACCCTCAACGTTTAGCTTGACCGTCGGCTGGAGCAGATGAAGACCACCGACACCGACCGAAAAATATTTATGAGTATATGAGATTCCGGCTGAGAAGTCGAAGGAGTTGCCTGTCAGGTCCTGGGTCGGCAGAGATGTGTCGGAACTCTGATGATAGTCATCGTCATCGGGAATATAAATTTCCGAGCCTTTGAATTTGGAGTTGTAATATCCTGCCTGCACGCCTAAGCTGAAAGTCCCTTTGAGCATGTTCTTCTTATATGCGAGCTGGATATTGGCCTGAAGATTTGAGAAGAGGCCAAGGTTTTGCTGGGAAAAGTTGACGCCGGCGCCGATTCTCTGATTTCCGATGCGGAAAGGGGAGTCGGCAGTGGCGAAAAATGTCTTCGGGGCGTTCTCGATTCCAAGCCATTGCAGTTTGGCACCGCCTCGGATCCTGACGAAATCGGTCGCTCCTGCAGCAGCCGGATTGTAATAGGTCGGGACGGCCCAATACTGGGTCATCTGGGCCTCGGCTTGGGCGAATGCCTCCATAGGGAGGAATAAAGCCGTGACAGCAGCCAGAATACAAATTATTGTCTCAACGGACGGCTTGCGGTTGAACAATTGTATATATTTTGATTTTAAGCTCATTTATTCAAAATAGAAATTGATGACAACCATGTTGGATTTGACTTTCGATAATGATTGGGTGATCTTGAAGGTGTGCGGGTCGAGGTCAAGATCCGGGCGTTCATGTTTGAGGATATCCGTGAGCCCGAAACAGAATTTTATTTCCGGAATGAATTTGAAGAATGGGAGATAGAAATCACAACCGAGGCCGACGGTCAGATAGACGTCGCCGGGATTGAACATGAGATAGCTGCTCCGTTTCTTGCTGACATCGAAAGCTGCCATTGCTCCCGCCGTCACATATGGGCGTGTGTTTGCGAGACGGTCACCCGAGATCTTGAGATCGAGAGGAACGACCACATAGCAGCTCTTGATGTCCTGAGTCGCCGTGGTTGGAAGATAATTTTCGTCATCCTGTGTGGTCGCCACGCCGGGAGTGGCGTTATAGTCAATCATTGTCACGGTCTTCGACCCGAAGAATATGCCGGGCGTGAGCCTGAGATTGAGATATTTATGAAGCCGTAAGTCTCCGAGCACATTGACGCAGAATCCCGGAGAGAATGAGGGCACTTCGGCCACCCAGCGCTGGCCGTCGGGAGAGACAAAGCCATTGTGGGTGAACGAGAGATCCTGAAAATGAGCGCCGACGGAGAAACCGAGATGCAAGCGTTTCTGATCAGCGTATGGACGGTTGTAGAGTTTCTCGCGCGGAGCGGCCACAGCCGTTAGAGCGAACATAGTGAACGCACATACAACCGTAAACGCATGAATGCGTGAGCTCCCGAATTTTTTCAGAAACTTGCTTACTGTTGAAAATATATTGCTCGAAGAGAATCTCATTCCTGATGTCGTGGCGAATAGAAGACAAGGATTTTCCGTTGGATTCCGTGCGTCATAATTTTTTATGAGACATGGATTTAATCGCTGCCCCGGAGATAAAGAAGAGAGACCGAGGGATAAAAAATCCTAAAAATATTAACAAAGTTATGAAGATAACGCAAAAAGCGGTTGCATTATTTCAATAAAAGAGTTAATTTTGTATTTGTTGTTTCAACAGACGGGGGTCATGCCCGGTTTCACAAAATTTCCGGCACGTCCGGGTCATATAATATGCAGAAGATAAAAGAGTCCACACGTTCGGCAGCCTCGGGGAAATTCCCCGTGGCAATGGATTGGCGCCGTCTGGTCAACGACAAACGGCTCGGACTCGAGGAATTTCACGATTCGCGCCGCCATATCCGCAGTGATTTTCAACGTGATTATGACCGTCTGATTTTCTCGTCGCCGTTCAGGAGAATGCAGAATAAGACTCAGGTGTTCCCGTTGCCGGGAAGTATATTTGTGCATAACCGTCTGACTCATAGTCTTGAAGTCTCTTCCGTAGGCCGGTCGATGGCCAATGAGGCCGCGCTTCGCCTGATGGATATTCACCGCGGCGAAGAGATGAGGTGGCCGCTTATGAATATTGGAGACATTGTCGCCACGGCCTGTCTCAGTCATGATCTTGGAAATCCACCTTTCGGGCATAACGGTGAGAAAACAATCTCCACGTTCTTCACTGAGGGTGAGGGTCAGGCGCTGGAGAAGTTGCTCACACCGGCACAATGGCAGGATCTTGTTCATTTTGAGGGCAATGCCAACTCTTTCCGGTTGCTTACTCATCAGTTTGAAGGCCGCCGGGAGGGAGGATTCGCGATGACATACAGTTCGTTGGCGTCAGTTGTGAAATATCCTTATTCGTCTGAATTTGCGGGTGAAAAGGGGAAGTTCGGATGGTTCAGGACCGAGGAAGACATCTACAGACGTCTGGCCGAGACGCTTGGAATTCCTGAACTTGAGCCCGGACGCTTCGCGCGTCATCCTTTGGTTTGGCTTGTCGAGGCCGCCGACGATATTTGCTATCAAGTGATGGATATCGAAGATTCTCATCGGCTGAAGATTCTTTCGACCGATGAGGTGAAAAGCCATTTCCTCGCGTTTTTCGATGAAGAGAAACAAAGGCGCATGGAAAGGATGATGAGCCGTCTGAAGGATCCGAATGAACAGGTGGGATATTTGCGTTCGAATGTCATCGGGGCGATGGTCGAGGATTGTGCGAAAGTGTTTGTCGAAAGAGAAATACCTATTTTGGAAGGCACCGAGACCGGGGCGTTGGTGGAGAAGATGGATCCGCGCCTGAGCGAGTCTTACGCGCGATGCAGCGAGCTCGCTCATGAGCGTATCTACCGCAGTCCGGAAGTTGTCGATATCGAAATCGCCGGTAACAGGATTCTGACATACCTTCTCTCTCATCTGATTCAGGCCGCGCTATATCCGGAGCGTAATTTCTCTCAGCTTCTCTTTGAGAAAGTTCCCGCTCAATATTCCATTCGGTCGGGAGATCTTTTCGGCAGGATTCAGGGTGTGCTTGACCATGTCAGCGGAATGACGGATGTTTATGCCCTCAATCTTTACCGGCAGCTCAACGGCCTTACACTCCCGGCGGTTTAAGCCTCAGGGAATCGAAACATATAAAACCGGACTGTTCCTCAGATGTCCGTTCCGGATGTCACCATATGGAACATGCGATTATTTTTGAAAGAATTGAAACTAACCTGATATATGAAACAAAGACTCAGCTTGTTATTAGCAGCCGTGCTGATGTTGGTCGGACTCCGATGCAATGCGCAGGCTCCCGGGACGCTCCCCAATCCGAATGTCGGTCATCCGGACAATTACGTTCTTGACCTCCCCGGCATTCTGTCTCAGCCGACAAAAGTGAGCATAAATGACCGTCTGAGTGAATTGAGACACAAAACGACTTGTGAAGTGGCCGTGGCCGTCGTGGATTCTCTTGACGGAATGACGCCGTCTGATTATGCATACGAAGTGTTCACGCATTGGGGACTCGGGAAGAAAGATAAGAATAACGGAGTTCTCCTGCTTGTGTGCCCTTCCGAGAAGAAAGCATGGATTCAGGTCGGATCCGGTGCTGAAGGAGTATTGACTGATATCGCATGTGTCGGAATACTCCGGGATTACATGCGTCCGGCGACTCATACGGGCAATGTCAGCCAGGGGGTGTCGGCAACGGTCAATGCAATTGCGGAAGCTCTGAGTGATCCGGCTGTTGCCGAAGAATTGAGAAGCGGACGTGGAGACAAGGCGATCGATCGCGTTCAGGCTTTGGACGGCGACACACTGACGTCGTTCGTTCTGATCGTGGCCGTATGCGTGTTTATCTGCATGTTGGTTCTGTTTCTTGTCGATTTCGTTCATACCCGCCGGCGTGATAATTACAGAAAAGCCATGACGTGGAGAACACATCTGAGCACATATTGGTGGGGTGTCCTTCTTTCATGCGGACTGGCGCTCCCCATTGCGATTTTAGCCTGGCTGTTATACAGGCGCGCGAGATACAGAAGGGAAATCTGTGACACATGCGGCGCGAAGATGGACCGGCTGTCCGAAGAGGAGGATAACAATTATCTGACTCCATCCCAGGATTTCGAAGAGAAGATCGGCACGGTGGATTATGACGTATGGCTCTGTCCGCAATGCGGCACGGTCGAACGGTTCCCATATCACGAAAAGCAGCTTAAATATCAGGAATGTCCTTTCTGTCACACTGTTGCGATGAACCTCGCAATGGACAAAGTCATCGAACAGCCGACCAAAACTCATGAGGGGCTTGGCGAACGGATCTATAAATGCCAATATTGCCGCCACGTGAAGCGCGAGACGTATAAGATTCCGCGAAGGAATGACGACGGCCCGGGCGCCGGGGCACTGCTCGCCGGTGCCGCTCTCGGGGCGATGATGTCCGGCGGACGCGGAGGTTCAGGCGGCGGAGGAGGTTTCGGCGGCGGCCGCTCAAGCGGCGGCGGAGCCGGAATAAGTTGGTGACGGGCAGTTGTTTTTGGCATCCGGCCGAATTTTATAAAAAAGCGTAATACAAACTAATTTTAAAGAGTTACTTAGATGAATAAGTTCAAATCCATACTCCTGACAGCAGGTCTTTTTGCCACTATGGGGAGTGCGGTGGTTTCATGTGGAGGAAATGAAGACTCCTCTTCACTTTCATTTGTTCCGTATGAGCTTACGTCAATTGCTGACGGAGCTGACAGTGACTCCTTGCGGAATATTGTGGATGATTTCGACGGACGATGGAACGTTCGTCTGACGGGGGTGTTTCCGGAAAAACTCGGGAAAAACGATACCGGAGAATTGCGCGATTCTCTTTGCCGACTTGCCAATATCCGGATTGATGAGAACGGAAAATTCCAAATCTCTCTGCCTCCGGAACTTAAGGTTCTCGGAGAGAATAAGGAAAATGGCAAGAATGCGCCCGCACAGGGGGCTGACAAAGCGCCGGGAAGCGTCTTGACACATGAGCTTTCAATTGACTTGCTGACGCCGAAGTTTGCAGTTTTCAGAAGTTTCACTTACTCGTTCCCGGAGGGCGCGGCTCATCCGGCTTTCTCAAACGGTTATCTCAATTATGACATCGCGAAAGGGAAGATAATAACATACAAGATGATATTCACCGTGGGCTTTGAGAAACTCATAAAGGTCGCGATCTATGATCGTCTTGAAGAACAGGGAATCGATCTTCAGGTTGAAAAAGATGAGTTCAAGGTCTCAAAACAGTTCCGTTTGACTCCGGAGGGTGTTGAATTTATATATGGAATATATGAAATCGCACCTTATTCGGACGGCGAACCGACGGTATTCTTTGATTATTCCGAACTTGCCTCAATCCTGACGCCGGCAGGCAAGGAGATGTTTCTTCCGGAGGGTGAAAAATGAGTAAGGCGAAGTTGAAGAGGACGTTGCTCAAGATGTCATCGGCTGAGATCACACAGATAGTGCTGGATCTTTATGATGCCCGGAAGGAAGCAAAGGAATATCTTGAATATTGGCTGAATCCGGATGCCGAAAAGGAGCTGGAGAAATGCAAAAAGGCGGTGGAGCGTCAATTCACTACCCCACGGGGAATAAGACGACGGTCGCCGTCACTCCAGACCGTAACAAAGACTCTGAAGGACTTCATGGCGTTATGTTTCGAATCTGATAAAATAGCGGATCTGATGCTTTTTAACACTGAGACAATGTGTGAATGGCTCGAACATGGCTATCGCCGACTGATGTATCGCACGTCTTTACGGAAATATCTTGAAGAAGCGACACTTTATATAGAGACAAATGATCTTGACGATCGCTATGGGTTGAGATTGGAGCGACTTCGTGAACGGGTCGAGGCCATCGAGCAATGGCAGGAAAACCAACGCCAAAGATTATGGTGGAGGTGAATAAGTGATAGGGGATAAGTAATAGAGAATAAGTGATAGTGGATTGATGGGGGCTAATTTTGGCACGCCCTTATGAAATAGTTTTAAGGGAATAAACCCTCGGCCTATATAAAACCGAGGGTTTATTCCCTTAATTTATAATTGATTTTTAGTTATCAGAACATCAGTGAAAGTCCGATTGAGAGCGTGCGGCTCTTGGCGTTGGAGTCGTAGCTCGATCCGAGATTTTTATAATTCATAAGACCCATTCCATATTTGGCTTCGACCTGAAGAGCCTTATACTGTATGCCGCCTCCAAAAAGGAGTGAGCAGTCAAAAGCGCCCGGGAACTGACGGTTGAATTCGTCGCTGTATCCGTATCCGGCATTGGTCGATTCGCTGTCTCCGCCAAATTTGAACTGATTAGCAAGACCGATCGACATTCCGACACCGGCGTTGATGAAGATTGAGAAATTAGTGGCGAAGGGGAGACGGAACTGATATTGAAGCGGTATGTAGAGAGCGCTTTCAGTGTAATCCCCGTCGTATGAATCCATGTATGGACCTCCGCATGAACCGAAGAATCCCTGATAGTAAAGGCCTGTGACAAAACCTTGGCCATAGCCGTAATATCCCTGATAGGAGATACCTATCTGAAAACCGTTATCACTGCGGCCTTCGCCCCAGAAATTTTGGGTGTAAGTTCCGTCATAATTGGATTTTACTTTATATGACCGAGTGATATAGTTGGCTGAGATTCCCCATTCACGTTTGTTATAATAATTGTCGAAGATGTTATGACGCTTCTGTTGCTGATTGGGGAGCTTGAGGCTGATATATGATTCCTTGCTGTCCCGGCTGACAGTGAAACTGCGTGGCTTTGTTGAATAGGCGCCTTTGGCGATAACAACACTGTGGACGCCGTATGTGAGCTGGTATGTGAGCGGAGTGACACCGACATATTTGCCGTCGATTGTGATGTCAGCGCCGTTGACGGGAAGATTGTTCTGGGTGGCCGTGAAGGTTATGGAGCGTGAAGGAACGACACGCACTTCGATCGGTTGTTTCGTGTTGTTGTCGATAGTGATTGAAGTTTCGGTCGAATCCATTCCATATTGTCCTTTGACGGTGTATGTTCCGAAAGGAATATTCTCCACGGTGAACATTCCCGTCCCTTTTTTGATCTCCTTGCCGTCCTTGAGGATTGTGACCATGGCGGCGGCGGGATAAGTGGTGAACTCGACATTCCCTTTACGGTAAAGATCAAAATTCAAGGGTCTGGTGTGGGCGTCAATCTTGACAGTCTGGGAGAGTTCCTCGCATGTCTGAGTGTTTTCAGGTTTCAGGACAATGTTGTGGACACCGAGAACGACGTTTTCAGCAACAAGAGGTGTCGTGCCGACACGGTGAGTGTCGATATAAACTTCGGCACCGGCCGGGTTTGAGTTGATGATGACATCAACGCCTTCCTTGACGCCTTGAGAGTTGACCTTGGCCGTGTATACATTGTGCTTGCGCATCGTCACGCCCGAAATGGTTGTCGTTCCCTGACCGGCAAGTGACAGTTCGATGTCGAAAGAACTGGTGTCTTCAGGTATATAGAACCATTTTGCCGGAGAACCTTCAAAATTTTTAGTTTCTGAATATGAAACTTTGGCACCGTTGCTAAGGCTTTTGATAGTTATGCCATTGATCTCGCTCGATGACATGTTGTCACCGATAACGACAAGGATAGCATTCTTATCGGAATGCCAATCGGTGACATTCTTGGCGGCTCCGGACGCCGGACGGAATGAACTGCGCACGTATTGCAACTGAGCCTGCATTGAGAGCACTCCCAGAATGCAGACAACCGCAAATGTAAAGAATTTTTTCATGAAGCAGGTTATATTTGAAAAATTATATACATATTTCGATAATTTCACAAAATTAATCAAAATTTGCAATTATTCAAAAATTAACGTCCGTTTTTGATCTTTTGGCCTGTTAAGGATATCTATTGTGAGATATTACCCATTATCTTCTTCCATTTGAAATAACCGAAGAATGCGACAATTGTATAGGCGGCATAGAGCAAGGCGTAGAGATATATCCCCTTGTAGATGTATAATCCGACGCAGACGGCATCGACTGCGATCCATGCGATCCATTGCTCGATATATTTCCTTGCCAGCATCCACATGGCGACAATGCTGAGAGACGTCGTGAAGGCGTCGGCCAGAGGGACGGTGCTGTCAGTGAGCCAGTGAAGTGCGCCATAAAGCGCACCCCAAAGTATGAGGAAACACACAGCGCATCCGGCTAATATCTTTGCCGGTATCCTCGTGATCGGCAATCCCTCTTTTATCTTCTTATTCTCATCTTTTTCTTTGCCTGATGATTTTCCTCGGCGTGTCCATACGATATATCCATAGATAGCAATCAGGAAATAATAGATGTTGATTGCGAAATCAGCATATATCCCTTTGCTGAAATATATCCACATCGATATGGCCGGCATTATGACCGAAGCGAGCCATAACCGCGGATCGGCGTGATATTCCCACCAAAGATAAAGCACACCGATGCAGAATCCCGCAACCTCAAGGATATGATCCCAGGGAAGTCCGGAAATTGACGAAAATAGATCGGTGGCCAATGACATCAGAATGTGGCGGTTAAAGTTGCGAGTACATTAGCGGGAGCTTGTGCGGCATAACCGGCATAGCGATAAATGACGGGATGTCCGTCTTCCATATAATAGCCGGCTCCGGAATATCCGTTGTTGCAATATTTTGCATTGAAGATGTTATAGACGGTCACACCCAATCTCAATTCCTTGACAGATGGGATGTTCCGGAAAGTGTAAGCCAATGCCAGATCGGAAACAAAGTATGCATCGAGACGAGCTTCCTCACTGCGGGCGTTATTCATATATTGAGATGACACATATCGGCTCAACAGGGATGCCTCAAATCCGGCAACGCGGAAGTTGAAAGCGTTGTGGAGAATGAAATCCGGTGAGAATGCGATCGGGGTGCTTCCGCAATTGATCGTGATCGGATTTGTCCATTCATCTTCATATATATATTCAGTAAAGTCTTTGATGCGGTTGCGTGAAAGAGTGGCGTTGAGCTGCCAGTCGAACCATTTGAGTGGTTTGAGAGCTCCTTGGAATTCGATTCCCATGCGGTATGAACGGGG
>CAYQQG010000045.1:0-14293 GCA_964419535.1 uncultured Sangeribacter sp.
AGCAAGAGATATGGCTAAATTATCAAAATATGCTTATCAAAATAAAGATTATTTTTGATTCAAAAAATTTTGGTATTTATTTCATAACCGGTTTAACGTGCATATCCCTATGCGGTTCTCCGGTTGCATTGGCAAAAAGGGACGCCGGCGTGATGAGAATGCACGGCTATCCGGTTTCCACAAATGATATCATTATATGGCCCGAGGCTTTTTCTACAATCCCCGAAGATTATGCAGATGTTGTCAAATTGGTCCTTCCGGCCTATATTTCCGGACGCATCAAGATCAACCGCGAAATCGTTGAAAAGGAAAATCTCAAAGTGACACTTATTCAAAAACGAGTAGCGGGAGATGATGAACCCGATCCTGGTGTCCCGGAGCCTGAAACCCCTGATCCTGAAGTCCCTGAAGTTACAGAACCTGAGGACCCTGAAGATGAAACGATGAATCCCGAAGGAAGCGCTCAGGAAGGAACTTTTTCTAAAGAAAACGAAGATAAGGAAAGCGCAGATAAAGAGAATGGGGAAGAGGATAGCGAGGATGAAGTAAATGATGAGGAAGAAACTGAAATCATCAGGACAATCGAGCTTAAACCAATGATTGTCGACAACGGGAGAGGTTGTGCTTTCTATATCGATCAATGCTTGTCTCCCGGCGAATGGAGCCTGAATATTCCCGAAGGATATTTTGAACTTGAACCCAAACGCATCGAATTGGGGATGATGCCGTTGTCCGTCGAAGATTTATCCCAACTCGAGTATTACGGATATTGGCACAAGGATGCCGAGTCAATTTGGGATATGCAGCCGATGTTCTCAGTCCATGATGACGATGCCGTTGACGGTACAATTCCCTCCTCCAAGCCCTCTGCAAACCAGAAATGGGGATATTTCTCGATACTTTATCCATTGTTGGAGAGCATGGGAGTCAAGGGATGTGTTTCAATGGAGGGTCGGAGAAGCGGAATGACTTCCAGTCCTCCGATGATAAATTCTAACGCAGAGGCCCTCTTGCGTCTTGAACAGGAGAGAGGTTGGGAAGTGCAATCGCATTCCATGACATGTCTTGGAGAGGTTCTCAATAATTGGGTTGTTGACAGCCTGCAATCGGAATTGGCGCAGAAGATTCTCGAAACCGGAACTTATAAAGGATTGTCCTCTTCGACAGAGACCGTTTATGATTTGCATACCGGCCTTCAATACTTCCCGGATGAATCCCGAACGGGTTGGATTGAATCTCCGAAGCATCTGATCAAACCATACGCCGGAGATTATTATACCCGCAAATCGGTCCTGTATAATAAAGAGCATGATGTTGATTATCAGTGGGGAGAATGGTTCCGAATCGCAAAAGAATGGGGATTTAAGGCAAATTCATGGGTTCAGTATAACAGCATTTCCTCTCATAATTATGCCGCTGCGGTAAACGCTATCTGTCCGAATGGCTTCAACGATATGGTCGAGCCATATCAATATAATAAACCCCCATTAAGATCGACTGCAACAAGAATGTTGGTCGAGGGTCAGTCGGCCCCGGGATATATGGGCGGTGATTCTGATAACAATCTGTGGGATGATGTCCAATATGAATGGTTTAAAAAATATATTGACCGTTGTGTAGAAGAACGGGGATGGATTGTGCTCGGACTTCATGCCTACAGGGATTGCTGGAAAAATTCACTTCCCGGTGCTTTGGTCTCGGAGGGTGGAAATTATCCCGATGAGTGGGTTGAGCCTATGAAAGATGTTGACTATCTGAATGATCCTCTGACGCCCCCCGCGCGGCTTGGCATTACGGATTGGAGTGAATGGTATCCTTGTCCCGGGACACGTCTCGATATGTTCAGGTCGTTATTAAACTATTGTCTCGAAAAGGGGATGTTGAACGTCACGAGCAGCGAAGGCTTTGAGATTATCGGCAATAAAGAAATGGTGGGATATTTCAATAATGGTGTCAGAATCGGTAATGATCGCCAGATTTTAATTGATGATAGAGAGAATTATCCTCACTATATAAAAAGTGCGGCGGGAGAGGAAGACTATTATTGCCCTCTATTCACTGACCAAATCGCCTATAATTTCAATGTCGAAGCGCCGGAACCTGAAAATCCGGAAGACCCGGACGTGACGACCGGAATCAAAGCGCCGATATATCGGGGAGAAGTGAAATATTACAATCTGAACGGAGTGCAGGTGCATCCAAAAAATCTCACTCCCGGGGTGTATATCAAATGCGATGCTAATGGAATCAAAAAGATAATTATATAATTTAGGTCGATTAAACGCGTTATATAAAAAAATTCGATATGGAAATAGCGATAATTGGATCCGTCGGAATTCCGGCAAACTACGGAGGTTTTGAAACTCTTGTCGAGCAGATTGTTTCGCGCAAGAGGTCGGAGGACATCCAATATACCGTCTATTGCAGCAAAAAGGCATATAAAGAATGGCCCGATTCTTTCAAGGGTGCTAAATTGAAATATATAAACCTGAAAGCCAACGGAATTCAGAGCATTCCATACGATATTTTATCAATGATTCATGCTGCGAAACACAGTGATAAAGTGTTGGCTCTCGGCGTTTCGGGTTGTGTCTTTCTCCCGATTCTTCGGTTATTTTCCAAAAAGAAATTCGTCATCAATATTGACGGACTTGAACATCGCCGGAAGAAATGGAACAAATGGATTCGCAAATTTCTCAAATTCTCGGAGGCCCAAGCCGTGAAATATGGTGACATCATAGTGGCAGACAATAAGGGTATAGCAGACTATGTTATTGGAGAATATGGTGTTGATGCAGAACTTATTGCCTATGGCGGAGATCATGTGATAAAAGAGATTGAATCCGTCAATGTGGAAGAGATCCTGAAAGAATATGGGCTGAAAGGGAATGATTATGCAATGGCACTGTGTCGTATTGAGCCCGAGAATAATGTCGAAATGATTCTCGAGGCGTATAGCAAAATGCCCTCTAAAAAACTATTGTTTATCGGAAATTGGGATGGTTCGGAGTTCGGACGGGAGATGAAGTCAAAATACTCCCGATTCAGCAATATCAGTTTGCAATCGGCAATCTATGATCTGAATATTCTCAATGTTTTGAGAAACAACTGCAGCTGTTATATTCATGGCCACAGCGCCGGCGGGACGAATCCTTCTCTTGTCGAGGCGATGTTCTATTCCAAACCGATTTTTGCGTTCGATTGTGTATATAACCGCGAAACGACTGAAAACAACGCTTTGTATTTCAAAAATACTCAGGATTTGATTGGAAAAATCGAAAATTCCTCTTCGGATTTGGATCAAATCGGCAAAAAGATGTTTCAGGTTGCCGATATCCGTTATCGTTGGGAAACCATTGTCAGCCAATATGAAAATTTGTTCAAATAAGATTTGAGACTAATTTCGACAGATAATCTGCAAAATCTTTTTTGAAGTCTAAGATTTCCGGACGATTCTCATATTTGTGTAAATCCGGTTTTGAGAAAAATTTGGATTTATCCACTTCTGATATATTCCGGAGTGTTTCGGCATATTCTTTGGCGTTATTGCCGGCGAGGATTCCGAACGACGGAAATTCATCAAGAATCATCTTGAAATAAGGGATATCGGTTGCAATAATAGGCTTTTTAAAATATAAAGCCATCTCGAGGATCCCGCTTTGTGAGGTCTTACGATAGGGGAGACAGATGTAGTCCGTATTGGCGTATAAAAATCTCAATTCGTCGTCAGTTATATGCCGGACAAAGATATTCACGGAACGATCGGATTTCGGCTTCACGCGATAGACCGAAGAGTCAAAATCTTTGCCAGCTATAATAAGATTCAGTTTATTGGCCGCTTCCGGAGGCAAAATGTTGAAAGCCTCTATCAAGACGTCGACACCCTTGTTTTCATTCAGATTCCCAAAAAACAGAAGATTTGTTCTCTCTCCGAAGATGCACTTCTGCATCAATTCCGGAATGTTTTTCAAGTCATAAGTCTTTGGCATGACATATCGGAAATGCGGAACATTAAAGCGTTTCCCTTTGAACTCATATTTTTCAAGAAATTTGTCAGTTCGTTCAGAATGGGAGATGACAGTCTTTATGCGGTTTGAATATAAATTTTTAAATTGTCTCAATACTTTTTGATTGGAATCTATATTCTGAGCAATTCCCTCATGGATGTCTATAATGTGATGTTTGGCACCGGCGATTATTTTCATAAAGGGGATATCGATCTGATTGCCGTATGAGAGATAAATGAAAACATCGTCCGGATGAGACGATACAAATTTGCGCAATCTAAAAAGATTGCGAAGAAGAGAAGTCCCCTTTTTTGCAATTCCACCTTTATATTGATTAATGAAGAACGGTTTTGACCCATCTTCAGAGAAATTAGACAGAACCCTCACCTCAAGACCTTTAATATTTGATAGAACATTTTTAAAGGCTTCAAGATAATAGTCCATTCCGCAGTGTATTCCCAAATAATCAACTAAATAAATTTTCATATGCAATTATTTATTTAAAAATGTACGCGGACTAATATCGCTGTTCTCCAAAATCTCAATTTGGTGGATAGCGATTTGGTTGAGTTTCAATAACCGCTCACTCTGAGGAATACCCTGTTCAATGAACACTGCGTTGAGATTTTCCATATTGGATAGACATATAAGTTCATTTATTGTTGCATAATCACGTATGTTACCTTTAAGTCCGGGATTTTCTTTGCGCCATTGACGCGCTGTCTTCCCAAACATTGCCATGTTTAATACGTCTGCCTCATCGGCATAAATATAAGATGCTTGTTCATATGTAATCGCAACCGGAACGAGATGTGTCTTTATCGCATCAGTATGAATACGATAGTTTATTTTTGACAATTCGCGCTTCGCTGACCATCCGAGTTCTTTTTGTTCCTCTGTTTTAAGACGTTGAAATTCTTCAATAAGATATAATTTGAAGGACACACTAATTGCCGATCCAAATTCAAATGCAATATCCTTGTGGGCATAAGTACCTCCGTATCGTCCCTTTTTGACAACAACTCCTATAGCATTTGTACGTTCTATCCACTCGGACGCGCTTAGGACAAAGGATGGTAGTCCTGCATTTATTCTAAAGTGGTCAAATTCGACCACTTTAAAATTAGGGTTATGAATAACTTCCCACGTCCCGAGAAATTCAATAGTATAGCGATTGCGTAACCAATTTTTTATAATGTCCGCTGCTCTGCTCTCACCATCCTTTGCTCCGGCCATGTCTGTGAGTGAAATATAATCCTGGCCGTCAATATCAAGAATGGAAATATTTGTATTTTGAACGATGATTTTAGCCATCAGACAAGAGTTATTAACATTAAACTGCAAATATAATAAAAAGTTTAACATAGTCAAAATTCAGATAATAATAGGGGCAATTTTTTGTATTCAAACCAAAAATTTTGTAAATTTGCAGATACTCCGAGTGGATATCAACCGCCGGTCTAAGTATTTCGGATAATGGAGGTATCTGTAATAATAGTAAACTACAATACAAAGGGTCTTTTGATTGATTGTCTGAAATCGATCGAACGCTTCACTGTGGGTCTGGACTATGAAATCATTGTTGTGGACAATGCCTCCTCAGACGGGTCACAACAAATGATCCGGACTGATTTTCCGAATGTCCAATTTATAGAGAGCAAAGAGAATCTCGGTTTCGGCCGGGCCAACAATTTGGGCTCGGACTATGCCAAAGGTGATTATCTTTTTTATCTGAACTCGGATACAATATTGACTGACAATGCAATTAAAACCCTATATGATCGGGCCGTTAAATATGGTGATTCACTGGGCGCATTGGGGTGTATTCTGAAAAATGGAAATAATGAAAACTGTCATTCATACGGAAATTTAATCACACCCGGCGGGGAAATAAAGTTTGTCTTGGGGAAATACCTTCCATTTTTGAAGGATAAATCTAATATTTGCCCTCCTGATATTACGGAGGACATGGAAGTCGGATATGTCACCGGAGCGGACATGATGGTGCCCTCTGCCGTCTATAAAGCGACCGGCGGGTTCGATAAAGGCTTTTTTATGTATTGTGAGGAGACCGAATGGCAAGACCGAATGGCGGGTCGGGGACTTAAAAGGATTGTTGTCCCGTCAGCCGGAATTATTCACCTTGAAGGCGGAAGCAATCCTAATAAAAATGCCAAATGGTCGCCAAGGAGGTTGTCGATGTTTTATTCTTCCAAAAAAATATACCAATATAAACATTTCAAACATCCCAGGCTTTTTCGTGCGTTCTATAAAACTCTTCTTGCACCTACTTTGATCCTGCTCGCCTTGCGTGACAGGGATTATATCAAAGTGTTGTCTCATATTTAATCGGCAAAATGAACCCCATATTTTTTATAGGTAAAATTTTTTCTCCGTTCCATAAATTGCAGCCATTAATAGCTAAAATCTGGAGAATGTTTTATACCGGATACTATGCCGGCAAATTTAAGCGCTTCGACAGCAGTTCGCGTATAGAGCCGTATCTGACGGCTCTGATAGGAGCTGAAAATATAGAGGTAGGAAAGGATTGTTATATCGGAGCAAACGCGGAGCTGACGACATGGAAGAATCCGGCGGAAGGATTTAGCGAACCTGAAATTATTATCGGTGACGGATGTATTATCCAGAGAGATGCTCATCTTTCTGCGATAAATTCCATTATCATAGGCAACTATGTTAACGCCGGTCGCAGATTGACAATTGTTGACAACGCTCACGGTCGCATTACACTCGAGGACAGATATAAAATTCATAAGGAACGGCCTTTGATTTCAAAAGGTCCTATAGTAATAGGGGATCGGGTGTGGATAGGACAGAATGTTTGTATAATGCCCGGAGTCACGATTGGAGAAGGAGCTATTATAGGAGCGTCAGCCGTAGTGACCAAAGACGTGCCGGCATATTGTGTGGCCGGTGGAAATCCGGCGAGAATAATTAAAGATCTCAGAGAAAAGAAGTAAGAATGAAAATATTATACGTTGTCAGCGGAACGGGTCTGCAAGGAGGCGCCACGAAATCCTTCTTTGCCATGGCCGACGGAGTTGCGGCGGCAGGACATACCATTAAGATAGTGGCACCGGACGAGAAAGGATTGACCGTCGAAGCCCGAAAGCGTGGTTGGGAAGTGATGGTTATACCTTACAGGTTTTCTTCGTTGCCACTATTCGCCACGGCAAAGGACAAACTGATGTTTATTCCGAGATTAATGAAAAATATCTGGCAGAACCGTCTGGCCCGCAAGCCTGTCATAAACTTTGCAAAAGAATTTGGTCCCGATCTTATTCATGACAACACGTCAGTGACGGACGTCGGCCATTATGCAGCGAAAGCTCTCGAAATTCCTCATATAATCCATGTCCGAGAGTATGGGTGGAAGGATTTTAAGTTGGTGATCTTAGGGTTAAAAAAAAGAATACGCTATCGGAAAAGTGCTGTTATCGCAATCACTGACGACTTGAAAAATCATGTTGCAAAAGATTTGCCAGCAGAAAGAAAATGCACTATTTATAACGGAATCGTCAAGGAATCTCAGATACATTATCAACCGGATAAAGAACCTGTGTTTCTATATGCAGGGAGGATTCAGAGGGCTAAAGGAGTCGCGGATTTGATCGATGCATATATTCTCTATGCTCAAGAAGTTGGGAAAGAATCCGCTTTTAGGCTTGTTTTGGCCGGTTCTTACAAAAATGAGCCTGAGTTCCATGAGCAATTGGTTCGCAAGCTGGCAAAGAACGGTTTAAGCGAAAAGGTTGACTGGCTTGGTGAAATCAATAACGTTGAGGAATATATGACTACGGCCGCCGCCACCATAATACCTTCTTATTGGGAGGGTTTCGGACGAGTGATGCCGGAGGCTATGGCTTCAGGTTCATTGTGTATTGCCCGGAATACGGGTGGATCGGCCGAACAGCTCGCCAACGGCAGGAAGCTTACGGGACAAGAAATCGCATTGCCGTTCAATGACACCGCGCAATTTGTTGACAGATTGAAGGAAGTAGATTCAAAATTCAGAACGGGCGATGCTTATCGTGCCGGAGGTGACTTTGAAGAAATTATCCGCAACTCTCAGCGAGCAGTTATGCGTTACTATCTGAGCGAAAATGTCGGCAAACAGACCGTTCGTTTTTATGAAAAAATCCTGAACATCTTCAGATGAAATGAAGATGGGTGAAAATGACGGAATAATCGAATTGGGTTAACTTTGACAGGCACTTATTTCTTTAGGTTATTCCTGACACTTTTTGCCAATGAGTGGTCCGGCATATCGCCGTCATAATGCCAATAGAAAGCGCCCGCAAGCTCTTTATCTTTAATGAACTTGCATTTCTCTTTTATTGATTTTGGAGTGTCAAAAGCCGCGAATACCCGGCCTTCATCATCGGCATAATATGAGGCCTTCGCCTTGTTGTCCCATTTCAATTTATATCCAGGGATATACTTATCAAAATAGGGGCGGTCAAAGTAATTCCCCTCACTCCTGAACTTTTGGGTTCTTACAAAGAATGGTATTCCCAACAGAATCTTTTCTTTCGGAACGCCTGAATTCAAATGTGCTTCAAGACATTTGCTGATGGCCCAATCCCCGCATATCTCACTCGGATAGAGATTGCATTGGTGTTGCTTAGGAGGTGTCCCGATATTATAACCGGACATCATAACGAAATCCACATATGGAAGCATAAGCTTCAAATCGTTATATAGCGCGGCATTGTTGGAATAGAAAGATAATTGCTTTCCGTCACCCAATGCTTGCCGAAGGTCGCGAGCAAGCAGTGAATAATGAAAAGGATCGTCTTGGCCCCCGCCTTTGTGCATTCCCATATCGGTTCCCGGGAACTCCCAATCAAGATCCACTCCGTCAAGATTATACTCTTCGACTATCCTTTTGCAATTTGAAACGAAACGACTCCTCAGGGAATCCGAAGCTGTCATAACGGCAAAACCGTCTCTTGGTTTGGTTTGAATCGACAGGCAAACCTTAAGGTCTGGATTTGAATCTTTCAAGGCCACTATTTTCCTGAATTTATTCAAATTAGGAATTGACAGTGAATCATAGGAAGGTGTGATATTGCCGAAGGCGTAATATATGTGAGTGACCAGTTTCGGGTCCGGAATTTCGTCAGACTTGTCAATAACGTAGGCCACAACCATTTTTTTCTTCGACGCTATCTGATTTTTATTGATCGGAGTGAGAGTTTCAGTCAACGGAGGAATGATCGCGGATTTCGAGTTATAAGCACGAATCATCATGCCCGCTCCCAAAACTATGATAGCGAACATTCCCGAAAAGAGCAAAAATCTCCATTTATTGTTGCCGAGCAATCTTCTCATTATTTCTTTACCAATCGAAATCGAAACGTTCGATATCTTCTTCCACGAGGTTGGATCCTGTCTGGACCTCTATTAGCGAAACTTTAGTTATGGCTCTAAGTGTATGTTTATGGCCTACGGGGATTATCACCGTGTCGCCTTCGTGGACTATGCGGCGGTCGCCGTCGAGCACAAATTCCGCTTCACCTTCAACGAACGTCCAGACCTCCGAGCGGTGATTGTGAAGCTGATAGCTGATTGAACAACCCGGATTGAGAGTCAGGCGTTTGGTAAGTGAGCAATATCCATCCGGAGTTTCGGTCTGATCAATAACGCGATACCACCCCCAGCGGCGCTCTTCAATCATAGGGCGTGTTTTTAAATCACGAGCATATTTTTTGATATTCTCGCTTTTTGACTTTTCAGTCACGAGGATACCGTCAGGAGAGGCGGCTATTACGAGATTTTCAGTGCCTATGCACATCAATGGGATGTCGAGTTCATTGAAGATATGAGTGTTAGAACCGCTGCCGTCAATGGTCACATTGCCATAAGTGTTGTGGCTTAGTTCATCGGTCAGCGTGTTCCAGGTTCCGAGATCTTTCCAATCGCCGTCAAAGGGGACCATTGCCATTGAATCAGCCTTTTCCGCAACTTCATAATCAAAGTTGATCAAAGGAAATTCCTCATATCGCTCTCTGACCTCTGAGAATGAGTCCGCTTTAACGTATTTCTCGGCTATATCAGTCATATATCCGAGTTTGAAAGTGAAGACTCCGCCATTCCATTTGGCTCCTTCTGCGATGAGTCGTTTAGCAGTGGCGACGTCAGGCTTTTCGATGAATTTTTTGACTGCATAGATTCCCTTTTTCTCCTCGCCGGGGAGCACATAGCCATATTTTTCCGAAGGATACACAGGATTAATGCCCATGACCATCAGGTCAGCTTCTCCGCGTTCAGTGGCCTGAGCCATTTTGTTGATGGCTTCATAATATCGTTTGCCTGTGAAGGGATCACATGGCATCACCACAATTGTCTCTTCCTTAGAGCATCCACACTCTTTGGCGAGATATTCGCATGCAAGGCAAATTGCGGGGAAAGTGTGACGGCGCGTTGGCTCGGTCACCATCTTCACATCCTTCCCGATTTGCGACACTACCGAATCGTGCTGAGAAAGGGACGTTGCAATGGTAATGTCAGCATTGAGATCGGATTCTTTCAGCTGGCGCACAACTCTTTGAATCATAGATTCCTTTTCAACTCCTTCCGCTGAGGGAAGCAGTTTAAGAAATTGTTTCGATCGCGCGTCGTTGCTCAGAGGCCAAAGGCGTGTTCCGGATCCTCCGGACAATAATATGATCTGCATGGATATTCAGATTTAAGGGATAAGTCATATAGTCTCAAGGATTGAGACATGTCTCAATTTCAAAATTAATAAAAAAAAGTAATTTCCACAAATGATTTTGTGAGAACTATACTTGAAGAGGAACAAATTAGACCAAACCTTATACAATTTTTGATATTTTCGGGCACTCAAACTGTTTTCTCACTCTTAAATCAGACCTCTTCCCCTTTTCTTTTCAGTTTCCCTTGGATGAAATGGATAATCGTTTGTCGGTCTTCGACAGACAGTCCGAGAAGCCAGATCGATATGGCTGTGATCAGGAAGCAGACTGCCAAATGAGCCGCAAGCATTAACAATCCGTCCGTATGTTTCCAATAGCTGAGCAATAGGCCGCATATCGCGAGAACTGCCGTCACTCTTGATATTGGCCATACGACACTCTTCAAATATTTCCTTACCGGAAAATTAACGACTTTGTCGGCGACATGCAGCCTTATGGCCATGATAAGCAGATAAAGAGTTATCAGAATTATCATGGTCAATATGGCATTATGCCAGAACCAAAGGAATACAATACATATCGGTATATACATAAGAGTCCAAACGCCAACTTTAAGTTGATATTCCTTGATATTTCCGGTTGCCCTTATCATCTGAGTTATCGGAGGTTCAAGTGCCTGAACCAATGAATAAATCATCATGAGCTGAGAAAACCTGATCATCAGCGGGGTGACGAGAGCTTTGCCGAGCCATATGTTTAAAATTGGCTCCATCGACATGATCAAAGGGAAGGTGAGTATAAGCAAAAGCAAAAACGAAAACCGGGAGCTTTGCATTGCGAGCCAATGCATCCTCGCATGCTCACCGGAGGCGTATGATTTGACAATCTGGGGTGAAAAGGCCATGAACATATTCACGGCGAAACTAATGATGACATTATAGATTCTGTTGGCTACGCCCTTAGCCGTATTGACGAGGGGCCCGAAGAAAATGTTCAGAAGTACGCCTTGACCCTGAACAACAAGCATTCCCGAAATGCTCCCGAAAAGGTTCCAGCCTGTATATGCCCCGAGCTCTTTGAGAAGCATCCGGTCAGAACGGAATTTAAATCGGCAGAAACTGAATTTTATGCGGCAATATATGAAATAAATAGCAACTATCAGAATGGTCTGGAGTGCCAAAAGCCCCGCATATAGCACAAGCCGGTCAAAACCGATATGAAGCAACAAAATCACGATGATCAGTTTCATCAATCCGTCGGCAATGCTGAAATATGCGAAAGCTCCCATTTTTTCATTGGCTACAATCTGTGCCGTGAACGGGATTGAAAGGAAGTTAAAGGCCAGCGAGATGATCGTAAAGCGATAGACCCATAAGGCCGCGTCCAATCTGTCGGAGGGAATGTTCAGGACGTCATATACCATCAGATGTCCGAATAATTCTCCGACTATAATCATCAAGGCGGCGAAAGCCAGAAAACAGACGATAAACATGCTGAACACATGGCTGTATCCCGCATGGTCACCTTTTCCGAGGTGATAGGACAGGAAGCGTTGGGTTGCTGAAGTCATGGTTCCGTTCAGGAAGCTGAGAGCGCCTATGAAACTTGCAATCGCTTCATAAATGCCGTAATCCATATCCCCGAGACATTCCAATGTCACCCGGACGGTATAGATATTAATGAGAGTCAGGAATATCATCCGTCCATACAGCATAAGCGTATTGACGGCTATTCTCTTGTTTGAACTGTGCTTATTGTCTTCCTGAATCATTTCCAAACGGGACCCGACATTCAAAATTTTTATGTGACTGGAATTCTGAATCAGTTTTCCGAACTCACCTCTTCTGAAGATAACAGAAGTTCAGGCTCGGGATCTGCGGATTGAAAGAAATGCTCGCCGCGCGTGACCCCTATGCCGAGTGTGTAGAAGAAGAGCCATGAATACCAGCTCGGATACGCTCTTTGCAGAAACAACAGTATTATGACAGTGAAAAAGGACCATGCATAGCGTTTGTTTGATTTGGGATTGATGAGAAGAATATAGATCAATCCGACGAGGATAGCTGAAATCACGCCATTGCGCAGAAGAAAGATTTTGTAGCCGGCACCTTTGACTCGGTCACCTTTGTCTGCATTGCCGATTCCCAAGATGATCTGACCGTCCTGAACACGCTGCTTATAATAATAGTCAGTCTTTTTGACTGTACGGTTATTACCTTTAATACCTTTGCCGGTATCAAACTCAAGACGCTGAACGATCAAGATATTAACAGGATTGTTGCCTTCGTTCCATATTTCGGTGACAAAAAGCCATGAGCTTGTGAGGACAATCACTGAGGCAAGCATATAGAATATATTCTTAATCTTGAGCAAAAAGATGCTGATCAGCAACAGAACGTAGCCGGTCAAAGAGAAAGATATCATGATGCACACGAACGGGATCCAGAGCAAAGGCTGGCTCTTGAATCTGAATCTATTGGCGAACAACATTAATATACATATCATCGACAGGTGGCCCGGTTCGAGGAAGATTGAGCCGAAACGCAAAACTCCCGCATCTTCACTTTCATAGCCTCCGGAATATATATAGAAGAAATAGTTGTCAAACGGTTGATAGAAATCGTTATTCGGAACTATAAAGGTTGTGTGCGGAAGTGGAACGAATAAATTGACGAAATAGACAAACAGACTTATACCCAATATAATGCAAAGCCATTTGGTGACGGATTTCAAAAGATCCTGCTGATACTCTTTGGACAAAGTGAAAATCAGGGTGGCAGGAAGATATAGCAAAATCGTGTATATGCCTCCGGGAATCGTAGTGGTCAGAGTGGTGATCATTCCGGCTAATAATATAACTGAGATCAGGAGAATGATCCGAAAGTTTAACTTATACTCGAAGTTGCCAACCGCGAACAGTATAATCATTAGACCACTGACAATCATAGGTATCATGTTGCTTGGCAGCATGAATGAGAACCAGGCGTAGCTCGAGACAAGTATATAGAAAAGATTTATGACTTTAAATAATGGCCACATTTATATTGGGGATTGCTTTGCTCAGTATGTTTGAATTTGAACTTAAAAGTTGGTAAATGATACAGATCGGGATCTATCAGAGCCGGCTAATCGCGTTGGAAAAGATCCCGGGTATAAACCTTATCTTTCACATCGTCAAGACACGAATCATATCGGTTAGCGATGATGGCGTCGGACATCTCTTTAAAACGGTCGAGATCATTGACAACGAGGCTTCCAAAGAATGTTGAGCCATCCTGAAGCGACGGTTCGAAGATTATGACTTTGGCTCCTTTTGCCTTTATCCTTTTCATTACCCCCTGAATCGATGACTGGCGGAAGTTGTCGCTGTTGGATTTCATCGTGAGACGATAGACTCCGACAATGCAGTCTTCTTCGCGTGTGTTGTCAAAAGAGTTATTCTCAGCGTAGGCGTAATAGCCGGCTTTTTTCAGCACGCGGTCAGCAATGAAATCCTTTCTCGTCCGATTGCTCTCGACGATTGCCGACATCATGTTCTGGGGGACATCGGCATAATTTGCAAGAAGTTGTTTCGTGTCCTTTGGCAGACAGTAGCCTCCGTATCCG
>CAYQQG010000046.1:0-14293 GCA_964419535.1 uncultured Sangeribacter sp.
AGAATATGTGGTCTGTAATCATAAATTTCTCGAATGGATGCGTATAAACGGCCATGAGTCGAAAAAGAATATGACAACCGAAGAGATCAACGATCTTGTCAAGCTCTCCCCCTATTATAAATCCTCATCCAACGAGATTGACTGGATGGAGAAAGTCAGAATGCAAGGCACGGTTCAAAAATGGGTTGATCATTCAATTTCGGTCACTATCAATCTCCCGAATGACATAAGTGAGGAACTTGTCGGAAATCTATACGTCGAAGCTTGGAAAGCCGGCTGCAAAGGATGTACCGTCTATCGGGACGGGTCACGAAATAACGTACTCGAATCTCTGGCAACAAACAAAAAAACGAAGAAAGAGGAAGAGTCTGAGAACAAGCTTATCCGCAATCCCGAACATCTTCTGAAGCGTCCTGTTGAACTCGAAGCCGATGTTGTCAGATTCCAGAATAACAAGGAAAAATGGATTGCTTTCGTCGGTTTGGTTGATGGCAAACCTTATGAGATCTTTACAGGTCTTGCTGATGATGAAGACGGAATCTTCTGTCCGAAATCTGTCAATCACGGAAAGATCATAAAGGCCTATGACGCGGAAGGAAAGAAACGCTATGATTTCCAGTTCATCAACAAACGTGGATACAAGACCACGATTGAAGGCCTTTCCGAAAAATTCAATCCGGAATTCTGGAACTATGCGAAGCTGATCTCGGGCGTTTTGCGATATGGCATGCCGATCGATCAGGTTCTCAAACTTGTCAGCGGGCTCGAATTGGCCGATGCGTCCATAAACACATGGAAGAACGGCGTTGAGCGTGCGCTAAAGAAATACATACCTAACGGAATGGAGGCTCAGGGCCTGAAATGCCCAAATTGCGGTGAGGAAAGCCTTGTCTATCAGGAGGGTTGTCTTATCTGCACTCATTGCGGAACATCCCGTTGCGGATAAATTTTTAAAAGGACTTAAAATAAATAAATTCTAAATTCATGAAGCTCAAATTCCATATCTCCTACCACACCACATGGGGAGAAGCCCTCTATATTGTCGGTAATATTCCGGCTTTGGGCAACAGCGATCCTGAAAAGGCCGTCGAGTTGTCACTCGTCGGTCCCGACGCTTGGGAACTCACACTCGATCTTCCGGCGAATACGCCTGAGTTTGATTACTCCTTTATCGTGAAGGCTCCGGAAAAGGCCTGGCGCTTTGAATGGGGAACGCCTCATCACTTTGTGCCCGGTGACGGTGTCTCTCTCTATAATATATTCGATTCATGGCAGGATCAGCCGTCAGACAAGCCGTATTATTCCTCGGCATTTGTCGACGGTATGCTTGCACGCCCCTATCGTGACACTCCGCTCAAAGCCGCTCCGGGCACGATCTGTCTGAAAATCTGGGCCCCGATGATCGAACCGGATGAGGTCCTTGCTGTAGCCGGCGAACCCGAAGCGCTCGGCAAATGGAATCCACGCAACGCCCTTCAACTCAACGATGCCAATTATCCCCTTTGGGAATGCAATATTCCTCTGAGCGAAGTTAAGATTCCGTTCGAATATAAGTTTCTTATCCTTGACAAAACTACAGGTAGTGTCAAAGGTTGGGAAGAGATGTCAAACCGTATATTCGGAATTATCCCGACATCTCCGGCCGAGAGAATTATAATTGACGGTTTGAGATTTTCCACTCCCGGTCGTCTTTGGAAAGGTGCGGGCACCGCAATCCCGGTGTTTTCGATCCGTACGGATGGAGATTTCGGTGTCGGTGACTTCATAGACATAAAGAAAATGGTCGACTGGTGTGAAGAGACCGGTCAGAAGGTGCTTCAGCTGCTCCCTGTAAACGACACCACAAAATCAGGCACGTGGGTCGACTCTTATCCGTATAGTGCCAACTCAACGTTCGCATTGCATCCGATGTATGCGCGTCTGGAAGAGGTCGGTGTCCTTGCGGACAAGAAGAGAATGGAGCATTTTAAAGATCTTGGAAAGCACCTGAATGAACTGACCGAGATCGATTATGAGGCTGTCAATAATGCAAAGAATGAATATCTCCACGAAATATTTGTTCAGGATTGGGAGAGCACTAAAGAATCCGAAGAATTCAAGGAGTTTGTCCGGAATAACGACTATTGGTTGAAGCCATATGCCGCATGGTGTGCTCTTCGTGATGAATATCATACTCCTGATAATACTCTTTGGGGGGAATATTCGGTTTATGACGAGGAGAAAGTTGAACGTTTCATCGCCGAACACCGGGCTCAGATAGATTACTTCTATTTTGTTCAGTATCATCTGGATCGCCAGCTTCGGGATGTCCGTGACTATGCTCATCGCCGTGGAGTGATACTTAAAGGAGATATACCGATCGGTGTAGGCCGAGAAAGCGTCGACGCATGGCAGAGTCCTCATCTCTTCAATATGGATTGTTCGGCCGGAGCGCCGCCGGATGATTTCTCTGTTCTCGGTCAGAATTGGGGCTTCCCGACTTATAACTGGGAAGTGATGGCCTCAGACGGTTTCAAATGGTGGAAAACCCGTTTCAGCAAGATGTCAGACTATTTCGATGCATATCGAATTGACCATATTCTCGGATTTTTCCGCATATGGCAGATTCCATTGGATGCTGTTCACGGGCTTCTCGGATATTTCAATCCGGCGCTCCCATTTTCGCCTGACGAACTTCGCAATAACTATGATTTCTGGATCGATCCCGAAATCCAGACCAAGCCGCTCATCCTCGAATGGATGCTCACAGATTTCTTCGGAGATGCAACTGAAGAAGCGAAAGCGTCCTATCTCGAAGATGCAGGTCACGGACGCTATCGTCTGAAGGAGTTTGTAAACACCCAGCAGAAGGTCCGCAACCATTTCGCGCATCTCGAAAAAAACGATCGTAACCAACGGTTGGAAAATGCTCTCTATGGACTTATAGACGATGTTCTCTTCATAGAAGATCCATATCAGAAAGGTCATTACCACCCCCGTATCTCAGCCCAGTTCACCTATCAATTCCGTAATCTCACGGACTATGAGAAATGGTGTTTCAACCGTTTATATAATGATTTCTTCTATCATAGACATAATGAATTCTGGTATGGCAAAGCCATGTGGAAACTCCCGCCGTTGCTTGATGCCACCGGAATGCTTGCTTGCGGTGAGGATCTCGGCATGATTCCGGATTGTGTCCCGGAGGTTATGCGCCGTCTGGAAATTCTATCTCTCGAAATCCAGCGTATGCCGAAAGACCCGAAATCGGAATTCGGGGACACCTGGCATTATCCGTACTATTCCGTCTGCACGACTTCAACCCATGACATGGGCGGCATACGCGCATGGTGGGAGGCAGATCCGGCTCAAAGCCAGCGTTTCTTTAATAATGTTCTCCATGAATTCGGCCAGGCACCATATTTTGCAGAACCGTGGATATGCGATAAGATTCTGTGGCTTCACCTCGCAAGTCCCTCAATGCTCTGCATCATTCCTCTCCAGGACTGGCTGAGCGCTGACGGCGACCTGCGCCGCGAAAATCCCAATGAGGAGCAGATCAACGTGCCGGCCAATCCGACTCACTATTGGCGTTATCGTATGCATCTCTCTGTTGATCAGCTCCGCAACGAGCATAACTTTAATGCCGCTCTGCGCGACAAGATTCACCAATCAGGAAGATGAATATCGTAATTCTTGACGGGTATTCCGTCAATCCCGGAGACCTCAGTTGGGAGGGCCTGAAAGAATTCGGGGACTTGACCGTCTATGAGAGAACAATGCCCGATGAGGTCTTTGACCGCTCTAAAAACGCTGAGATTATCTTTACAAACAAGGTGATACTTGACAAAGAGATGCTCAATCGGTTGCATAACCTGCGATATATAGGCATACTGGCAACAGGCATAAATGTTGTTGATGTCAAAGAGGCCGCGCGTATCGGCATTGTCGTGACGAACGTGCCTTCATACAGCACGATGTCCGTGGCTCAAAGTGTCTTTGCGCTTTTGCTCGCTTTCACCAATTCAGCTGAACATTATTCAGATGAATTTCATAGTGGTGCGTGGTGCCGTTGTCCCGATTTCTGTTTCGTCAATACGGACCTCACGGAATTATCCGGAAAGCGCTTCGGAATCATCGGCTATGGCCATATCGGTCAAGCTGTTGGACGAATCGCTGCGGCTTTCGGTATGCAGGTTTGCGCCGCAAGCAGCAAGCCACAGGATAAGATTCCGGAGGTAATAAAACTTTCGGAGGATGAAATTTTCGCAACGTGTGATGTCGTATCACTCCATTGTCCGTTGACGGAGGACACTTATCATCTTGCTGACGAAGCGCGCATCAACAGCATGAAGAGTGATGCTATTCTGATCAACACTGCTCGGGGTCCTCTCGTGGATGAAGCTGCTCTTGCCGAAGCTTTGAAGAGCGGCAAGATACGAGGCGCCGGACTCGATGTGCTTGGCCAAGAGCCTCCTCGTGAGGACAATCCTCTAATTAAGGCTCCCCGCTGTATAGTCACTCCTCACATAGCGTGGGCCACCAAAGAGGCGCGTACACGTTTGATCACAATCGCAGTCGATAATCTCAGAGCCTTCATTGCGGGCTCACCCGTAAATACCGTTAATTAATTCTAAAACAGACCTTTCTTATAGAGTCATATAGAATTAAGTCTATTTAAATTTCCTCATATTGTCACAAATGGCACATTCCGAGCGTTACACTCTACAAACGGCCATAAATTGTGACAATATGAGGAAATTTTTACTCTTTGCCTTGTTGACATTCCTTCCTGTGATTCTGTATGCGGAAAACGTCTTATCCACGGATTCCGCTAATGTCGTCAACTCCGATCCAGTAAATATCGAGATTGCCGATACTATCAGTAACGATTCAGCAGAGTATACGGAATTGGAAGAGTTCGTCATTGAGCGTCGTGTGAATCTTGTTCAGAGCGATGGTGCGAAACTGACCTATAACGTGTCGGAAGATCCCGAACGAGGCACCTCCAATATCCTTGATATTCTTCGAAAGGTGCCCGGAGTGATGGTGGATGCAGAAGACAACGTGAAAGTTAACGGCCAGTCAAGTTTTCGCATTCTGATGAACGGTCGCGATAATCCCATGCTAAGTGGAGATATCAAATCTGTGCTTAAATCACTTCCTGCCGGTTCAATAAAAAAGATTGAGGTGATTTCAGAACCCGGCGCCAAATACGAAGCGGAAGGGACCGGAGGAATCCTTAATATTATCACCGACAGTTCGAGAACTCTGACCGGCACTTTGGCGACAGCGTCGGTCGGCTTTTCCAACAGGAATCTAAACGGCAATCTCAATCTGAGGCAAAAACTTCAAAAGGTGATGCTCGATGTCTCGGCCTCCTATTCCAATTCCGGATTAATTTCCTATGCCTCAACTAATAAATCTGAGAGTGAAGATCTGACAGGCGCGTTGATTCATATCCAAAAAGGTGAGCAGACTCTAAAAAACAGGAGTCAGTATGCCGGTTTTGTTCTTAATATGTCATGGGAACCGGACACTCTGAATCTTTTCACTATTTCAGCCAATTATGGCTTCAGTAAGGATAAAACAAACGGAAAACAGACCAGAACTTATTTCGACAAAAATCTTCAGCTCTTGAGCGATCTTAGAAGGGATATTAAAAATCATGGAAATTTTGATTATTCATCCGTAATGGCCTCATATCAGCATAATTTCGGCAAGGATGAAAACTTCCTCGTTATCTCCTATCAACTCGATTATTATGATTATAAGAGCAAAAACACATATTCCACTTCCTCTCAAACCGGGATGTCTGACATAACGCCTTACGTTGGATATGGATATGACTGCAGATATTTTTCACATATAGCACAGATCGATTACTCCAATCGCTTTAATCCGCATCATCTCCTTGAGGCCGGCGCCAAAATGAATCTCAATAATGACAATGCCGACCAAAAAAGCGTTTACGGACAGAGTGCGGATGACGCTGTAGAGGAAGACTCTCAGAGAGTAAAGATCAACCAGCTCAAGGATATCTATGCCGCCTATGCTTCCTATAGCGGATCGTTCGGTAAGTTAGGTGTCAAGGCGGGCTTGAGATATGAGTACACACGCATGGGTGGAAAATATAAAATCGGTGATTATCCCGACTTCATCTCGCATCTGAATGATCTCGTACCTAATGCTGCTGTCAGCTTCAATATTTCATCCGCTTCGAGTTTTCGCTTGGCCTATCAGATGAGAATTTCCAGACCCTTTGTAGCCTACCTCAACCCTTTCGTTGTTTATGTCACTCCGGGAGTTATAAATTATGGCAATCCAAATCTGAAGAGCGCTAAGAGCCATAATTTTGTTCTCTCCTATTCCAATTATGAAAGTGTATTCACAGGCCAGATATCTTTAAATTACAAATACGTCAATGACAACATTGAGAACATCGTTTTCTCAGAAGACGGAGTTCTGAACAATACCTACGCCAATATTGGTCTGTCTCATCAGGCCACACTTAATCTAAACGGCAACTGGAATCCGACCAACAATCTTCAACTTTCCACCTATCTCTCCACAACTTATTCCTATATGAAGGCTGATTCCGAACTTCTGAAACAAAAGAATTGCGGATGGCAATTCTACGGTAATTTCAACGTTAATTATACACTGCCTTATAAGATCCGCGCAAGTGCATACGCGGGGATGTGGACACCCTGGATTACTCTCCAGGCAAAAGGGGATCAGATAAATTATTACTATGGTCTCGGATTGAGCAAATCCTGGCTGAAGGAGGACGCTCTGACTTTACAACTCTTTGCTTCCAATATATTCACGCCGCGATTTTCATACCGCTCCACTACGAACAGTTCCACTTTCAATTATACGAATGAACGCACGAGTGTACAATGGACAGCCGGCCTGAATCTAACATTCCGTTTCGGAGCACTCAAAGCGGGTGTAAAGCGCACTGCCACCACGATCGAAAAGGAAGCTGCAGGAAATATGAAGTGATATGAAAGCCTGCCAGCCAAAGGGTCAGTAAGTTTATTATAAAGTAAAAGATATTTCATTATCATAAAGTTCGATAATGACTGAACAGGAGTTTCGACAACGTGTAATCGGTCTGCGGCGCAAGATGTTTGCCGTGGCAGTCCGCATCGGCCTTCAGCAAGAGGATGCTGCCGATGTGGTTCAGGAGACGTTGCTTAGACTCTGGCGAAGCCGCAACGGTCTGCCTGACGTGGAGTCGGAACTTTCCGCCTATTGCCTTCGGACCCTGCATAATGAATGTATCTCATTTATCCGCCGGAGACGGCCATTTGATCAGCTTAAGGATAGTGAAATCAACAGTTTTCACTCCGATACATTAGAAAGTTCCGACTCACTCCGACATATTGAAAGAATGATCGATTCGCTTCCGGAGAATCAGAGAATTGTGATGAAACTTAAGACGTTCTCAGATTTTGATAATCTCGAAATTGAAGAAGCAACCGGTCTTTCACAAGATAATATCCGGAAACTCCTTTCGAGAGCCAGAAAGCGATTGCGCATATTATTCAACCAAATAAAATAATCTCCTCAAATATTTTTTAATCTCCTCAAATACCCCTTATGAATAACCGGATTCAAAATAACGATAATTTATATTCCGAAATTCGCAGTCTGATTGACAAATGGTTTGACGCCACAATCTCACGGTCTGAAGAGGCTCGGCTTGTGACCCTTCTGAAACATATGGAGGATTGCCCGGAAGATATTGCGTCTGAACGGGAGTTGCTGCTTCGGTTAAAGTCGTTGGCTATAAATATGCCTGAGACAATCCCTGACGAACTTGACGCCCGCATAATGTCTTCATTGGAAGCTGAAATCGGGAAGACGAAGATACCCGCCGGGCGTAAGCGTTTCTCATTCCGAGCCGCCTTTGCGGTCGCGGCATCATTGGCTGTAATCGCCACGATAGGGCTATTTGCAATCCGCGGACTTCAAAATACCCACAAAGGTGAATCCGAGTTAGCAATGGCGTCATTAAATATTGATAATATGGTGACTCAAGCGGAAAACCATGGTTCTTTATTAGATCAAAGTCCGAAAATAACGGAAGTGATTGCAAATAATTCTATTTCCAAGACGAGAAATCACCGGAATGTGAAGAAAGATATCTCTTCAGAGCAATTGGAGAATCATGAGTCTGAAATAACTGAAATTGATCATTCGGATTATTTGAGTGAAGCTGCGGAATCTCGTCTTGCAGAAGCCAATTATCGAATTATAACAGATGAAGATGAGGCAGATATGATAATTTTTAATATCTTTGCAAAATATCAAGGAATTTTAATCTCGGAAGCTACTCAATTCTCAAAAACAGATCAAAAATATGGACTTGAAATGAGTCGTCGTATGCTCCCTGAGATTGAAAATTTCGATGATAATTTTAACTCAGACTAAAATGAAAAAATCAGCATATAAGCCAATAATTAAAAATTTTGAGCATATAAAGTTTAATCGACCACTCCGAACAATTATATCGAATAGATTGAAAAGTTCGTCGATACGAACTTGGGTAATTGCTATTGGTATAATTCTTATCACTCCGTTCACTCTCAAAGCCGAAGAAATTTTCGCCCAATTGAATAAGATGCCCGGGGTCAAGAGTTCATACATTTCGGGTCGATATATAGATGATGACGATGACAATATCCTCAATCTTGAAAATGACCATTTCGAGCTTGGAAGAGGCATAACGGCTCTTTATTCATATGTTTGTACGAGTGAGGAGAGTATGGGTAAGGCACAGAGCATTTTAAACCAATACTTGAGCAAAAATCCGCAAATGGAGCTCGTGATCAGAAAGGAAGGATATTCTGTTGAATATAAAGTCTATGAACAGACTAACAAAGACGATGAGCCAATTAAAATGATTATTTGGGAAAGCACTTCCAATGTGGTGTGCACAATCACGGTGATATATTGGAAAAATGGTGCAAAATTTGATTAAGACCCCTTTACCCAAATAAAGCTTTAATGATTTTTCGGCTCTATTACTGATTTTTACGCGTTAACCAAGCATAGATATGAATAAGAAATATCTTTCCAAAATATTATTTTCCTCGGTTTTGATAGCCTGTTTCTTATCCGGTTCTGCATTTATGATAGCGGGAAGGAAGTCTAATATCGCTCAGTTCTATGAGACGGAAGAGGTGGCTGCCGGGAAGAAAAATAATACAGAAAAAATCATTACCCGGAAAGTCTCGTTGAGAGACGATGTAATGACGTTAACAAATATTACTCGTGCAGATATTGAATATGTCAACGGGCCGGCCTCAATGGAAATTCGCGGACCGGAGAAGGAGGTGAATAATTTGGTCATTACCACGGATAATAATGAGCTTTACATTATGAATCCGCGCGCATCTGAGCCTAATAATAATCAATTTAATTCTAAACTTACTATTCGCATCTCAGCCAGAAATATATCTCAAATAACTTTAAAAGGGAGCGGCAATCTCACAGGGGAAAACATTTCGGGCGTCATCGTAGGTCTTTATTCCTTCGGTTCCGGAGATATCTCGATTAAAAATGTCGATGCCACTTCTTTGGAAGTGTATAGCTTGGGTTCAGGTGATATTCTGATTCAATCCGTTGGGGCAACCTCATTCAGTGCCAATACTAAGGGCTCGGGAGACATCGTTGTCAAGGCTCTAAACACAACCACACTGGACGCTATGACATTTGGGTCAGGCGATATAGTAATGAGTAACATACATGCCACCGAGATTACCGGAATGTCTTTCGGAAGCGGAGATCTGACATTATCGGGTTCTACAACCTCGCTCAACACTTCATGCCGGGGAAGCGGCGATATCAACACCACGCGACTTAAAATTAACCGATAAATATTGGTGTTAACAAAAAATAGGACGCGAATTTCGCGTCCTATTTTTTGTTAACATTAATATTTTTATTTGCATATCAGCTTATATCCGGGGAGCTTGACTCCATTTCGGCTGATAGTCATCAAATACATGCCTGTCTCCGGGAGTGTCAACAAGATTCTTTGAGAAGGCTCTTCGATCACGCAGTTGCGTGAAGCAATCACACGGCCTTGCAAATCATATAATGCAATTTTGTATTCACCTGTAAAGGAAGTTGAAAGAATCACGTCTTTACCTGTCACATAAACCTTATCATTTTCGCCGTCAGCCATTTCAACACCTGAATCTTCTCCGACATTGATGAAGCTGTATGTCCGCGTGTCGCTGCCGAGATCATTGCGAAGTGTCAGAGAAGCTGTATATTGACCGTCAGCAGGGAAAGAAACGATAGAAGCACCTTCAGTGTCGGCACCGGAATGTTGTTTTATGATTCCTCCGGGAACCGTCCATTCTGCAGAAGTTGAAATCTTATAATCCTTTCCGGGAATGAAAGGTGTTCCGGATGTGAATGTCGGCGGCAAGAACTCATAGGTTGATTGACCCTCCGCACCTGATGAAGCGCGAAGTTGGAAGTATCCGGCTTTGGCCTGCGGATGATTTCCCTTAGCCGCTAACATCATGTCATCTCCGGCCTGACTCTCGAAGTCAAAGAATGCGGCGATGCCGTCTGACAGATTTTCCGTGTCATTTCCCGCATAGGAGGCTAAGACCTCATCTGCCGTCATGGCGCGGTTCCATATCTCGATATCATCAAGAACACCGGTGAAACCGAGACCTCCGTGACCGCGGCCCGGGCGGCGCGTTCCTCCGATAATGATATAATTGTCAAGATCTATAGTTTTGAATGCCGGGATGAAGTCAAGAGTCTCGCCGGAAGCCTGAGCTCTTGGACTGGTGTTGTAGTCGGTGCTGTAGAAATATCCCCAGAAACTTTCGAGCAATTTGCCGTTAATATAAATGAGGGTTCTGGTGCTTTTGCTGTCGCGGTCAAAGATCATCGCGAAGTGATTCCATTGGCCCTTGTTGAAAATCGGCTCACCGTCACCGAAGTCATAAGTGACATAGCGGGTCGTAGCACCCTTGTCAAGGGGGGAATAATCCTGGTCGTAGTTCTGGATTGAGCCGTCAGTATTAAGTGAGGTCCAGAGCCATCCCCAGTTGTTGCGCGGCCACTGGCCGTCACGTCGGGCAACGTCGATCCAATTTATTGCACCGGGATAATCATCAACTTTCATCCAACCGGCAATTGAGAACGATTGATCGCCCTTTTCGAGCACATCGCCAATCCTGAGACCGAACGAGTTCTCATCAATCTTGAGCCCACGTGAGCGAGTGCCGTCCGCTTCGCGGCCGGTGTATTCCAATTTAACCTCTTCATCACGAAGAACTTTGATCTCTGCTGTCTCGCCATTAGCTGTGATCGAATGAATTTCCGGAACGCGGCCACGTGCAGGATCCGTGACTGAGATAAAACCTTTGTAGACGGCCGGATAATCACTGTCCGGCTTCGTCACGTAAAGATCATAGCTTCCGATGCGGTCAATCCCTTCACATTCCCATGAGTTGAAATATCCGTTGCTCTTTGCTATCACATTGTCGGCATTGTCATTTTCAGTGATGACCCAATCAAATTTTCGTTTCTCATCAAGCGCACGGAGAATGAATGTTTCCCCGGGCGTGATTGTCGACTTTTCAGAAACGATCTCATCGCTGAAAATTCTTTCGCCTGATTCTATCCATTCGCTCCATGCAATGGGCGTTTCGGATTCAAGGTCAAGACCAACAGCCGACACACCGAATCGAATCTTGCCTTCACCCTCCTCATTTCCTTCAAAGGGTGTCGAATAGCTCATGGCTGCCCATGAAGTAGTCGCACCTCTCAAGGACGGATCCTTGCCTTCTTCCTGTGAATAAATCTTGAACATAGAGATTTTCACATCATCATTATAACACACTTCACCGGCCGGTTTTGAGTTAGGTACGTTAAAGATTATCTTTCCGTCAATTCCGGAATAAGTGTTGCGAAGCGATGATACTTTTGTAATCTCCGGGGAAACGGGTGCCGGCATTTCACCACGCGAAAGTGCAATTTCGCCGATTTTGACATCAAGGTCACGACAATTATTGAAGTCGAAAGCCAATAGAGCCAGCTCGCCGCCGTTGCCCATACCGTCAAGAGTGATCTCAGCATAACGCCACCCATTCGAGTCTGCGACATCTTCAGCACTTAGCGGGAGTTGGAAAGATACTTTATCCTCGGAGCCGACAAGGGTTCCGATCAGAGACATTCCTTCGGGGACGGCCGCACTCTTATAACGAACTGAAAGTCTCTCATTTCCTTTCAAAATGAAGGATGTCTTGAAGAGATGAAGAGTCGCCTTCGGAGCTGACCCGGAAATGCGGAGGCAAGAACCTCCGAGCCATGCATCGTCCCAGGTAAATGACGGTGTAATGCCATTTACGGCCTCTGACGATTCGCGTCCAAGAAGATTTTCTGTTATCCACCAGCGCCACGTCGGCATATAATCTTGTATGCCTATATTATACCACTCATTGTCATTTTCACGTTGACCTCTCCAATTGAAGAATTGACCGTTTCCGACATTGAAACTTGTCATGAACGGAGCTTCATCAAGATTCCAGCTCAGAGCCGAGCGGGCCGACATAAATGTGGCCATGCCATGGAATGACTTGTCATCGGTTTCACAGCGAGTTGACAATGAAATCTCAGGGAGGTCCGCCGGATTGAATCGTCCTCCGCTGAACCATTGTTCAAGTCTTGATTGATAGGTCTGCTGGCGTGAAAGCGGGGACTGCCCCTTATCGGTTCGGCTTTGCCAGAACATGTTTTCTGAATGAGCTCCCCACAGGCCTATAGACACCGGGAAATCCTTCATGACGCTCCATGTCGGTTTTGTTGTCCGCGGTTCGCCACCCTGAAGGTTGATTCCGCAATATAGATATAAAGGGCTTCTGCCACCGGCCAGTGACGCCGCGTTGTCGACCGTGCGCTGAAGCAGATCGGTGTTGTTCCAGTTATAATTGAAGAAAAGCGACGTGCGCTCTTCCCCTTTCCCTCCCCAGTTGGAAACGTTATGGCTTGCCAGACCGCGGTCAAACAGAATTTCTCCTTCGGAAGATGTTCCGTCATACCATAAGTTTTCAGCCATGTCATATCCGGGAGTGACTTTCCCGTAAAGGTCATTAATATCTTTCAGAAGATCTTGGTGGAAGTTCATGATTTTCCCCAGCTTGGAGGTGTTATATCCTGAAAATTCCGAATTATAGCCGATTCCGTCAGAGCCATAATAGACAAGCATCGGAGCCACATCTTCAGCTTTCAGATTTGAAATCTCATCAAGTGTTTTTGACCATTGAGAGGAAATCACACCGAACGGAATGGAGGCGACTGATGAAACCGTCACTCCGTTTTTATGAGCCACATCCGTGAAGTTGCCGGGGATCACACCGAGCGGAGCCGACCAGTTTCCCCAATGATCGACATAGCTCCACATCGTGAAGCATTCAGAGTCAAACTCACCCGTCGGCAGACTGTTGCGTTTGCCGTCTGATTTTATAACATTGATGGGAAGCCATGCACATAGACGTTTGTCATTGACACCTTCTTGAAGCTCCGGGTTCACTTGGGTCGCTGAGTTGCGGAAACGGAGTCTCGGACGCACTCTCGATATGAAGAAATTGTCATCCTCCGAAATGCGGTGTTCTGAATTCCATTTCGCGACATTTTTAGCGAAGTCGGCCGATTCCGGCCAGACTATATCACCCTCTTGAAAAGACTGGGCGCCCGCGATTAATGGAAGACAACCTAAAATTAATGCTATATCTAATCGTTTCATATTACAGATGTTAATGGATACTGTCTCTAACAACAGTTCAATTCCGGATTTACAAAATTATGAAAAAATTATTTATATTCCTAATTATTAATTATTAAATAACTTAAATTTTAAATTTTTTATAAAAAGTGTCCCTGTGAGCCTGTCGGAAGATTTTGTCACTTCGGAATTTTTTTGTAACTTTGTAAATTGAGAGAAAATTGGCGGTTTTCTCTCAAATTTGCATATTCGACAATGACGACGAACTGGAATTATCAACCTTTGACAAATCAGCAGCGAAAGCTGGTTGAAGAAATAATGCCGCAGTGTGGAAATAACGCCACTGTGGCTGAAATACTGATCAGACGTGGTGTCAGCACCCCGGCTGAGGCGCAGGCTTTTTTCACGCCGGCGATTTCCGATCTTCATGATCCTTTCCTTATGCCCGGTATGGAGAAAGCGGTCAACCGGCTCAACAAAGCCATGGGAGCCAAAGAGAGGATTATGGTCTATGGTGACTATGATGTTGACGGCACGACCGCTGTCGCC
>CAYQQG010000047.1:0-14075 GCA_964419535.1 uncultured Sangeribacter sp.
AGAAATATTGCCGTTTCAAGCGCAGCGGCATCAAGTATATCGACTACAAGGATCCTGAATTCCTCAAGAAATTCCTCAACGAACAGGGCAAGATCCTTCCCCGTCGAATCACAGGCACAAGCCTCAAATTCCAGCGTAGAGTTGCTCAGGCCGTTAAGCGTGCGCGCCACCTCGCCCTGCTTCCCTATGTTGCCGACCTTATGAAATAATAGTGTTTCACTTCTTAAAATAGACTCCAGAACATGAAAATTATTCTTAAAGAAAATGTAGCCGGTTTGGGCTATAAGGACGATGTGGTAGAAGTGAAAGACGGTTACGGCCGCAACTATCTCATCCCCCAGGGAAAATGCATCATCGCCTCTGACGCCGCTCTCAAGCAGCTCAAAGAGGATCTCAAACAGCGCGCTCACAAGATCGCAAAGGCCAAAGCAGAAGCTGAAGAAGCTGCTAAGGCAATTGAAGGTCTCAAGCTCTCGATCGCCGCTAAGACAGGCGCTAACGGAACTGTCTACGGTTCTGTCGGCGCGGCTCAGATCGCTGAGGCTCTTGAGAAACTCGGCCACAGCATCGACCGCAAGATCATCAGCGTGAAACAGCCCGTGAAGATGATAGGCGTATATACCGCTACTGTTAAATTCCACAAGGAAGTTGAGACTGAAGTGGAATTTGAAGTTGTCAGCGAGGACGCTCCCGCGGCTGAAACTGAGGCTCCCGCGGCTGAATAAGCAATCACGGACAATCGAAAGATCTCATCCGATAACAAATCCCGTATCTGTCGCAGATGCGGGATTTTTTCACATATATTCGTGACATTGAGAAAAATATTTGTGTCATTGAGAAAAAATTACTAAATTTGTAAAATTAGAGCCCATGTGTGTTTAACCTTCCGTATGTGAATAACCGCATGGTCTCCGGACAATAACCAGAATGGATCACAAAGACTAAAAAATACAATGAAATTCAACGTTTCAGGCAAAGCTCTGCAGTCTCAATTGCAGGCCGTAAGCAAGGTCATCGCCTCAAAGAACGCGATGGCAATTCTCGACAACTTTCTTCTCAAGGTGACCCCGGACCGGCTTTATATCACCGGCGGCGACCAGGAGAATGTGATGACTGCTTGGGTTGAAATCTTTGATGTCGATGGTGAAGGTGAAGTGGCAGTGCTCGCAAAGAGACTTCTTGACGTGACCAAGGAAGTAAGCAACCAGCCGCTGAGATTCGACATCAATGAGGACACGAAGGAAATCGACATAAACTTCATGAACGGCCATTTCAACTTCATGGGCGTTGACGCGGCGGAATATCCAAGAAAGAAGGAACATGAGGACGCCGTCACTTTCGAGTTTCCTGCCCTCATGATTTCGAATGCCATCGAAGGGACTCTGTTTGCCGTCAGTCCGGATCCGATCCGGCCGATAATGACGGGTATCTTCTGGGATATAGAGCCTGAAAGAGTTACGTTCGTCGGTTCCGACACCCACAAGCTGGTGAAGTATGAGGTGACGAACGTAAATCCGGGCGAGACAAACAGCTTCATCCTTCCCTCAAAGCCGGCGAACGTGATCAAGAGTCTGCTCGGCAAAGAAGAGGACGCGAAGGTGAGGATCACAAAGGATGAGAAGTCCGCCACGTTTGAATTTGACAACTATTCCCTGACCACACGGCTCATTAAAGGAAATTATCCCAACTATCGCCGCGTGTTCCCTAAAGACAATCCTTTTTGTCTTATTGTTAACCGCGAGGGACTGTTGAACGCAGTCCGCCGTGTGGCGATTTTTGCAAGCAAGGCGTCCAAGCTCATCAAGTTCAATATCCAGGACACGGAGATTCTCATGGCGGCTCAGGATCTTGATTATGCGACTTCGGCCGAAGAAAGAGTTGAATGTGACTATCAGGGGAATCCGATGACGATCGGGTTCAATTCGGACTATATGATCGAAGTTCTTGCCAATCTTCAGGGTGAAGACCTTAAGGTTGAGCTTGCCGATCCGGCGCGTCCGGGACTGTTCTCGCCGGTCGAGCAAAAAGAGGGCATAGACGTGGTGATGCTTCAGATGCCGATGCAGGTCATCGAATGATCCCGCTTGTGAATGATGTAGAGAAAGAATAAATAGAATAAGATGAGCGAAAGAAAAATCCGACTCGATCGTCCTCTCGTATTTTTTGATCTTGAGACAACAGGCACAAATATCGTCCGTGACAGAATCGTAGAGATCAGCATTGTCAAACTTATGCCTGACGGCACGGTCACTGAAAAAACGCGGAGAATAAACCCGGGGATGCATATTCCCGAAGAGGCGACAAGGGTTCATAAGATTACGGATGAAGATGTCGCCGGGGAACCGACTTTCCGCCAGGTCGCCAAATCTTTGTTTGAATTTCTTGAGGATTGCGACATGGCCGGTTTCAACAGCAATAAATTCGACGTTCCGCTGCTTGTGGAGGAGTTTGCCCGCGCCGGCATGAATTTTGATGTCAACAAGAGAAAATTCATCGATGTCCAGAACATCTTTCACAAGATGGAGCAGAGAACTCTGGTGGCGGCATATAAGTTTTATTGCGGGAAGAATCTTGAGGATGCCCATTCCGCTTCGGCGGACACGAAAGCGACCATGGAGGTTCTGCTCGCCCAAATCGACAGGTATGACGAACTCGGGACTGACGTCGATTCGATAAGCAAATTTTCGTCAGGAGGGAGAAATCTGGATCTCGCAGCGCGGATTGTGCTCAATGACAATGATATTCCTGTCTTTAACTTCGGCAAGCATAAAGGCCGTCCGGTCGAAGAGGTGTTGCGACGCGAGCCGTCATTCTATAGCTGGGTGATGCAAGGGGAGTTCCCTAAGAACACGAAGGATGTGCTGACTCAGTTGCGCTATCGTTATATGAAAAAATAGCAGAGGTTTTGTCGATGAAAGGAAAACATATTGTCCTCGGCATTTCGGGGGGTATAGCGGCTTATAAAGCGGCTCATCTGTTGCGTCTCCTGATAAAGAAAGGCGCTGAAGTTCAGGTTGTGATCACGCCGAACGGAAAGGAATTCATAACCCCGGCCACTTTAGCGGCGTTGAGCGGCAAGCCGGTTGTCAGCGAGTTTTTCGCCGCCAACACCGGTGAATGGCACTCGCACGTCGATCTCGGACTGTGGGCGGACCTGATGATCATCGCTCCGGCCACGGCCTCGACAATAGGAAAAATGGCCAACGGGATTGCCGACAATATGCTAATAACGACTTATCTGTCGGCCAAGGAGCAGGTGATGGTCGCCCCGGCAATGGATCTCGACATGTGGGCGCATCCGTCAACTCAGCGGAACGTTGAGACTCTTCGTCGTGACGGAGTGATAATCATCGAGCCGCAAAGCGGATTCCTCGCCTCGGGACTGACCGGAAAGGGCCGTATGGAAGAGCCCGAAGTTATAGCTGAGGCCGCCGAATCGTGGTTCAGAAATAATGAAACCGGACAAACGGAACCGGAAAATAATAACCTCGCCGGGAAGCGTGTCCTCATAAGCGCCGGACCCACTTATGAAAATATAGATCCCGTGAGATTTATCGGTAATTATTCGTCCGGGAAAATGGGATTCGCCCTTGCCGATGAATGCGCGTCGAGAGGCGCGGAGGTGACGGTTGTCGCCGGTCCGGTCGACAAACGTCTCTCTTTGAAAAACGGGATCAAGCGGATCGATGTCAGAAGCGCGCGAGAGATGCTTGAAGCCATGGAGAGCAATTTTGAGAATTCAGATGTGGCGATAATGGCGGCCGCCGTTGCGGATTATGCCCCGGCCGAGCAATCTGAAAAGAAAATCAAGCGCGAGCACCGGGACGAGATAGTCTTACGTTTGGTTAAAAATCCTGATATCGCGGCCACATTGGGGAAAATTAAAGGTGACCGCAAATTGATCGGGTTCGCTCTCGAGACTGACAATGAGTTTGAAAACGCATTGGGGAAAATGGAGCGGAAAAATCTCGATATGATTGTCTTGAACTCGCTGCGCGATAAGGGTGCCGGAATGATGACAGACACGAATAAAGTGACTATTTTCAAATCAGACGGAGGGCGTGAGGTCTATGAACTGAAGGATAAGAAGGAGGTGGCGTCTGACATAGCGGATGCAATTTCGACTCTCTTCTGACGTTTTTATAATAAGACCCAATTTCGTTTAATCAAAGGACGCCATTTCATAAAATTTTTTTGATTTTCGGACCGCAGACCTGGACCTGCTGTTTTTGATAATTAAACTTAGGAGAGGTTTTTTGAATCTCCATAAGCGCATTTAAAAGTAAAGGCCATTCTTTGAAACAAGGTCTAAAAGGACTGGCAGAGAACGAAATGGGAAAAGATAATTTTCAAAATGAAGAATAGAGGAGTTTTAAGGAGAATCTGGATTGTCGGAATAATGTCAGTCGTCGGTTGGATCGCCGCGTCGGCTCAGGAACTGAGGTGTCAGGTCGAAGTCAATTCCCAAAGCATCGAAGGGACGAACAAAAGTGTCTTTGAATCCCTTAAACAAGCAGTCAGCGATTACATGAACGAAAATAAGTTCACGAACGCGACCTTTGCACCCAATGAAAAAATAGAGTGCCGGCTATATTTCACGATCAAGGAATATGACGGAGACCGGATGAAAGGGGATTTGCAAATCCAGCTTTCACGGCCTGTGTATAATTCGACATATACGACCACTATATTCAACTTCAAGGACAACAGAATCGAGTTTGACTATAAGGAAGGGGATCCGTTGATATTCAACGAGACCACCCAGCAGAACAACCTGACGGCTATTCTCGACTATTACGCCTATCTGTTGCTCGGACTTGATTTCGACACCTTCTCACCCGAGGGGGGACAGCCATATTTTGACAAGGCATCGAGTGTTGTCCAGGCGGCGCAATCAACAGGTGAGATCGGTTGGAAAACCTTTGAAGACACAAAAAACCGTGCGGCCGTCCTGAGCGCTTATACAGATCCGGGGACATCTTCAATGAGGAAGCTTCTGTATTCCTATCACCGCCGCGGACTTGACGAAATGGTGACAAGTCCCGACAAAGGGCGTGCGGCCATAACGGAATCATTGAATAATCTGAAGACCATTTATTCAAATGCGCCCATGTCTGTCGGCCTGTCCATATTCCGAGACTCGAAGCTGGACGAGCTTGTGAATGTATATTCCAAAGCGCCGTCGAACGAGCGTGAGGAGGCATACGAAATACTCGAACCGTTATATCCGACAGATCGGGAACGGCTTGAAAAAATAAAAAAAGGAGCCGATCAATAATGATTAAGAAACTAATCATAAAAAATTATGCGTTGATTGACGAACTCGAGATTGATTTCGGGAGCGGCCTTTCAATCATTACGGGCGAGACCGGCGCCGGAAAATCGATAATGCTCGGTGCGCTCGGTCTGTTGCGCGGCGATCGTGCTGACACTCGCGTAATTGCAGACAAAACGCGCAAGACAGTCATCGAGGCGACTTTTGAAATTCCGGATTCTTCAGACAATCAGCCGACCGGCAACCGTCAGTCAGAAAATCAGCATTCAGACGGGCAAGCGGAGGAACTTATCGTCAGAAGGGAGATACAGCCGTCCGGGCGTTCAAGAGCTTTTATAGATGATTCTCCCGTGACGCTTGCGCAGCTTGGCGATGTCACTTCGAGATTGCTTGATATTCATTCACAGCATGCCAATCTGAGCCTGACGACAAGAGAGGGGCAGAGGATGATCATAGACGCCATGGCCGGCAACGAAGAACTGTTATCGGACTATCGCGAGACCTTCCGAAGATATGTCGACATCCGCAGCCGGATCCGGAAGATGAAAGAGGAAGCGGCAAGAAATAAGGAGAAGCGCGAATCGATTATTCAGAAGCTCGAGTTCCTAAAGAAACTTAACGTCAAGAGAGGTGAGCAGAAGGCTGTCGAAAGACAGTTTGAGCTGTTGAGCGATGCCGACGAAATAAGGGAACATCTGAGTGCGGCTAACTATCTTCTTTCCGAATCAGAAGACTCGGTCCTGAATGCCATATCGGCGTCCATTGCGCATCTTCAGGATGTTGAGAATATTCTCGAGGATATTTCAGAAGAGGATGAGACTCTGTCATCAAGATTGAAGAATATTGCAATAGAAATCAAGGATATTGCCGAGACGGCCGACCGTCAGGCGGCGAGAATCGAATCGAATCCCGCTCTTCTCGCAAAGGCGGCTTCAAGAATGAAAGAGATCTATGAGGCTGTCAGAACGTTCCATGCCTCAGGCGGAGACGAACTTGCCGATATTCGCGAAAAACTCGAGAAGGAACTGAGTGAAATTGACGGAGAGGGAGACAAGACTGAGAAATTGGAGCAGGAAGCGCGGAGAGAGGCTCATCTTCTGAAGGAGAAGGCGGCTGTGATTTCGCAAAGACGCCGCGAGGCCTCGGAGGATTTCTGCCGGATCTTGATGGATCGCGTGCGCCCTCTCGGATTGGCAAATCTCAGGTTTGAGGTGAGAATGGAGCCCACAAAGCTGACGACCGATGGAGGAGAAACAATCGAATTCGTGACTTCTTTCAATAAGAACGGAGAACTGCTTCCGATGGCGATGACCGCCTCGGGAGGTGAGCTTTCGCGTCTGACGCTCGGCATTAAATCCATAATGGCCGAAAAAATGGAAATGCCGACCGTGATCTTTGATGAAGTCGACACGGGGGTCAGTGGCGAAATCGCTTCCAAAATGGGAGCGATGATGACCGATATGGCAGAAAAAATCCAGATCCTGTCCATCACACACCTTCCGCAAGTAGCCGCCAAGGGGGAGCGCCATTACAAAGTCAGAAAAAGTGACACGGCCGACAGAACAATCTCAACGATTGTCGAACTGACGCCCGAGGAGCGGGTGAGGGAGATCGCCGCCATGATGAGTGGGGAGAAAATAACCGAAGCCGCGCTCTCCGCGGCCCGAGAGCTGATAGGAAAGTGATTGGGAGCGGTCCGTTATGGCAGTTTATAAACCTGACCGCCTTTAAGGCAGTTTATAAACCTGACCGCCTTTAAGGCATAATTTGATAGAAATATTGACCCGAATGGAGAAAAAAGATTATATATTCGGCCTTCGAGCAATCATCGAAGCGGCCGAGTCCGGACGAAGCATTGACAAGGTGCTCGTGAAGAAAGATCTCAGTGGGGATCTCGCCAAAGAATTCTTACAGAAGATGAAAGAATATGGCGTGTTGCTTCAAAAAGTGCCGGTTGAAAAACTGAACCGCATCACGATGAAGAATCATCAGGGTGCGATCGCATTGCTTTCCCCGATTGAATATTCACACATTGAAGATCTTATCCCGATATTTTATGAGGAGGGGAGACTCCCGTTCGTGATCCTTTTGGACGGCATCACCGATACGCGCAACTTCGGCGCGATTGTCCGCACGGCCGAATGCGTAGGCGCCGACGCAATCGTGATTCCCGAAAGAGGGAGCGCGTCGGTCACTCCTGACGCCGTGAAGACATCGGCCGGAGCATTGCTGCATATTCCCGTCTGTCGTGAACGCTCAATTCTCGAAACGGTCCGAATTTTAAAGGATAACGGATATAAAGTTGTCGGGGCCACGGAGAAGAGCCATCAGCTATATACGGATATTGATTATAATGTGCCTGTCGGAATCGTCATGGGCGCCGAGGACACAGGGATAAGCAATGAAGTTCTGAGAGCATGCGATTCTTTAGGCGCCATTCCGATCCGCGGTCATATAGGGTCGCTCAATGTCTCCGTCGCGGCCGGGGTGATGATGTATGAAGTTGTCCGTCAAAGGACCGAATGACATTTGCATCCCAAAAATTTGATTTTACGGTCATAAAATTGTAATTTTGTAGTTCTTAAAGCTAAATTACGCATTATAATCACGCACTAAGATATGATTAATAGAGTATTGATTAGGATAAAGGTCGTTCAATTGCTTTATTCCTATCTGTTGTCAGACAACAGGTTCAGCATCGAACCTCAGCCTGAGTCCCCCACACGCGAGAAGCGTTTTGCCTATTCACTCTATCTTGAGATGCTGGCGCTTATGGCCGGAATTGCGTCAGGAATCACCCGCTGCGGAGGAGACAGCCCGCTTTATGACACGCGTTTCATCCGCAAAATCTCGGCTGATGACCGTGTGAAGAGATTGATGACAGCCAATGCAACAGGTTCCGGCATTTTTTATGATGTTGAGAAAAATCTCACTGCCAAAGTGAAGGAATCCGGCCTGTACAAGAAATTCCTTAAATCCGAAGAGCCCGAATCCGCGGCCGATGAAAAAATCTGGCAGGAAATTTTTACAGCCATTATTCTGCCTGATCCATTGTTGAACAATGTCATTTCCACAATGGAGAACTATTCTCTCGGGGGTGTCGAAAGAATGTCCGAAATGATGGCTTCGACCTTCTCATCCTTCTATGCATCCTCCGATCATCTCCCGGACGCCTTGCGCGTTCTCGAAATGAGCATGGACAAGGCTCGCGAATTATATTTCCGTCTCTTGAATCTCCCCATTCTGCTCACGGCCTTGCGTGATAATGAAATTGAAGAGAAACGAAACCGTTTCAGCGCGTCGGCAGAAGAGCGGAATCCGAATATGAGGTTCGTTGAAAACGAACTCGTTTCCTATCTCAGTCATAGCGACGAGCTAAACGCCGCACTGAACCGATATGGAGTGTCGATGACTATAGACGACGAACCGATGCTCAGATCTCTCCTTCGGGCGATCATGGCTTCCGATATATATAAGGAATATATGGAATTCCCGGCCACAGACTTTGAGCGTGACTGCGATTTCTGGAAAAATGTTTTCAAAAACATAATTTTCAGCAATCTCGATTTCCTCGAGGCATTGGAAGAAAAATCCGTGTTCTGGAATGATGATCTTGACATTATCGGGACTTTTGTCATAAAGACAATCCGCAGAATAGCAGATAAAAACAACCCCGATCTTAGAGACGGCGCAGAGTCAAGGGACACTTCAAATGAAGGGGATCTTTATCCCGTCAATGATGCTGAGGTTTTCCTTCCCAAGTTCAAGGATGATGAGGACGCGCGGTTTGGCGCAGATCTGTTCAGTGCCGTGGTCAGAAACAAAGAGAGCTACAGAAAATTGATAGACGAGGCTCTTGACAAATCACTTTGGGAACCGGACAGAATCGCATATATGGATGTCGTCGTGATGCTGACGGCGATAGCGGAAATGATGAATTTCCCGAAAATCCCGTTCAAGGTGACCCTTAACGAATATATAGAGTTAGCAAAGAGCTATTCGACCGCCAAGAGCGGACAGTTCGTCCATGCAATTCTCAGTGTCATCGTCAAGCGTCTGAAAGAGGAAGGAAAATTGCTCAAATGACAAATTGGCACGGACTCTTAAAGTTGTCAAAATGAGATGATGTCAAAATGTCATAATGTCAAAATGACAATCTGACATAATGACAAAATGACAAACTGACAATTTGACCGGAAAAAGAAATTATTAATAAATTTAAAAATAAAGAACATGCAGCTAATGACAATACTCCTCCAGCAACAGCCGGAAGGTAATGGTTGGGGTGGAATGCTCATGATTGTGGCGATGATCGTAATTTTCTATTTCTTTATGATCCGTCCGCAGAGTAAGAAACAGAAAGAGATCAAGAAGGCCCGCGAAGCTATGAAGAAGGGTGACAAAGTTGTGACCGCCGGCGGAATCTTCGGAACGATCAAAACCATTAATGCCGAGAACGGTATTATCCATATGGAAATCGCTCCGGGTGTGACCATCCGTGTGAGCCGTGAGCAAGTCTTCCCCGCAGGCCCTGAGACTCCCGCCAAGGCTGAGGCCACTAAGGTTGACAAAAAGGAGGATTGATCTCCCATTGTTAACTAAAGTTCAACCCTGAATTGACAAAAAGGAGGATTGATCTTCCATTATGAACTAAAGTTCATACATGAATTGACAAAAAGGAGGATTGATCTTCCATTGTGAACTTAAAGTTCATTCATGAATTGACAAAAAGGGAAATGTAACGAATCGGTTATGTGTCCCTTAGTTGTCAAAAGGATTAAAGCGGACTGAAGGTGAAATTTCTTAGAAAATCAATTAGCGTATGGAAGGATGTGAAAGCCAAGACAGGCTTCCGCAAGTTCCTTACGTTTTTGATTTTCGTGGCGATTTCAGCCTTGTTCTGGTTAATCCTCGCTTTGAACGATAATATTCAGGAGGATCTCGACGTGCGTGTTGAAATTTTCAACGTGCCCGATTCCGTCAATTTCATAACCGATCCGCCCGCGTCAATCCATGTGCTTGTACGCGACAAGGGAACGAATATACTGCGGAACGGTGTGTTCTCAAAGCCCGCGATTCATCTCAATTTCAGAGAGTATGGAAATGACGGCTCTTTCAAGGTCAACCGTGGTGAAATGACGGCGGCCTTGAAAAAGGTGTTCGGTCAATCCGCTTCCATAATTTCATCCTCTGTCGAAAGTCTAAACAATACATATACCACACTCCCGGGTAAGCGTGTGCCGGTCGAGGTCGCAATGGACATCACTCCGGCCGTCGGCAAGATCATAACCGGCAAACCGAAAGTGGAGCCGAGCGGTGTCCTCGTTTTCGGAACGCGCGAATCTCTGGATTCAATAAGCCGGGTCGTGACCGACAGACTCCGCAGCCAGAATCTTGATGACAGCAAGCAGTTCACGGTGAAGATCAAAAAGATTCCCGGTGTGAAGATCGAGCCGTCGGAGGTCAAGGTGACCGTGAATGTCGATCAGCTCGTGAGAAAAGAAGCCCGTGTGAACATAAGGATCGACAATCTTCCGGAAGGGGAAGACCTTTTGCTCTTCCCTTCAACGGCGAGAGTGGAATATTATGTGCCAATGAGCAAGTTCGGCAATTCAGATGATAATTTCGATGTGAGAGTTGACTATAGAGACTTGGCAGCAGGCACAAAAACGCTTCCTCTTCATCTCGGCCGATACGGAAACGAGATGATAAACGTAAGGTTGCTTGACCAAAATGTGGAATATACACTCGTAAAGAACTGAACGGAAGGGATGCTGATAGGAATCACAGGCGGGATAGGGAGCGGGAAAAGCGTTGTCAGCCGAATTCTCAGACTCAAGGGATATGAGGTTTATGATTGCGATTCCGAGGCCAAAAAGATCATGGATGAGAGCCGGGAAATTAAATGCCGGATAAGGGATGAAATCTCCGGTTCGGTGACAGACGGCGTGGCTCCTCCCGACAGAAAACTTCTCGCCGGGATCGTCTTTAATGATGAAGCGGCGCGAAAAAAGCTCAATGAGATCGTTCATAAAGCCGTCAGAGAGGATGTCGGGAAGCGGAGCGGAAGAATCATGTGGGTCGAATCGGCGATTCTTGCCGAAAGCGGTCTCTCGGAGATGTGCGCAAGGATATGGCTCGTCGAGACTCCTAAAGAAAAGCGCATTGCCAACATCTTGAAACGCGACCGCACGACGGCCGAGCAAGCGGAGTCAAGAATCCGGTCTCAGCAAGAGGAGGAAAGGCTGCTCAAGCCGTATGCCGCCAAAACCGATATTATCCTTAATGGCGGAGAAGAATCCGTGCTTGCTCAGATTACTGTACTTTTAGGAGGGATAACAAACGAAGATTATTAAATTTTTAGATTATAGAGAAAAGATATGTTACGTACAATACTTTCAATCACCGGCAAACCGGGACTCTTCAAAATCATTTCGCATGGCAATAAGATGCTTCTTGTTGAAGATTTAATTTCAAAGAAGCGCACGCCGGTCCATTCTCGCGATAAGGTCGTTTCACTCGGTGATATAGCAATGTATACCGAAGGGGACGACAAGCCCCTCGGTGAGATCCTCGATCTGGTCTACGCACACGAAAACGGCGGGAAGATTGACTTCAAGGCCTTGGATAACGATGCTCTTCGTGAAAAGTTCGGAGAGATTCTTCCCGACTATGACCGCGATCGTGTCTATCCCTCAGACATAAAGAAACTCTTCACGTGGTATAACCTTCTTCTTGAGGCCGGCTTCACTGAATTCACTGATCCTGAAAAGAAGGTCGAGGACGAAGATAAAGAGGCTGAAATAGCTGAATAATCAGTCCGCACAGGTGATTGCAGTCTTCTGTTGAGCAGGCATTAACATTAGGCCCGTACCGGTCCACGCGTAGTGTTGGGACGGTGAGGGATGTATATATCATATGCCAGGCGTCAGACGGGCTTCCCCCCGATGAATCCATATGCACAATAAAACAAAAGCCGACTCGAAATGTTCGAGCCGGCTTTTGTAATATATTGTATTTTAGGGAAAAATCCCGTTGATGATTTTATAAAAATCTTATCTACGATCCGGGAAATATTAGAGAAGCGAGACGGAACGGCGGATGAATTCGGAAAGTTCCTTGCCTTTCAGAAGACCGGCCTGAAGAAGCGCGAGATCGATCACCTGGCGCGTCAGAGCACTTCCATGTGCGAATTCTTCGATTGCTTTCTTCTGCGATTCTCTGAGTTCGGCAACCTTTTTCTCCTTCTCTTCAATTTGCTTGTTGGCTTCAGCTTTGGCTTCGTCCGAAAGACCCTCATTCGCTTTGGGATCTCTGGCCTTTGAGATTTCTCCGTTGAGGCTTTCAATCTCGCTGAGGATCGGGCCCACGACAGAATCGAGTTTTCCGGAAGCCTCGTCAAGAATTTTCTTAATTGCCGGCTGTTCAGTGTTGACAACAAGCTGATAGCTGTCAGGAAGGTCCATTCCTCCCATCATTCCGGGCTGTTGTTCGGCCATCTGTTTCATTCGGCGCATGAACTCATTCTGAGTCACGGTTGCCGGCGCTCCGCTTTCGCCCAGATTTTCAAGCGACACGATGAATGTGGCTTTCTCAACTTCAGGAATATCGGCTGTGAACACACCCTGAAGGATATCGGATTGAAGCGGAGTGAGGTCAGCCTTGGCATTGTCATCTTTGACGATCAGTCGTTCGGGAATGTCAGAATCGACGCGCACAAACCTCATCTTCTGGTCCTTGCTTTCAAGAAGCGACATGAAGTGATTGTCGAGCTCACCGTTCATCAGAAGGACATTATAGCCCTTATCCTCGGCATCCTTGATATAGGAATATTGGGCCGTAGGATCCGTCGTATAGAGATAGATGACGGTTGAATCCTTGTCGGTCTGGTTCGATTCGATAAGCTTGCGGTAATCTTCAAGTGAGAAATACTGACCCTGAACGTCCTTGAGCAAGAAGAATTTTTTGGCTGACTCATAGAATTTCTCGTCCGTCAGCATGCCGTATTCGATAAAGATGCGGATGTCATCCCATTTCTTTTCAAATTCCGCGCGGTCCGATGTATAGAGCTTGTCAAGTTTCTCGGCTACCTTCTTTGAGATATAAGTTGAGATCTTCTTCACCTGACGGTCTGACTGCAGATAGCTTCGTGAAACATTGAGGGGTATATCCGGCGAGTCGATCACGCCTTGCATGATTGTCATGAATTCCGGAACAACGCCTTCAACCTGATCGGTCACATAAACCTGATTGCAATAGAGCTGAATCCGGTTTCTCTGAATGTCAATGTTGCTCTTGATCTTCGGGAAATACAGGATGCCCGTCAGTGTGAAAGGATAGTCCACGTTGAGGTGAATCCAGAAAAGGGGATCCTCGCGTCCGGGCATAAGCTCATGATAGAACTTCAGATAATCCTCATCGGTAAGCTCCGAGGGCTTGCGGGTCCAGAGAGGCTCGGTCGCATTGACAATATTGTCCTCATCGGTCTCAACATACTTGCCATCTTTCCATTCCTCCTTTTTGCCGCACACTACGGGCACGGGTAGGAATCGGCAATACTTCTTCAACAGGCCGATGATGCGTTACTTTTCGAGATATTCTTTCGATTCGTCATCGATATACAGGATGATGTCGGTGCCTCGCTCAGCCTTATCGGTGGGGTGCATCTCATATTCCGGAGAGCCATCACACGACCATTCCACAGCCTGAGCGCCCTCTTTATAAGAAAGTGACCGGATCACGACTTTCTTGGCCACCATAAATGCGGAATAGAAACCGAGGCCAAAGTGACCGATGATTG
>CAYQQG010000048.1:0-13864 GCA_964419535.1 uncultured Sangeribacter sp.
GAACCCGTCTGAAAAAACGCGCTTCAGCTCCACAAGAACCTATTTCATAAAATCCGATATGACAGACGTGACCTATGGATAGAAAAGAGATTCAAAGCGTCGGCGACGTGCTGAGGCAAGCGATCATGGACAACGACTTGCAAGGCCGGCTCGATGAACTTCAGGCAGCCGATCTCTGGCCGAAAATAATCGGACCCGACATCGCCGCCCGCACCATGAAACCGCTCGTAAGATCCGGGAACATGACGATTCGTGTCACGGACGCCTCCCTGCGCCATGAGCTCAACATGAACCGGACCCGGATTGTCAAAGAAATCAACAGGCTGATGAAAAAAGAGGTCATCTCTTCAATCCGATTCATCGGTTGAGAGGGCACAAAACATCACATTCCATTATACGGACTCAAAAAGCCCAATTCATAAAATAAAAAACCACCTTATAATATGCGACCGGAAGAAATCGAACTCTCTGACTTTTCGCACGTAACCCCCGTTCAGCTCCGTTTCAACGACATTGATATCCTCGGACACCTGAACAACGTCGTCTATTTCTCCCTCTACGATCTGGCCAAAGCTCATTATATGCAGACCGTCATGAAGGGACAAATGAACTTTCAGCGCGTTGAATCCGTCATCGCCAACATCAATTGCTCATATATCAAACAGATAAAATTCGGAGAAGAGATCGAAGTGCTCACCCGATGCATCCATATCGGGGAAAAAAGTTTCACACTCCGCCAATGCCTTGTCGAAACCGGAACGCGAGAAATCCGGTCAATATGCGACACCGTTATGGTCTCCTTCGACCCCGAAACAGCTCGCTCAGCACCGATGCGCCCCGAATTCCGCGCGGCCCTGGAAGAATTCGAATCCCGGCGCCCGGACTCAAAATAACAGAATCCAATTAAGAAATAGAAGAGTTTATCATAAAAATAGGCCCCGAGTGACCGTTTTTTGAACCTCACATCCCGCAGATTTGTTATTTACAATGAGTTGTGAAGGCAAATTGTCTTCCGCTGAGTTATGCTAAAGAATAAAGATAAACAATATGATAACACTACCTCTCGATCTCTCCGGATTCGACAAGAAATCCAATGAATATAAAATATTGTCCAATGCCGAAAAAAACCGCGCGACCGTCGCTGCCCTCGTGGCCGAAGAACGGTGGCTCGACGCTATGGAACGAACAATAAGTTCCATGCGCGAACTCCGCGATTTCCCGGACATTGACCACCTCGAATTCCGCACAATATTCTCTGCTATCCTCTTCGATCTGGCTGAAATCCATTACAACCTCAAGGATTATCACCGGAGCGAAAAGGAACTCGACCTCCTTTTCAGACTCCTCTCACGCCTTGTCAGCGAAGACTCCGAACGATTCGGCCAATTCCATATCCTCGCGATGGAACTCGCCGCCAGAATCATCCGCTCACGCAAGAAAGCGATCGAACTCCTTATGAAACAGAAGGAGACGGCTGAAGCCCTATATGAAAAGGTCAACGAGGGCGTGGCCAATGCCACCGATCGTCTGGCCGAAGCACTTCGCAAAGTCGGTGAGCTTATGGCCGCTTCCGGACAATACCGCGAAGCACTCAAATTCTATTCCGAAGCCATTAAATTCTCGAAAAAACGCTCCGGAAGAATCGGCCGCAAAGAGATAAAGATAACCATCGAAATGGCGGAAATCATGAGCCGGATGAAGCACATGCGTGAAAGGGCAAAACGCCTTTTGGCCGCTGTGCTTCCCCGCGCAATCGCTCTTGAAACTCTCGAACTCGAAGAGGATATAATCGCATTGCTCGAAACGATCGAGACCATGGAGTCTCAACCCTCCAATTGGAAAAAATTCACTCAGTCCTTCTCACGCCAGATGCAGAAAGCAGCCGGATATGCCAAACGCGCCGCGTCGCGCAAAAACAAATCCGCCGCAGATTCCGGCAAGGAAGACGAAAAGGAACCGGAAACTGAAATTGAAATCGACACCGACGTCCTGTCTTAAGACCCCGTCTAAATATAACCTCAAAATTTTATGAAATGGGCTCAAAGAGCTCATTTCATTATACCTATTTCAGACCGATATGTCTACAATTCTGAACACTAACGGCGCGGAGCTTGAGATTCCCGCGCCATACGATAAAGATTCCTTCACCTGCGACATTGTCACGGCTAAATGGAATCCGGAAATCACTCACGCCCTGCGCGACGGAGCTATCGAAACTCTGCTCAAAGCCGGCGTCAAAGAAAAAAACATCCGTCTTTATGACGTCCCCGGAACGGTTGAACTCGTCAATGCCGCCGGGGTTCTGGTCAAGCAGCGTCCCGACGCCGTAATCGTTATCGGCTGCGTAATCCGCGGTGACACACCTCACTTCGATTACGTCTGCCAACAGGCCGCCGAAGGCGCCGCGATCATCAATGCGCGCGGCGAGACCCCGCTGATTTTCGGCGTGCTGACCGTCAACACCCTCGAACAAGCCCGGGAACGTGCCGGCGGTGTCCTCGGCAACAAAGGCTCTGAAGCCGCCGTGGCCGCAATCGAAATGGCCAACTTCCACGCCGCCGTCAGCTACAGCTAAAAAATTTATCCTTATAGACTAAATGGGCTGACCCCAAAGGGTCAGCCCATTATTTTCATTTATTTATTATTGGATTTAGAACGCATGAACCTTCACACAGCGTTCACCAACTTTCACAATATAGAGACCTTTGGCGGGAAGGGTCAATTCGTCTTCTCCCGATGCCACTTTTATGCCGGAGAGATTGTAGACCTCAATTCTGCCTTTGGCATTTATTTGAAGACCATTCAGTGATATTTCGTCACGTTCACCTTCAATCTTTTCAACAGAAACGTTTTCAATCGGACGTAAAATATACCAGTTCCATATCGGATTATTCTTATAAACGTTTAGCGCAGACGCAGGAACATATATTATTGTTTTATCTCCGTACTCATCTAATAAATTAAGCGTTTCAGTCTGAGGAACCGATGTTGCTTTGCATGTGAGTGTATCAAGCCATCTTGCGTCGATTCTATCGATATATCGCATTGACTCAGGCAATACAAGGCTCGTGACTTGACTGTCAAGTGTTAAATCGTATATACCGATCACAGGATATTCGCATCCGAATTCATCTTTAACACTGCTCTCAATCACAATTTCGGAAGAGGAGCCGGTATATTTGGAAGTTGAAACAGAAACTCCATCAAGGCTATGTTCAAATGAATAATTCAGACCGTCGCTTCCGGTGAAGGAATATACATTGCTCGGCAATGTTGTAAAGTCATAAACACATTCCGTTCCATTATACTTCGCTATGATGATTGCGCTCACAAAATCATAGCTTTGAACACGTATGGTTATGATTCCTTCAGATGTGATAGACACTTCGGAAGGATTCGAGGAACTCCAGCTCACACCCGAGGTAATGGCTTCTCCATTCTCAAGAAGCTTTGCTTGCCATTTCTGTCCGGCCTCGAGATAGGGAATCTCCTCAATTCGCATCGTCCCGTCACTCACCGTTACCGTAGCCGTAGCCTTAAGGCCATTTGATGTTGATGCACAAATCACAGCCACACCATTTTCGACACCGGTTACAATGCCGTCATTGCTCACTCTCACGCTGTTGCTGCCGCTAATCACACTCCAAGTTATGGGAGCGTATGAATCATAAGGTTCATAATCAACGAAAAGCTGGGCCGTGGCGGCGGGTGCAATTGTCACCTTCGCGGGAGTAATAGAGATCGCGGTGGGTAATTCTTTGGGAACATCTCCAAACTCAACACTAACTGAGACATCTCCGGTAACTGCGGGAATTGTAACTGTGGAGAGGAATGTGTGGCGCGTTCCGCCGATCGTATACGAAGCTGAAATCACAGCCTTATCTTTATTCGGAGTGGCCACAATAGTCAACGGTTCGCCGGACGGCACTTCAATTGACTTGCTGTCACTGCCGTTGACATAAACAACGCCCGGACCTGATGACGATACATTCACTTTGTATTTAGGCACATCGGGCAACGTCTTAAATCTCTTGAAGTCCTTCCAACCTGCCGCACTCTTATAACTTGACTGAGCGCTGAACGGCACCGTGAGGGTAGCGTTATTGCATACGGTCTGGGAGAAGGCGCCGGAAGCTGTAGGCGGAGTATAATTCTTTGATGTGACCGCTGTGAGGCCCGGACAGTTGCCGAACGCATTATAACCTATTTTTGTAATTGATCCGGGCAACACAATCTCTGTGAGTCTTTGACAGCCGTCAAACATATTGTCGCAAATCCTATTGACAGAAGTCATAATCGAGACTTCATAGAGGGTCGTATTCGAGCCAAATATATTCTCGTCGGAAGAACCTGTATATTCAATATTGCGTCCGAGAATAAATTCACGAACAGGGCAATCGACGAACTGCTTGTCACCCATGCGAAGCAGATTGCCACCGGACTCAAAAGTTACAGAGGTCAGCTTGGGACAATTGAAGAAAACGCCGTCACCCATGGTGGTTACATTCCCCGGAATAATAATTGCGGACAGCGCCATGCAGTCACTGAACGCATCGTTGCCTATAGTTATGAGCTTATCCGAAAGTTTTATATTATTGATGACATCACAACCATAAAATGCCTGGTTCTGGATCTCTTTTATATTTGCCAAATCGAGTGTCGGAAGATTGCGGCACATATAGAATGTTGACATTTCAATAACAGACACTTTCTCAGGCAAATTAAATGAGGCGAGATTATAGCAACGGCTGAAAGCGTTGGCGTGAATGGCAGCCACACTTTGGGGAAGTTGAAGCGTCTGCAGAGCCTCACATGATGCAAATGCGTCTTGACCGATCTCACGCAAACCCTCCTCTACGCTTACGTTTACAAGAGCGGTACACCCTTTGAAGATAGCTGCGGACAATGATGTGCATTTACCGGTAATTTTAAGAGTCTTCAGTTCTACATGTTCCTCGAAAACACCCTTCGCACCGGAACCACAGTTCAGAACTCGTCCAAGTGTGACCGAAGTGACCGGAGTTTTCGTAAACACATCAACACCACACTTGAGCGGTTCCGCTGAATCTTCAACCGTTAACGACACAAGGGAACCACAATTGCTAAAGGCGGAATTCCCCAGTTCCTTAACCGTCGAAGGGATCGTCATGGATGTGAAGGCAGTTGATTGGAAGGCCTGGTCCGCTATAAGGGAAATCCCTATGGAGAATGTAATATCTGAAAGAGTGGAACAGCCACAGAACGTTAAACTCTTGATCTCCTTGATTTTCTCGGGAATCACAACCTTACGAATGGCCTTACAATTCTTGAATGCCTGCGCTCCAAGAACAGTGAGCCCCGACGGAAGTGATATGTCGCTTAGGGTTGTGCATTCTCAAATGCACCAATACCGATTGATGTGACTGTTTGCGGGATTTTAATTGACGACAATTTGGCACAGTCCAGAAAAGCGTAATCACCAATCGTTGTGATTTTATCCTTGACATCAACTTTTGTAAGATTTGAACACTTAGCAAACGCACGATTCTTAATCGTAGTCAGATAATTACTGAGTGTGACGGTGGCCAACTTTGTGCATCCTTCAAATGCCGACACACCGACATAAGTGGTGCGATTCGGGATTTCAACCGATGTGAGCGCGGTGCAACCCTGAAAAGCTGAGTCTTCGATTTTTTCGATAGTTTGATCCATCTTTATGGAAGTCAACCCCGTAGCATTGAAAAAAGCGCCCTTGCCAATCGCCTTGACGGAATATTGGCGCCCTTGATGCATCACTGAGCCTTTGATTTCGATAGACCCTTTGTACTTTGAACCGTCCATAGGAGCAGTCACGCTGACATTGAGTTTGTTATCAATCGTTTCATACGTAATGCCGCCTTCTGTAAAGGTTTCGGCAAACGCACTGCTCGAAATTAATAACATTACCAACGTCAGAAATTTGAAAAGACATTTCATGAATTGATAATTTATAAATTAAATTTTGCAGAAATTTTATATATCACTCAAATAGACAAGAATTGATATTTTGCAAAATTACGGCAAATAAACAGACGGCACCCCATTTATATGTGATACATAATTTCTCTCTTTGTGAACGATTATTTCCCACTATTACGAGGGCTCCGAACTCATCGGGAAGTCACCCAACCGGGCGGATCCAAAAGGACCGAAAAGGACTCGTCAGACACCGCCGGATTGAACTAAATTTGCGCCAAAAACCATTTGATACTATGCACATCGGAGCGCTCATAAAAGAGATATTCGACAACGGCCCAAAGACATGGACTGCGACCTGGTTTGCCGGACAGCTCAATTGCGACCGGCGCAACATATACAACATATTTGCCCGGCAATCCATCGACACCGAGTTGCTCCTGAGAATATGCAAAATTCTAAACCACAACTTTTTCGCCGACATAGCGAAACTGGTAGACATCTAAATTGGATTGCCGCAAACTTCAGAACACATTTCATAAAATCCTCAACATTTTGAGGAAATCCGCGTATTTGCCAAAATAAATTTTGAGGAAATATTCAATTCCCTCAAAAAAAATTCTGAGGAAACACATAATTCTCGTTAAAAAAATTTTGAGGAAACATATTTTTGCTCTATCTTTGCTCTGAATTTAATACCAAATTATAATTATTTTCAAAGAGTTAAATAAATGAGCAGAATATTTAAGCGTAAAATATACGACAAAATAAAAGAATGGAAGATAAAGAAAGACGGTAAAACCGCCTTGCTTATTAAAGGAGCGCGCCGTGTGGGGAAATCCACAATTGCCGAAGAATTTGCTAAAAATGAATATGAGAGCTACATCGTGGTTGATTTCGCTGATGCACCTGAGGCCTTATGGGATGCCGTAGAGAATATTTCTGACCGAGATAATTTCTTTATGCAGTTACAATTTATCTATGGCGTCCAACTGAAAGAGCGCAGATCGGTAATTATTTTCGATGAAATTCAAAAATGTCCGAAAGTCCGCCAAGCCATTAAATACCTTGTCAAAGATCATCGATTTGACTATATCGAAACCGGGTCACTGCTATCGATCAAAAAGAATACTAAAGACATCGTAATCCCAAGCGAAGAGACTCGGCTCACCATGTATCCCATGGACTACGAAGAGTTTCGCTGGGCTCTCGGAGATTACTCTACAATCCCCATGATGAGAGAAATTTTTGAAAGCAAGCGATCTCTTGGAGATTCCGTCAATAGAAAACTCATGAGGGATTTCCGACTTTATATGCTGATTGGGGGTATGCCTCAAGCAGTGGATACCTATCTTGACTCCATTAATCTCTCGGCTGTGGATTCAGTAAAACGAGAGATCATTGAACTATATCTGGATGATTTCCAAAAAATCGATCCCACCGGAAAAGCAGAACTTCTCTTCAAATCCATTCCTTCACAACTCACCGGCAATTCATCCGGCTATAAAACATCCGGTGTGATCGGACAGGCTGTTGGTCAAGATAAATTAGCTCAACTGTTAAGAGAAATGGAAGATAGCATGACTGTTAACATCTGCCACCATGCCAACGATCCCAACATCGGTCTGTCGCTCCATGCTGATTACGATAAATATAAAATGTATCTCAGTGACACCGGCCTTTTCATTACACTTGCTTTCTGGGATAAAAATATAATTGACAACGTTATCTATCAAAAACTGCTCTCCGACAAGCTCCCTGCAGATTTGGGATATGTCTACGAAAATGTTATCGCTCAAATTTTTACCGCCTCCGGAAATAAACTTTTTTATTACACTTGGCAAACGGATTCCGGCAAGCATAACTACGAAATCGACTTCCTTATTTCGACGGAAAGTAAAATATGTCCTGTTGAAGTTAAATCCTCCGGCTATAATACACATAAATCCTTGGACTTATTCAAAAAGAAATTTTCTTCTCGAATCCTTCACAATTACCTTATATACACTAAAGATCTGCGAAAGGACGGTGACATTTTGTTATTACCGGCCTACATGTCTATCTTTTTATAACAAATCCGGGGATCTGAAAGGGAAAACTATTCGGCATTAGCTTTGTTAAGTTTTAATCAGTCGGCCGAAAAAAGGGTGATTTATGTTAAGAGATGTTAAAATTAGGGTGATTTGACGATTTTTTTTGGCAAAAGTATTGCGGAATAAAAAATAATACCTAACTTTGCATCGTTTTTGATAGCAAAAAAACATTGTTTTATTATTTTTAAAATTTAGGAAAAATGAAGAAAGTAATTCTCGCTCTCGCTGTTGTAGCAAGCGTAGCACTCGTTTCTTGCTCAAACAAGGACAAAGAAGCAACTGACTGCCCCGTAGCAGACTGCCCCCAGACTGAAGAAGTAGTAGCTGACTGCCCCGCAGTTGACTGCCCCGCTACTGAAGCTGCTGAAGAAGTTAAGGCTGAAGAGCCCAAAGCTGAAGAAGCTGCTGCTCCCGCTGAGGAACCCAAAGCTGAAGAAGCTAACAAATAATATAGCTCCTCACACACAGCGAGACAATATCTCGTAAAAAACAGATCGGTGCTATCCCATTCGGGATCAGCACCGATTCCTTTTTTCTCCCCTTTACCTCGTTGAATGTTGATCTATAAATCATCTGTTATTAGTATCGGGGAGCTAATAGCCAAGCTGACGCATGGCTCCATTTATGGATATTATGATTGTTCGGATACACGCACGACGGCCGGCTACGCGGGCCGTCATACGTGCCTAATGTTAAAGACCTGCGCTGCAGGGCATTTCACCTTGACAATGGCGCCTTATACCCGCACCCTCTCCGCGCTACGCGGGCTCGGATACGGGCCTCATGTTAAACGCCTGCTCTGCAGGCAATCGCTATGAATGAAGCCATTGTAGGGGTGACCCAGCATCATCTTGCTTTTTTTGATTTGATTTTCTCAAATTTCCCACGCCTCCAGAAAAAATGGGTTTTGGTGAGAATATACTAACGGACTTTTGTACTGGATCCTATTAAAATAAAATTGCACCCGATTTTCTTAAAATAAAAATCGGGTGCAATTCTATTTGTAAACAGCAATCTGCCTCCGGAGCGCGAAGCCGTTCTGTTATAAAAGCATAGCTTTTATTTCATATTAAATGACCGCGAGCCGAGGCGGGCGCCGTCGCAGAAAATTTCAACCTTATAATCACCCGGGGTCAGCGAAGCGTTGACCGGGCAATAGATCTGTACATGAACCTCGCCGTTGTCATATTCAACCTGCTTGGAAGCGCTCGATTGGATCGAACCTCCGTCATAGCTGAACGAAGGACCGCCGCCCACCAAAGTTCCGTCGGGCGACACGACACGCATATAAACTGTCTTCATTCCGGCCGATGCCGTTGCATTCGGCGTGATAGTGAATGAAGCTCCGAGCGAAGTCGCCTTATTTATCTTCTTCTCATCCTTATTCTTCTTATTATAGGCATGGAAAGAAAGTCCGGTGATTGTCAGCTTCTTTGCTTTGGCCACCTCCTGAGACAAGGCGGCGTTGCTGCGCTCGGCGTTGTCGGCGCGCGAAACCAACTGTTCATTACGCTCCGTCACTTCCTGAATCTCCTTCTTCAAACCCTCATTCTCTTCGCCAAGGCGTTTGATTTCTTCAAGATAATGATGAACAATCTTTTTGAGCGACGCCACTTCGTTCTCAAGTTGCTTTATGCGCTCACGGTTCTTGCTGTTGGATGCTTTTTCTTTCTCCAGATCCTTGAGCAAGCCCTTGATTCTGTCGCGTGCTTCATTATATTGCTGAATTATAGAGTCATCCTTCAGATAGATCTGCTGATCTTCATATTGGGCGAAATCAGCATTCAGCTGATTGAACTCATTGGTCAGCTCGAGGCGGTCATTGGCGAGCGCCAGAGAATCGGCGCGTGCATTTGCCAAAGCGGCGGCATCCGCATCGCCGTCAGTCTTTGAGAGCCTTGTCAGCAAGAGGACGACAATGACAACCATGACGGCGAACACACCGACCGCTCCCCACATGATGATTTTCTGATTCTTATTCATAATCAACGTTTCTTTTTATTGGAGTTGCTGTTCTTGGATGAGTTTTTGTCGTTCTTATTGTTGGAATTCTTGCCGGTGTTGCCCGAATTCTTGTTTGAGGCTGCTTTCGACTTCGGCACCTTGAGCTCATCGCCGGCGCGAATATTGTCATTCTTCAGATTGTTGGCTTTCTTCAGCTCTTCGACCGTCACGCCATGCTTTCTGGCAATCGTCGAAAGCGACTCACCGGATTTAATCTCGTGAGTGCCACTCTTATTTGCCTGTTGATTCTTATTGTTGGCCTGCTGGTTCTTGCCGTTCTTACCATTCTTGTCGTTAGAAGCCTGCTGGTTCTTACCGTTTTTGCCGTTCTTATTGTTGGCCTGTTGGTTCTTATTGTTCTGGTTCTTATTATTTTGCTGATTCTTGCTATTAGCCTGCTGATTCTTGTTATTCTGCTGGTTCTTATTTGTGTTTGCCTGCTGATTCTTGTTTGTCTGAGGAGTCTTGCCGGCATTGTTTGAATTTTGCTTCTTGTCGGCGTTGGCCTGCTGGTTGGTGTTCTTGGCGGGTTGTTTAGCCGGTTGCTGAGCGGTTTCAGTCTTAGGCTTCGTCTGCGCGGCGGGTTTGCGGCGTGACTGAAGTTTTGAATCCGGGACTGCGGTTTCGATTGTCAGGACTTGGCCGGGACGCACCGCATTCCGGCGCAGCGAGTTCCAGCTGCGGATATCTGTCACGCGAACCTCATACATCTCCGCTATGTCATTGATTGTCTCATTGTCTCCGACCGTATGTAAGACTACATGCGTGTTGGCGTTCATATTCGAATTCTGGCGAGCGGGAGGTGAGGGAAGTTCTTCCTCTTCGGCGAGTTCATCGTCCGCGTTCAAGGGATCCGAGGCAAGGAGAGGATTGTCCGAGACGTCCATAATTTCATCCACGTTGACATCGCCGGGGTTGGCGTCTGTGCGGCGAGCATATTTAGCGGCTTCATAAGCGAGGATTTCCGGTTCACTCATTATATAGGCCTGAACCTGTTGGACCGGAAGGATCAGCATATACTGACGATTTGCCGAACCGGGGATTATATCGGCACGGAACTGAGGGTTGAGGATCCTGAGTTCCTCCTTGGGAATGTCGAGAACATGTGAAATCTGATCGAAATGGACACGCGTGGATATTCCGATTGTGTCGGTCACGAGCGGGCGAGTCGGAAGAACCGGAGAGATATTATGGTCCTTATAATAGTTCATAACATAGTTAGCGGCGATGAACATCGGGAAATAGCCTCTTGTTTCGGGGCTGAGATATTTATAGATGCTCCAGAAATCCTGTTTCTTGGGGTCGCCGCCGGCACGGCGGATCGCCTTGTTGACATTCCCCGGACCGCAGTTATAGGCGGCGATGGCGAGACTCCAGTCACCGTATGTGTCGTAAAGGTCATGGAGCATCTTGGCAGCCTTGGCGGATGATTTGTAAGGATCACGGCGCTCGTCGACCAGCGATGAGATTTCGAGATCATAACCCTTCGCTGCGGCCGGCATGAATTGCCAGAGACCACCTGCGCCCGAACGCGAAACGGCATTCGGATCGAGAGCCGATTCTATGACAGGCAGATACTTGAGCTCCTGAGGAAGCTGTTCGGCCTCCAAGGCCTGTTCAAATATGGGCATATAATATGTGCTCAGGCCGAGCAGCGAGGCCACCATCGGGCGGCCTTTCTCCATATAACGGTCGATATAGCTTCTGACAATCTGGTTATAAGGGAGGTCGATGACCGTCGGAAGTTCAGCAAGACGCTGACGCATAACGGCGTCCGAGGTTGACGGATTTGTCGAGGTGCGATATCTCTCGTCGGTGTCGGTATAATTTTTCAGATACCAGGACTCAAGCATTTTCTGGGCGTCGACTTCAAAACTTTCGGGATAGATTATGGCTTCATCAGTAATCGATTCCTTGAGATCAAGCACGTTCGACGGCTGTTTGGCCATGGAGCTGCATGTCATTGAGGCCGCTGCCAGCGCAAGGATTATGAGTTTACGGTTCATGAGGTCTTCTATATTAAAGAGGAGTTAATTATTTGCGGAATCAAAAGGTGAACGCCCAGTTGAGAGCCGGAGTCGGCCGACGGAGTCCGGGCGATATCATGATTGAGGGAGCGATATCAAGCGATATGTCGTCGCTCACCTCGAAATGTGTCAGCGATGCGTCGACATATGCATCGACCATCGCGAGGAGATAGAGTCCGACGCAACAGATGATGCAAAGGTCGCGGTTGCGCCGGTAATAGTCCTTTCGGCTTTTGAGGGTCTGGGTGAGCCAATTCTTGTCGAGTGTCGACTCGTCCACTGTCGGGGGGAAGAAATCGAGATATGATTTCGTATCCGGATCGTCATCCATTATGTCGGAATAGGCCCTCTGATAATCCTGATACATCCGTGCGTTCCAGCTCGTGCCGTATCCGAGGCCCATATATCCGGCCACTATAATGGGAAGTTTCCAATAGCGGCGGTTGTAGATCTGGCCGAGACCGGGGAAAAGGGCACTGAGCCATACGGCCCGCGTCGGATCGGGATTGAAGATTCGCTTGCCGTCAACACCGTATGGCGATGTCGGGTCGGTCACGATGGTCAACGGCTCGTCGTCTGCATCCGTGACTTCTTCGGCCTCTTCACCGGGTGTGGCCACGAGGACCTCGGCGTCGAGATAGGGTTCTTCGCTCACCTCGTCATCCGGCTCCGCCGGGGAAACCGCATGGGGCTCTTCAACCTCCTGTCGGGGGAGGTTGGCGGCACGAGCGATGTCACACCCGATCGGAAGCACCATTGCGGCGGCAAGGACAGCCGGCAGAAGTCGTTTGGTCATTTCTTTTTCAATTTGGTCATTTCTCTTTCAGCTTCTCGAAGAGAGTCACGAGGCGCTGCAATTCTTCATCAGATCCGAATTTGAGAGTGATCGACCCCTTTCCGTTGTCGGCACGCCGGAACGTCACCGGGGTCGGGAAATAGTTTGAGAGTTCCTTGACAAAGAAGTCATATTCTCCGGCGCCGGACTTCCGGGATTTTTTCGGCTTGTCGGCCGGCTCCGCACCGCCTTCGGCGAGTTCGCGCGCAAGTTCCTCCACACGCCGGACGCTCAGATCCTCCTTGAGTATGCGGTTATAGAGACGGAGCTGATTCTTCGGATTCTCGACGGCCAAGAGCGCCCGCGCGTGACCCATGTCGAGTTTGCGGTCACGAAGTCCGATCTGGATTTCGGCCGGCAGTTTGAGCAACCGGAGATGATTGGTGATGGTCGCGCGTTTTTTTCCGATCCGTTCGGAAAGGCGTTCCTGAGTGAGATTATATGTGTCGATCAATTTCCGGAAAGCGAGCGCGACTTCGATCGCATTGAGGTCCTCGCGCTGGATATTCTCGATGAGCGCCATTTCGGTCACTTCCGAATCGGAAGCCGTGCGGACATATGCCGGCACGGTTTTGAGCCCCGCGAGCGAGGCGGCGCGCCAACGGCGTTCGCCGGCGATTATGCGGTATCGGCCGTCGGAATTGAGCCTCAGCGAGAGGGGTTGGATGATTCCCAACTCGCGGATCGAGGTTGCGAGTTCCTGGAGGGATTCTTCAGAAAAAGACGTGCGCGGCTGGTCCGGATTGGGGTCGATCTGCCCTATTTCTATTTCGTTTATGGCAGACGAACCGTCAGTGCGGATCTCCGACATGGAAATCAGAGAGTCCAGGCCACGCCCGAGTGCATTGCGTTTTGGTGTCATATTTAGATATGTTTGCCGCTTTGAGATATTTGGCCGTGTGAGAAAATTCGGCCGTTTTTGGAGCCTATTTATTTCGGCTGCGGTGTTTTGTTGGCCCGACGGTGGCGCA
>CAYQQG010000049.1:0-13831 GCA_964419535.1 uncultured Sangeribacter sp.
CAAGCTGTCTTTCAGACGACGAAGCTCATTGAAACTGATTGTTTTGCTCATAAGGTCAGTATTTTGATATGTTAATTTTTTACTTCAGATTCAACTGATTTCCGGAATTTCCAAACCCTTCACAACTTGTAAAGTAACGATCGACTCACTACTTATACGAAGCGAATGAAATTTACGAAATGAAGTTGAGTCCAATTTTACAGCCCGCTGAGGAGCAATTCAGGCTTTCAATTGCTAAGTTACGCAAAAATCCGTCACGAAACAAAATTTTTGATATAAATTTTTAGTGTTTTATAACATATTTTTTATTTCGTCATTCTAATCCGTCTTTATTCAGGCATTTAGATAATAAAGGGGGATATCTTAATTTTTATCCTCCAACCTCGTTCAAGCCTGAGTTTTCATCAGATAATAGTTATGGAGGATGCAGGCACCCATCCGATATTTGAATTATTGAAGCGGACTTTATACCAGCCGATTTTACCGTCGGCATCCAGACGGCTTTCGAGAATGTCGACTTTCGATCCCCGGCAAAGCGTGATGCCCTCCGCATTCTTCTGTGCGCCTTCGCTCTGTTCCACGAACGGCTCGGCCGATAGAGCGGTCTTGAACGCAGTCACGATAGCTTCGTCTTTGCTCTCGAAATGACTTGCGGCCATTTCTGAAAATATTATAAAGATGACAGTGAAGCAGAAGAATATTATGCCACTGAAAAATCCGATCTTCTTCAATTGGACATTACGGGAGAAAACATAACCGGCCACCGCAAGGAGCAGAAGGATAAAAGCCATGACCGCGAATGAAGCCCAAGTGTTGGACGACGAGTCAACGGCAATTTTGTTGTTAACTCTTTGGAAGAAACCTTTATTGTCCGGACTCACATCACCTTTTTTCCCTTTTAGCTCAGCTTTGTTCGCATCCTCTACCCTATTCTTGATGTAATTGAGGTTTTGATTTATGCGCGAATTTGAGGGATCAAGCCTTTTTGCACGTTCAAGACACAATCGTGCGGCTCCTTCATTTCCAGATTTATAGTAAGCACAACCGAGATTGAAAAGGACGGATGCCGTCGCGCCGCTTTCTTTTATTCTCTGTTCATATAGTTCGGCAGCCTTTTCATATTCGCCGTGCGAATATGCACTGTCAGCTTCCGCGATAAGATTACCGGAGCCGGGAGCCGCCGAAGCATTAAGAACACTGAAGAGCAAAATCAAAATTGACGTCATGACGCCGGCTGAACGACCTTTAGCGGGTTCCTGACCCTGGGTCTTCATTCCGCTCTCCGGATTGTTATCATTGTTGTCGTCTGAGGCAACAGTATTCTTCTTGGAGAAATTTTCTTCGAGAGAGTTGAGCATTTCCGCGGTTTCATCATAAATTTCACTCATAGGCTTACGCAGGGAAGCAGGAGAATATCTTGCATATTCGCATTCGTCAATTAATTTAAGCAGCTTATCCGTCACGTCGGTGCGGATCTTGCGCGAATCGAGAATCTGACTCACCGTGTCACGGCGCAACTCAGAGGTCGGGAGCTGCAGTTTATCAGAAAGATATCCCCACAAAGCCTTAAGGATTTCCTCATAGAATTGATCTTCATTTCCGGATTTCATAGCCGCCATTGCTTTCTTCAGACGCCGGCGTGCCATTTTCCCGGCCCTACGGGTCCGGAGATTCACTATATCAGCTCTGTCAGACAGGTATTTTCGCCTTGCAATCATTATAATCACAAGGATTAAAGTCGGAATAATATACCAAAGCCAATATCCGAATCCTCGGATTGCGGGGCGTTTCATGGGTGTTTCATTGACATCCACAGGCATCAGTTTGGAATTGAACGTCAAAGTCACCTGAGATTTCGAAGACTCCGTTCCACGGGCGACGTCAAGATTGAAACCATTAGCCTTCGCAGTCTCATATTGCCCCGTTGCGGGATTGAAATAGACAAGTTCGATTTCGGGAATTTTAAAATTCCCTTGCTCCAGGGGCATGAAGGAATAATCAAACTTTATTGATCCGGAAACATTATTCCCGGTTACGTTCGCGTTGACATCGGTCGTCGGACTGAAGACTTCGATCTCGTCCGGATACAGAATATTCAGATCCGGGAGATGAACATATTTAAGATTACCTTCTCCGGAGACTGTATAAGTTATCGAGCCGGCCTGGTTTGCAACGGCCTTTGGGGTTTTGAGCGAAGCTGAGAGATTGAATTTTCCGACACCACCCGAGAAATTTGCAGGGCGCGGACTCGGCAACGGCTTGACATTCACCACCAGATCATTAGGAGTCACATTCAGCTGAATAGGACGTCTGACAACGAGTTGAGAGAAATAAGGATCGTTATAATATTCGTAAGCATCGGTCGAGACCGTATATTTATTGCCGATAACTTTCAGGGAACCGGCCATTTGGGGGAATATGATATAACGGGCGATGACCGCTGTCTTGTAGGTTCTTCCTTGATAATCCTCGAGTGTCAGCGAATTGGACACAGCATTAGATTCATCAATTACGAAACCTTCAAACTTAGGAGCATCTGTCGCTCCGATAAATTTGATTGATGAATATGTCGTATAAAGTTTGACAGTATAGACTATAGCTTCCTGCTCATAGGCAGTAGTTTTGGAGACGTTGGCTCTCATAAAGAGCTTGTCATTGCCTTTTCCAATAAAAGTCGGACCTGCATTCTGCGCATTTTTCTGAGCATTCGGATCGGCAGTAGGGTCGGCATTATTTGACGGATCGGCCGACGGATCAACTGAATGCTGACCACCGGGGTTTCCTGTGGCATCCACAATTGTGTATTTCACCTGATTTGTCCGCACTCCACCGATTGTCAGCGGACCGAGAGTGTAGCTGCCTTTGGTTTTTGCACGAAGTGTAACCGCATAGGTTTCGGCCGACGAACTGGAGGCTCGGCCGTTCACAATCGTGGCGTTGTTAACTCTGGATCTGAATCCCCAGAAGAGCACATCCGCGCCGCCGACTGATTTTATTGGCGATGCGGATTCGTCGATTTGACGGTCCCAATTCTTGTATGTCACCTTGATCCAGAATTTCTGGCCGACTTCAATCCTGTTGCCGCCGTTGGGTGTCTCCAACTCAAGCGAAACACTCTGCGCGAAACAATTTCCCGAAAAGAGAAAAAACGCTAAGAGCGAAAGGATTAAAAAATATGATTGTCTATGGGTTCTCATTTCTATCAAATTAATCTTTTATCAATCTCACGGAATGCTCCGTTTGTGATTCTACAGGTCTGATCAAAATTTCTTCAGATCTTATTTTCTTCAGAACAGATCTTTATGGAATTCAGATCTCTGAGCAGTACAGCTACCTCTTGAGTTCAGCTCTCACTTCAGATCAGTTGAGCATATAACTTGAAATAAGCTCTGTATTTTCTTAAGATATGGGCTCTACCATTTCTTCAAATGCGAATTGCGACCGGCTTTCTCCTCATTCTGCTTATTTATGTTCTGGCGTGCAGTCTGTTCCTTGTTTTCGACTGCGTTCAGAATCTGTTCGGCCGCCTGTTCACTTAATTCATTAGCGTTCTGATGCTGTTGCTCTTTCTGATCCTTCTTATCCTGCTGATTGTTCTCGGGCTGTTGCTTCTGCTGATCTTGGTTATCTTGATCCTGCTTCTGCTCTTTCTCCTTTTCTTTGTCCTTATCATTATTCTGATTGGACTTATTGTCATTTTTGGGGAGCTTAAGCTGGGCAATTCTCAGGTTTCTCCGCGCCTCATTAAATGAAGGGTCAAGTCTGAGGGCCTTTTTATAATATTGGATCGCCGAAGCATAGTCTTCCATTTCAAAATTAATATTCCCGATATTATAATTTGCTTTTGAAGCGAGAGAAGGATTTGATTTGCCGAGTTCTGCAACCTTAGTGAAATCATGAACAGCCTCCCCTTTCAGTTTTTGGGCTATGGAATCATTGTCCTTGCTTAATTCGGCAAGCCTGTAATTGGAAAGAGCTATATTGAACCGGGCAACCGAGCTGTTTTCGTTTTCCTTGAGGGCGAGCAGGAATTTCTGTTTGGCATCGGCAAACTTCTTTTCCTTATATAATTTATTGCCCTCCACAATAAGACGCCGCTCGGGACGCGTGGATTCGGCACACAATCCCCTGAAGCCCGTGCCGAAGAAGACCGCAATAACAAGCAATCTCAACAGCGTCAGTCCGATAGAGTTATTTAAACTTCTCATTTTTCTTCCTTTTTAAAGAATGTAATACGGTCGAGCCAACCGAACTTGCTGTCAACGACGAAAATGTCTAACAAAATAAAGAACAGCGCTGCCCATGCAAAGAAACCGTAGAGTTCGTCGTGAACAGCGGTAAAACTGCTTTCAAGAGCGGTTTTGGTCACCTTGTCCATCTGCTTTTCCAACTCCGAAAGGCTGTCTTTGTTGGAGGCGTTGACATAGATTCCGTGGCCGGCTTTTGCTATCTCAAGAGCCAGATCCTCATTGAGTCTGGTTTCAACAGGCTCACCCGTTGTCGGATCCATCATATAGGAATTGCCTTCGGGGATTTTCACCGGCATTCCGCTTCCGACACCAACCACATTCACCTGAATTTTCTTTGAGGCAGCTTTCTTGACGGATTCCATCACATTTTCAGGATCTTCGAGTTCTTCTGCATCCGTAATCAGAATGATGACTTTACCGATATCCTTTGACTCCGAGAAAGACATAGCCGCCATGTCGATAGCCGATGCTATATCGGTTCCCTGGTTCCGGATGTCGGAGGGAGAAATGGAGTTAAGAAACATCTTGGCCGACACATAGTCGCCGGTGACAGGGATAAGAGTGTATGCCTCGCCGGCATATTCGATCAGTCCGACGCGGTCATTGTCGAGGCGATTGATGAGTTTTTCAAGAATCATCTTGGCCGTTCTCATTCTGTCCGGCGATCCGGGTTCGGGCGAAGAAGGGGCGAGCATGGAATTGGAGGCATCCATTGCGATCACGACCTCTATACCCTCTTTGACGTTCGTCGCGCTCTTGACTCCGCCCCACGGGCGAGCCAGGGCAAGCACAAGCATTGAGTAAGCGAGCAATTGAAGCGTCAGTTTCAATGGTGGCTTATATGGAGAGACCAGAGGCATCAGATGACGCAAAGAAGAGAGCCGTCCGAACTTGGACAACTTCTTAGCGCGTGAAGCCCTCGCTGCCAAATAGAGCGCGACATAAACCGGGACGCCCAACAGAAGCAACAATATGTAGGGATATGCAAAACTCATATCATTATTGTTTAAAAGACTCTAATATTTAAAAGACTCTTAAGGTATGCGGCGAAGAATGGTGTATCGCATAAGCATCGAAATGGCATAACAGCAGAGCGCGGCCAGAACCCAGGGCATAAAGGCCTCATCCAGACGTGTATAGCTTTCGACGTCAAGTTGAGTCTTTTCGAGTTTGTCAATCTCATCAAAGACTTTCTGCAACACCTTCTCGTCTTTGGCGCGGAAGAATTTGCCGCCGGTTGCGTCGGCTATATCCTGAAGAGATTTCTCATCGATTTTAGTTTCGATAGACGTAGTTGAGAAACCATAAGGATCTGTCACACGCATCACCCCGTCCGTTCCGACACCGATTGTATATATCTTTATGCCCTTCTGGCGTGCGATTTCGGCCGCGGTCGAAGGGGGGACTTCACCTGCATTGTTTGTTCCGTCCGTAAGAAGGATTATACTTTTTGATTTGGCCTTTCCGGAGACAAGGCGGTTAACGGCACTCGCAATGCCGTCGCCTATCGCCGTGCCGTCAGTCAGATCACCGAGCTCTACATTCTGGAGGGCGTTGATCACGGCCGCCCGGTCATAGGTCAGAGGCATCAGCGAGAGGGATTCGCCGGCGAAAACCACAAGACCGAGATTATCATTATTCCGTTGATTCACAAAATTGACGGCCACCTCTTTAGCGGCACGGAACCTTGACGGGGCAAAATCATTCGAAGCCATAGATCCCGAGATGTCAAGTGCAAGAATAATGTCGGTGCCTTCGATTCTGGATTTTGATTTGGAATCGGAAGTCTGGGGACGGCAAACCGCAATTATAAGACAGGCAATTGCAAGGAGTTTAAGGATGAAAGAGAATTTCATCATGTATTCCTTCCAGGAATGGGGCATTTTTGCCAACGCGCCTAAGGAGGAGAATCCTAACGTCGGGGTCGAATTCTTATTTCTTCTCAGATACCACCAAAGCAGTGGAACATAGATCAGAAACAACAAAAGCAGCCAGGGATATTTTAGCATCATTTCCGGACCTCCTTTCTTCTTCCACCGACTTTCATTCTCTGGCCGGAGATGCGGGACGCTGAATCGTCAAGACGAGCCGACCGTCCTCTGCGTCCGCCTCTTACATTTCCGCTTTCATCCGTTTCCTTCTCCTTCCGGGGAGCGCCTTGTGAAACGGCGCTCTCTTTCGCAATGGGACCTTCCTTAGCCACATCCGATCCGGAACCATCATTCGATTTTTCGGTGTTTTCAGCCGGTTTAGTGGATTCGACAAAATCAAGAGCGTTCCTATACAGGGCTTCATTATCGTCAGGCAATGGTCTTACCATAGCGAATTTCACGAAATCCGCCATGTCGAGAATATCTCTTATCTTATCTCTCGGAACTGAGCTATCTCCGAGATCAGCCAGGTGAGACATGATGTCAGACGACGTCATCTCCATGGCCTTTATGCCGAAACGCTGATCGAGGTAAACACGCAAGATATCAGTCAAATCCGTATAATATTCTTTTTCACGTCCGGATTGCCACAGCTTACGGGCTTTTAGCGCCCTCAAGGCATTCATTGCACGGTCATAAGGAGAGATCTGAGGACGCCGCGGAAGGATCGTTCCCTCTTTCTTATATCTCTTGTATAGGTAGATCCCGGCAATTACGATCAGGACGGCAAGCAGATAGGCCCACCACCAATAATAGATCGCATCCGGCAATTTATCAAAAATCGATGGGTTCTCAGGTTCCGCGACGTCGGTCATTGGGGATATTGGATCATCAGCCGTCACTTTCACAGGTTTCACGGTTAGAGGGAGGCTTTGAGATTCCACGGAATCACGACCCGTGACATAGACAAATTGCGGGAGTTTATAGAAACCTGAGTCAAAGACTTGAACCGGCACCTCATAATTGATCTGGATTCGTCCCGAACCAATTTCCAGAGTGTCGATTTTCGTCGGTTCCGAGATTTCGATTGTGTCGTTAAGAAGAGTTGTGAACCCGTCAGAACCGATTTTTTCAAATATAGGAAACCTGCCCTTCACTCCTTTATCCTGGACGACTTCAAGACGCAAGGTGTTGACATTCCCCATCAGCATTGTCGCTGAGTCCAATCTGGCGGTGAGAGTTGTCGGCCCGGCCATCACAGTCATATATGATGACAAAAGGAATAATGGCAATATTCTGTTGATTTTCATCTTGGAAACAATTTCAATGCATTGATTTCTGCCGGAAGACGCCGAGCAGCGCTTTCACATAATCCTCGTCCGTGCGGATACTTGCGAGTTCGACACCGCTGTGAAGTGTGGCCGAACTGAGGCTTTGCTGGCGGTCGTACCATGCTTTCTGGTAAGCGCGCCTTACCTTGGCCGAAGAAGTGTCAATCCACCGCCGGCTTCCGGATTCGAGATCCTCTGCATGAATAAGCCCTACGTCGGGAAGAATTGCGTCACGCTCATCATAGACCTGAATTGCTGACAGCTCATGCTTGCGGTTGGCCATCATCATGGCATGGGAATAATCGTGAGAATCAATGAAATCCGAAAGGAGGAACGAGGTCGCACGCTTTTTTATGGCATTGGTGAAAAATTCGAGAGCGACCGCAATGTCAGTGCCGTGACTTTCAGGTTTAAAGTCGATGATCTCCCGGATAATCAGGAGAATATGTTTTTTCCCCTTTTTGGGAGGGATAAACTTCTCTATCCGGTCGCTGAAAAATATGACACCGACCTTGTCGTTGTTCTGGAGTGAAGAGAAGGCGAGCGTAGCGGCGATTTCAGCCATCATTTCTTTTTTCTCAACACCTTTCGCGCCGAACTCACCCGAGTTGCTGACATCAATCAGAAGCATCAGAGTCAGCTCTCGTTCTTCTTCATATACCTTCACAAAAGGCTTGTTATGCCTTGCAGTAACATTCCAGTCGATATCGCGGACATCATCACCGGGCTGATATTCACGGACTTCAGAAAACATGACGCCTCTTCCCTTGAAAGCAGAATGATATTCGCCGGCGAAGATGTTCTGGCTCAATCCCCGGGTCTTTATCTCAATCTTCCTTACCTTTTTAAGAAGTTCTTTCGCGTCCATAATCAAATGTTAAGAACAGATCTTAAATTCCGAATCAGGGGACTTTAACTTTGTCAAGAATTGTGGTGATCACCTCATCGGAAGTTATATTATTGGCTTCGGCCTCGTATGTCAATCCGATTCTGTGGCGCATGACGTCATGGCACACCGCACGGACATCCTCGGGAATCACATAACCGCGGCCCTGAAGGAAAGCGTAAGCGCGCGAAGCCTTCGCAAGAGAGATCGAGGCACGCGGAGACGCGCCATATTCAATAAGGTCCTCAAGATCATTGAGACCATACTTCCCGGGCTCACGGGTGGCGAAGACGATGTCTACAATATAATTTTCAATCTTTTCGTCAACATATATCGTGCTGACAATCTTCTGGACCTCCATTATGTCCTCGCGGGTCACAACAGCGCTGAGCTCACTGACTGCAGACGTTATATTCTGGCGAATGATCTCTTTTTCCTCTTCGCGTGTCGGATAACCGATGATGACTTTGAGCAGAAAACGGTCAGTCTGCGCCTCGGGCAACGGATATGTACCCTCCTGCTCAATCGGGTTTTGAGTGGCCATCACAAGGAACGGACGGTCAAGTTTGAAAGTTTCCTCGCCTATAGTCACCTGACGCTCCTGCATCGCTTCAAGAAGAGCACTCTGCACTTTGGCCGGCGCACGGTTGATCTCATCGGCCAACACGAAATTGGCGAATATCGGGCCCTTCTTGACTTCAAAAGTCTCCTTTTTTATTGAATAAATCAATGTGCCGATCACGTCCGCGGGAAGAAGGTCGGGCGTAAACTGGATTCTGTTATATTTTGCATCTACAAGAGTTGCAAGAGTCTTGATAGCAAGAGTCTTTGCCAGACCCGGAACACCTTCCAAAAGGACGTGTCCATTGGCGAGCAAGGCAATCAGAAGAGAATCAATCAGATGCTTCTGACCGACAATCCGCTGACGCATGCCGTTGCGGATCATGCTGAGAAAATTACTTTTCGACGCGATCAAATCATTCAACTCGCGAATATTTACCGTTTCACTCATTTTTTAATAAGTATATTCTGAAAATTCTAAAATCTGAACCTTATCCGATTGGATTTGGATTTCAAGTTGCAAAAATAATCAATTATCCGTTAAGAAAGGATAACGCAATGTTAAACAAATTTAAAAAAACGCATTCCAGCCCTGAGCACGTATCGGAAGTTCGCTTCCGTCACGAGTGACAAGCGCCGCGCCGAGGGAAGGTTTGGTCACATAACCGATCATGCGGACATTCTTCAGTTTTTCAATCTTATCCTTGTCTGTCAGCGGAACTGTGAAGAGCAGTTCATAATCTTCTCCTCCATTCATCGCCGCGGTCACGAGATTCATGTTTAGCTCCTCGGCCATGACAGCCGTTTGATAATCTATTGGAAGCCGGTCTTCATATACACGACATCCGACATCCGAAGCCTTGCAAATATGCAGCAGCTCTGATGACAACCCGTCACTGATATCCATCATTGAGGTCGGTTGGATTCCGGCTTTATGCAATTCCTCGATGACGTCTTTCCGGGCTTCGGGGCGCAGCTGGCGCTGAAGTATATATTCCTTTCCGGCAACATCCGGCTGGAAATTGGGATCCCCGCTTGCGGCCGCAACCTGATTTTCGCGTTCCAAAAGCTGTAGACCCATGTAAGCCGCTCCCAAATCGCCGCTGACGCAGATAAGATCGGTCTCTTTCGCACCGGAACGCTTCACGGCCTTCCCTTTCACGCACTCTCCAAGACAAGTGATGCTGATGACGAGACCCGTCACAGAAGCCGACGTGTCTCCGCCAACGAGATCAACGCCATATTCCTCGCATGCAATTTTAATTCCGGCATAAATCTCTTCGAGATGACCGACAGTGAAACGGCTCGAAACACCGATTGAGACCGTGATCTGTTTCGGATAGCCGTTCATAGCGTATATGTCGCTGAAATTAACAATAGCCGATTTATAGCCGAGGTGACGCAACGGAACATAACGGACGTCAAAATGGATTCCTTCGAGAAGGAGGTCGGTCGTCACAAGTATCTCTTTATCGCCGTCCGGCTCAATAATGGCGCAATCATCCCCCACCCCGAGTTTCGTCGATGAGTTCCTTAACGGGAAATCAGCTGTCAGTCTGGAAATCAACCCAAATTCTCCGAGTTCAGAAATCTCCGTTTCCTTATTCTTAGATTCTTGGTTCTTAATATCCTTATTCTCACGTTCTTTGTTAACCGCTTTATTATTCTCAGTTTCTTCGCTCACCGGCTTTTTATTTTCGGTTTCCATTAGTCATTCTTTGATTTGTTCCTGTAATAAAGGGTTGGCAGACAACTCCGCCAACCCTTCGTGATTATAACAATCTATGCTTGTTCAATGTTTAAACCACATCCCGTAAATTCATGGAAAATTTCATGAAACCGGACCTCACATTTTTTCGACGAGTGTTGTCACCAATTTCACGACAGTTGGCTGAGCTTTGACAGCGGCCTGTTGAACCTCTTCGTGAGTAGGAACCTGAGTAACATCCTTTCCTCCGAGATCTGTAATAACCGAGATGCCGAAGACTTCCATTCCGCCGTGATTGGCGACAATCACTTCCGGAACAGTTGACATTCCGACTGCGTCACCACCGATGATCCGGAAATATTCATATTCAGCCGGTGTCTCGAATGTGGGACCCGGGGTGCCCACATAAACACCGTGCATAACTCTCACATTCCCCTCTTCGGCAATATTGTCGGCGAGTTTGATGAGGCGTTTTGAATAAGCCTCGGTCATTGCCGGGAAGCGTGTTCCGAGTTCCTCATAGTTCTTACCACGAAGAGGATTCTCAGGGAACAGGTTGATATGATCGGTAATTATCATCACGTCACCAACCTGGAATTCCTTATTCATACCACCCGCAGCATTGCTGACAATCAAAGTCTTGACACCAAGTTCACGCATGACCCTCACCGGGAAAGTCACCTGCTTCATGTCATATCCTTCATAATAGTGGAAGCGGCCTTTCATGGCCATGACATACTTACCTCCGAGATTTCCGAAAATCAGTTTTCCGGAATGACCTTCAACCGTAGAGATCGGGAAATTGGGAATTTCTTTATAATCAAGTTCTTTTGTAATCTCTATCTGGTTTGCCAAATCTCCCAGACCGGTGCCGAGGATGATTCCGATTTCAGGCGTTTCACCTACACACTCCTTTATATAAGCCGCCGTGCGACGAATTGTTTCAAGCATGGTATAATATGTTTTAAGATTTAAATTTTTGTGGCATAGTATTTTTCAATCGTCAAAATCACGATCCGGCACGCGGCTCAAACCGCTGTCAAATCCAACGACACCGGGATCCCGATTGCTAATTTTTTCATCAGAAGACTTCAATTCAAATTCGGAACTTTGGGGTTTATACTCCGGATTATGAGTTCTAAATTCTGAATTATCATCTATATATCCGGAAGTGTCATCTGCATATCCGGATTTGTCATCTGAATATCCGGAAGTGTCATCTCCGTATTCTGAAGTTTGATGACTGGACTCGGATGCTTGATCCGAATTATCGGAAGATTGGACCGTCACCGAAGAATCATGGAATACATTCCCGATTGAAGTATTGACAGGTTCGGAATTGTCAGAATCCACATTTGCAAGACGCAATTCCGACTTGAGATCGGAAATAAGGTTGTGTTCATGTCCGGCCGGACCGGGAATCATTTTCACCGTTATAGGCTGGAAGAAGACAAAGGGCTTCAGTTCGGTCGGGAAATAAGGATTGTGAACAAGTCTGACGGCATCCTTTTCGGTGGTTATGATTATTTTCTTTTCACCTTTCATGGCACGGAATTTCCTTTCGATATCGGAAATGTCCTTCCGGCTGAAATGATGATGATCCGGGAAATGATTCACCTTCACCTTGAAAGGATAGGCCTTGAAATGACGCACGAAATATCTCGGATGCGCAATGCCTGTTAGCAACATCACGGAATCTCGATTGCTCAGTGAGGACAGATTGGCGTCAAATCTCGCATCGTCAGGGAAAACAGGTGACAAGGTTCCATAAGCATACTTGGAAAAATAAATCTTCTGGAACTTCATTAAATCAAGTTCCTTGATTTTCAGACGCAGATCAATCGGGTTCAGGTTGTCCGGACACTTAGTCACTATCACTTTGTCCGCGCGGTTAATCTCATGAGCGGACTCGCGCAAACGTCCGAGAGGCAAAAGCTTATCCTTATAGACCGGACGGCCGTATTCCATGAGCATGATTGAAATTTTTGGCTTCACCCACCTGTGCTGGAATGAATCGTCAAGAACAATCAGTTCAAGATCAGGATATAGCTTCAACAATTCAGAAATCCCTTTTCGTCTGTTCTCGCAAACGGCCACCTTCACAAGCCGGCCGAATTTGTTATAAATCTGCCACGGCTCGTCACCGATCGTCGCCGGCGAACTTTTAGAGTTCGCAACGATAAAGCCTTTCGTCTCGCGCTTGTATCCGCGACTGAGAACAGCCAATTTATAATCCGTACATAAATGACTGATTATATATTCCGTGTGAGGGGTCTTTCCGGTCCCTCCGACAGTCAGATTGCCGACACCAACGACAGGCACATCAAACTCAACCTGAGGCAGAACCCCCAGATCGAAGAGTTTGTTGCGGATCCACATCACTGCTCCATAAATCCATGACAGCGGCGTGAGCACCCATCGCAATATTTTATCGACTTTATCCTTCACAATCAGCAAATATAATATATTTTTTTAAATTTGCCTCAAATTTTGATTAATTTCTACTTAAAGAGGTCACTTTCCATATGAAAAGTCTCCATAAGGAATGGATAGGGACGCAGTTATTTTATTTTGCTGTAATCAGTATAATAAGGGACCATTCGAGCCTGAACGGACCGTCTGCGCAGAATATTTGCGACCTCAATTGCATATTGAGCTTCGGGCACACTCTTCATGACCTCCTTTATCAGAGTGATTTTAGCTTCAGACTGCGTGCTTATCCTAACCATGTCCCAGAAAGAGGGTTGTGTCTCGGGAAAATATTCAAGAGAAAGGTCGGTTTTGTCATTTTTGTTAACCTGGCTCTTTACCCAATCGCAAGCGCTTTCGAGCGACCCGAGTTCATCGACAAGACCGAGACCGAGAGCGGTCTTTCCGTCCCAGACCCTTCCTTCGGCGATCTGTTCAACCTTCTGCTTATCCATTTTACGGCCCTTAGCGACGCGCGTTATGAATTTGTCATAACCCTTCTCGATCATCGACTGCATTGCAGCATGCTGGGTTTCAGTCATCGGGCGAAGCAAAGACGGGAAGTCAGCAGATGGATTCGTCGAAATGAATTGTGGATGAACGCCGACCTTTTCAGCAAGCTGAGAGGCATCGGGTATCATTCCGAAAATGCCTATTGAACCGGTTATCGTCAGTGGATCTGCGAAAATTTTATCGGCGCAACATGAAATCCAGTAACCGCCTGAGGCTGCATAGTCACCCATAGATACTGCAAA
>CAYQQG010000050.1:0-13735 GCA_964419535.1 uncultured Sangeribacter sp.
GAGGATGCGGTCGATGCGTGTGAGGGCGGCGACACCTTTTTTGACGGTGAAATTGGTTTTGGAGAATTCTTTCGCGGGGTTGATGACGCTATAGAATAAAACCATATAATAGATGAACTGAGCGGCGTCGATAGAGGTGTTGCCGGAAAGAATGAGGGTTCCACCAAACCAAAGGACGATTGCCACGGCGATCGTGCCGAGAGTCTCGCTGACAGGATGTGCGAGCGCCACACGCCGCTGAATTGCGTTCGAGATGTCGAAATATAATTGAGTCTGTTTCTCGAATCGCGAGCGCATGGTGTCCTCGGCGTTGAAGGCCTTGATGATCCTGAGACCGCCGATTGTCTCTTCGGTGTTTGACAGAATCTCTCCCCATAGGTTCTGGGCCGCGAGAGATTTGGCCTTGAGCTTGCGGCCGATCGTCCCCATGATCCACCCGAAGAAGGGAAGGAGGATAAGGACGAAGATCGTCAGTTGCCAGCTGACGTATATCATCACTCCGAAATAGATGATGATCATCACCGGATATCGGATAAGGGACATGACCGATGCGAGGACTGAATTTTCAACTTCGGCCACGTCGCCGGAAATCCGGGCGATGATGTCCCCTTTTCGCTCCAATGTGAAGAATCCGATCGGGAGGGCGAGAATCTTCCGATACATGGCGTCGCGGATGTCGCGGACAACACCGTTCCGGAGGGGAAGGATCGTGTAATCGGACAGATAATAGGTTCCGGTTTTCAGGGCGGTCATCCCGATGAGGATCGCTGACAGGATCGCAAGGGTTGTCGAAGCGCCGTATGTCGAGATGAGATTGTTGGTGTAGTAATAGAAATTATTGACCGCGATGTCCTTCAGGTTATGCCAATCCCATTCCATGAAATGATAGGTTCCGTGGTCGAGGCCGAACAGAATCTGGAGGATCGGGATCAGAAAAGCGAATGAGAAGATTGTGAAAAAGGAGGTTATGATATTGAAAAGCACGCTCAGAAAGAATGCTTTTTTGTATTTCCAGGCGAAACGCCTGAACAGTATCATGAGGTCTTTCATTGAATTCTTGGATTGTGAATGGCAAAGTTAGTAAAAACAATGCGAATATCCAAGTTTCGGGCGGATTAAGCGTTTTTGGCGAGGCGGCGGATGGCCGGACGCTGAACCCAGCGCTGGACGCAATAGGCGATGAGGCCGTAGACACCGCTGAGAATCCAAAGGTTGATATAGTCGGGCCGGACCTGAGCCAGTGTCGCGCCGTTTGTGTTCATGCGGATGAAGCCTTCGACTCCCCAGGTCGCCGGCACGCAATCCGAAAGACATCTCCAGACTTCCGACATTGCATATCGAGGCCATGTGAGTCCCGAAAGGAAGAGGAAGATGAGCGACGTGACGACCCATAACAGGAATATGGATTCGCGCTCGCGGACGGCTCCCTGAATGATGAATCCGAGGAAAATGGTGGAGATGACCAACGGAACGACAAGAAGAAGCTCTTGGAAAATGTCACCGGCCATCGGGAATTTGAACATCAGCGGGACGTAGTGAACGATATAGATCGCCGGGACGATCATGATGATAAGGAAGACCGTCATGCGCGCAAGCATGGAGGTCAGGATAGACCCCTTGAGGATAGACCCCCCGCGGAGCGGGTGTTCGCGCAATGCGCCTCCGCACATGCCGACACCTAAGATGATCGCCTGTTGAAGAATGAGGATGAGGATTCCGGGCATAATGAAGGAATCGAAACCTCCTTCGATATTGCCCATGTTGATATTGTTGATCGGCATGAGGTCGCCGGTGGATATCGTCTCTGCGAGCGGGGCGATCATGTCGATGCGCTCGGTTGTGATGTCCGCTCCCATATCGAGCATGACGTTTGTGACACCGACAAGAATAGCCTTATATCGGAGAAGGAGCGACATTTCGCAATACATCACGGCGTTCGCTTCCTCCTCGCGTCCGATTTTGCGGTCAAATCCCTCCGGAATTTCGAGGATTCCATAGACCTCATGGCTGTTCATGGCCTTTCGCGCGTCCGACAGGTCAGTGGCATAACCGATTGAGCGGATTCCTTCGGTGGCGTCGAGGCGCCGGACGAGTTCGCGCGACATCGGCGTGCGGTCGTTGTCGACGATGACAATCGGCACTTCGCGCACCAGTTCGGGATTATATATGAGCGAATAGACTATGGGATAGGCCAAGGGAAGAAGGATGAGGAAGATAAGGATTCCCATGTCTCCTTTGACCAGAGTGAACTCCCTGAGAAACTCGCTGTAATATTCTTTGAAGAATTTTTTCATATTTGAATTATCTGACGCATTATTACCTGAGTCATAAGGCGTCCCTTTCACTTATTCACTATTCACTGTTTCCTATAACCTGATCAAGGCACATATACCGGTTTGAGGAAAGCCTTTTTTATTCTCGGGAGCACGCACAGCGGCAGCAGGATGAAGATGAAATAGGCCGCGAACCAATATCTGCTATAATAGATGTCAATTCCGTTGAGCGCCTGATCGATATATATCAGATAGTTATAGCGTATCGGGATGATATAGCTGAAGATAGCGATTGCGCCATACATGCTTTGCATCGGGAATGAGAACGCGGCGATCGAAAACGAAAGGATTCCGAGCAATGCGCTGACCGAGAGCGAGAGTCTCAGGTTGGGCAAGATTCCGAAAATGAACACGGCGAAGGCCTGTGAGGCGATGACGTAAAGGATTTCGGAGAGGGTCATCCAGAACCATGAGCCGTGCATCGGATATCCTTGCCAACGGAAGAGCCAGGATTCCATGAAGATGATCAGTACGATCCAGATCAGTGTCTGGGGAAGAAGTTTGCCGGCCAACATCCGGAAAACCGATCCTTTGGCCATTCCCATAAGGCGTTGAGAGGCTCCGTATTTGATTTCCTGACCGAGACTGAAGCACGTGACGAGCATAATCATCAGCTGGAACACGCACGGAACGAACGAGACACAAAGATATATGGCATAATTGAGGCCCGGATTCGAAATTCCGCGGGTGACGATGTTGACGGGCTGGAGCAGCGGTGTCGGATCGGAAGTGAAGCCCACGCTCGAGATGATTCCGGAGGCGACGCCGGCCTTGGCGTAAACGGCGGTGCTTTTGAAGGTTTTGAAAAGGAGTGACGCCGGAACGAAATATGTCATGTTGGTATAGAACGATATTTCGGGGGAGCGGCCGGCAAGCAGATCGGCTTCAAAATTTTCAGGAATCAGGAAATAACCGAAGATCTTTCCTTCCTGCATCAAATGGCGCGCCTCGGTGAAGGAATTTGGCATCTCGACGATGTCAACGAGCTGCATTCCGTTGAGATTCTGGGTCAATTGGCGCGAGAGGGCGGTTCCGTCCTTGTCGATGACTCCGGCCGGAGTCTTCGCGGGGAGTCCTTCTTCCATCATCGATGTCAACATGAGCATGCAGAAGAGGGGCAGGACGAATATGGCAATCCAATAAATGGGCCGCCTCACGAGCTGCAGCGTTGAACGCCGGAATATTTCAAAGAAAGGGGACATCTCGGTTATTTATCTTTTGTTTCCACGTCTTTGAGGATGACGGACATGCCCGGGCGGAAGTTTGGAATGGGCTTTTCGGGGCGTGCCTTGATCTGGAATGTGCGCGCGTCGAAATCACCGGTGGATTTTGTGGCCTGCCAATTTGCGTAAGTTCCGAGGTCTTTGATATAGAAGACCCTGACGTCGGTGGTCACGTCCAAAGCCGGGATATAGACTTTGAGCTTGGTGCCGAGAGTTATATTCTTGAGAGAAGTTTCGCGGACATTGAAGACGGCCCAATGGTCATCCTTCTGAATGGTCATTATCGGAGCGCCGGTCGCCACGAGTTCGCTGACGTTGGGATAGATGACCGTGACCTCGCCGTCACAAGGGGCAAGAAGATAAGTGTCTTCAAGGAGCGCGTCGACCTCCTTGACGCCTCCGCGAGCGACCTTGACCATGGCCGCGCTGGCCTCCTTGTCCTCTTTCTGAGGACCTGCCAGAGCGAGTTCATATTGAGATTTAGCGGCGTTTTCGGCGGCTTTGGCGGCGTCGTATGCGGCTTTGGCCTCGTCACGCTTCTGTTCGCTGACCACGCCCTCTTTGAAAAGGTTGTCCAGACGGCGATATGTTTTCTCGGTGATTCCGGAAGCTGCCTGTGCCTGAGTCCACAAATCTTTGGCGGAAGCCACAATCTGGGAGCGGGTTCCGGCGTCGACCTTATGGTCTGTGGCGGCGGCGGCCTGTTCCATGGCCTGAGCCTGAGCGAGCTTGGCATCGGCAAGTGAAGAATGGATATGAACGAGTGTGTCACCCATCTTTACGTGCCGGCCCTCTTCGACATAGATTTCGACCACGCGGCCGGGAAGTTTTCCGGAAACGCGCACTTCGGTCGCGTCACCTTGACCCTGGATTGTGTCCGGAGCCTGTTTTATGAATAAGAAACCGACTATTGCGAGAGCGGCGACAACCGCTATGACGGCTATAAGGGAAAGGATAAGCATTTTATCTTTCGGAGTTGCCGTTTCCTGATCGTTATTAAGATTCTGAGTCATGGCTTATGGTGGATGGATATTTTTGTTTTAAGATAATAAAGAGTTTATTCCCGCGATTATATAATTTCGATAAGATATGCACTTATAGTTGAGGGAATCATTTTGTGACAGTTGCCGGCGAAAGGGTTCCGAGAACCTTCGAGAGATAGACGTCACACAGGCGGATAGCGATCTGGGCATCAATTCTTTCGGAATTTGCCGCGAGCCATGCGGTCTGGGCGGCGAGCACATCGTCGGTGGTCATCAGACCCTCGCGATATGCGAGTTGGGCGGAACGGAGATTCTCGTCTGCGGATTTCATGTTTTCCTGAGTCATTTCGTATGTCTTCAGGGCTTCGCTATATGAGAATTGAGCCTGACTGACCTGAAGGTCGACCTTTTCCTGAAGGTCTTCGAGCAAAAGGCGCTGGGCGTTGGTCGTGGCTTTTGTCGAACGGTAATGGTTGTAATGCTGGCCCCAGTGCCAAAGGGGAATTGTCAGAGTGGCGCCGACGCTGAAGCCTCCGCCGAATTTTTTCTCGAAACCATGGTTGACGTTCGGGTTTGAGAAGCTATAGGAGCCGACGGCGGCGATTTTGGGGAGCATTGCGCCCATCGCGAGCTTTTCACGCGCGCCGAGCATATTTATTGTCTGACGGATGATTTCAAGATCGCTGCGGCGTGCATAGACATCCTGCAAGTTCACGTCTCGGGGTTCGACGGCGATTGAAATTTTGCGTTCTCCCTCGTCGGCCAGCGTCATCTTGGTGTTGACCGGCTGACCGCATATCTGGGAAAGAGCCATGCGGGAGAGTGTGAGGCCGTTGTCAACTTTCGTCAGCATTATCTTGGCCTCGTTCAGCTTGACTTCAACAGTCAGCAGATCCGAGCGTGTCGCGACCCCTTCGCGGAGCATCGCGTCCACACTCTGCCGGAGGGAATCGACGAGATTGACGAAACTTTGAGCGAGACGCTTCTTCTGGTCGAGCGAGACGACGGTCCAATAAGCCTGGTCGACACCGTAGACGACATCCTGAACGACGGCATTTTTGGACGCGTAAGCGATATTTTCGGCATATCCGGTTATATCATTCATCGCCTTGATCATTCCTCCCATGAAAATCGGTTGGGTGAGGGTGAACGCGCCTGCAAACACGTTGTGGGTATCGAAACTCATCGCTTCTTTGGGGATAAGAGCGACCTCGGTGGGTATATATCCGCCGGTCGAGGGATCCTTTATCGGAGTCCCCTCGGGTGTTGTCAGCACATTGTATTTGAAAGTCTGGGTCGCCGGGTCGAAACTCATTGTCGGCAGCTTGGCGTCTTCGCCAAGGAGCTCGATCTGACGCTGATTATACATATATCCGCCGGTGAAGTCTATTCCGGGGAGATAGGCGGCGAATGCCGATTTCTTTTCATAGCCGGCGCCACGTATTGCCTCGTCGGCCATCTTGATGGTCTTGTTGTTGCTGATAGCCATATTCCGGCAGGAATCGAGACTGACGGCATCCTCTCCGGCGAAACCGCTCAGTGAGGCCGCTGTCAGCATGAAGGCAGTGAAGAGATAGCGTGATTGCATAGGGTGAAAAAAATAGTCTGATAAGATTCGGGGGCCTTGTTTTTTGCAAGCCCCATTAATAATACAAAAAAAGTGTAAAAAATGTTTAAGACCCCGTTTTATAAATTTTTATGAAGCTTGGTCTGAAAGCCCATTCCAAATCAGTTCCTCTTTTTCCTAACAATGAAAACTCCTTTCCGGGGCAATAAAAAAGGAGCGCTCCGGAATTTTCCGAAGCGCTCCGATTTATAGAGTGCCGATTCTGTAGAGTCAGAATCTCAATTGACCGTGATTTTATCAGCGGACTGCGATCTTGAAGATCTTGTCGCCGACTTTAGCCACATAGACGCCGGGAGTGACGGCGAACGACTGGCGGTCAGCCGAGAGGACAGTGTTGACGATTGTCTTGCCGGCAGTGTCATAGAGCTGGAATGCTTTTCCGGCGCCGCCGTTGACGATGATCTCACCCTTGTTGCCGATAACGCTAAGGCCTGAAGAGATGCCTTCAACGCCTGAAGAAGCGTCAACCTTTGCGGGATTCGACAGAGCTGAAGAGAAGGTCTTGTCGCCGTCCTGGATGTTCGAAACCACATAGTAGGTGGCTGCGCGTCCGTCGGTCGAGTTGTGAACGTATGCGGGAGTCGTCAGACCGCTGGCAACAGATTTGAGGTTCTCGTTGTCATAAGTGACGAACACGTCGAAACCGTCCACATTGATCTTACCGGGATCAACCGGAGTGTAGGTGATGTCGTCGATCATGGCGCCGAACATGCCGTAGGATGAATATACGAATGCGAAGTATTTTGCATCCTCAGGCAGAACAGTTTCGCAATATTCCCAAGTTTCAGAACCGGACTTGGTGAAGTTAGCGAGCCACTGGAACGAACCGCACTTGCGGGGAACGACGTCGCGGTCGTTGAGGACAACTTCTGAAGCGTCGAGTTCCTTGTCGGTAGTAGAATACCAGATTGCTACGGTCTCGGCATATTGAGAGTCGAACGTGTTGATCCAGAAACCGACCTTAGTTCCGCCCTTGACTTCAGGCGAGATGAGGAAGTCCATTGCGCGGGTCGGCTTTTCAGTTGACTGGTCGTATGCGATTGAACGTGCGATAAGCATCTGTTCGCCGGTGCGCGGTGAGAGACGTTCATCGTTCATTGTGTTCATCTCCTGAGCGTTGAAGACAGTCCATGCGGCGGGCTTGTCGTCACCGTTCCAGCGGCGCTGGCTGATAACGAAGGGAGCTTTGCCGTCAATGTCGACATTTGTCCACGGGCCGATAGTCTCTGTGTTCTCGAGCGGGCCATAGATCTCCATTGATTCGGGGAATACGGGAGTGCCTTCAGGAACAGACCAGTTGAGTTCGATTCTGTCTTCGTCTGTGGTTGAGCGGGCTGCAGTGAGGTCACGGACAACGGGAACGGGGCTGTCATAGAGCAGGAAGTCAATGTTCTGCTCGTTGTTGCGCGGGTTCTGGTCATCTTCGGCCTCGGCCGTAGCGCGAAGTTCAATGCGGTCATAGATGTAATAGTCTTCCTTCATCGGGAAACTTGCGTTGTATTCGAAGTTTTCACCCGGACGGACACGTTCGATGTCGATGACCTGAGTGTCCAGAGGAATGTCGTATGCGAGCAGCTCGAGTGTCAGCTTGCCGGAGCCGGATTCAGCGCCGGTGTTGGTGACAACGATGTTGAATTCAGCGCTTGAGCCAACGAGAGCGCTATAGGGCGCTGTGAGCGAAGTGAGCTGGAAGTCGTTGTCGATTTCCTGGCTGATCTTATATGTGTCGATGATGACTTTCTGGCTGCCGGAGAGTTTAACTCTCACGTTGAGCTGAATCCATTCCTGACGGCTGAAATCGTCGGGGAGCATGACTGTCCAGTCTCTCCATTCGCCTTTCGAGAGACGTTCGGGATCGAGAGTTGCGACTTTGCGGAAGTCCTGGTTGTTATAAGTCTTACCCCAGATTTCGATTTCACCGGCGTTCTGGTAAGCCCAATAACGGAGTGTCATCGAAACTTTGTCGTCATTCTTTGTGGACACGCGCGGAGCCTTGAGCTCACCATAGTTGGTGCCGGCGCCCTGGTTGAGCGCGCGGAAAGCGCCGCCCTTGCCGAATGTGATGTGCATTCCGAGATCTTCGTCGGGATCAGTGCAGTGTTCCCAGATAACATTGTTAAAGGGAGCGACGGTGTTATACATCCATTTCTGATATGTGAACGCGGAATATCCGTATTCTTCATTCATCGGGGTGTTGTACAGACGTCCGAGCTGTTCGTAAACGAAGATACCGTTTGTCGAGATGCCCATTTCGTTGACAGCAACCGGACCGATGTTGTAATAGAGCTGCGGAATGTTCTGACACTTATGAGTGTAAGTCAGATTCTGGCCTGCAGTTCCGATCTTGTAAGTTTCGGTTGTTGTGTGGGAGTAGATGTCATAGACAACGTTGTCCGTATTGACATATCCGCCGTGTTCACCGACGTTTCCGACGGGTTCCCATTCCATTGTGAGCGAGAGGTTGTCGGGACCGATTGTATATTTCTTGACAACCGGCGGGAGCGGATTGTCGAGACCTGTATAGACGGTGAAGTATTGCTTGATGCCGCTGCCTTCCTTGTTTGAAGGAGTCAGGAAGATGTCTGCATATCCGTCAACGTCTGAAGAGAGGGTTGTGCTGAACGGTTTGCCGGGCTTTCCGTTGATCACCTGCTTGTCGCTGATCATGCCGTCGGCGCTGCAAGAAACTTCAACAGCGATTTCTTCATTTTCGTCAAGAAGGTCACCCTTCATGTTGACAGTCGGGAGTTTGCCTTCAACAGTCACATAGAGTTCGCCGAGATCGGCCGGAGTCAGTTTGACGTCAGTCACGAGGCCGGGAGCGTTTGTAGTTCCGTTGCCGGCAGAGACGCGGAAGTTCTTAAGAGAGATTCCGCGGAAGAGATTTTCCTCGCCGGGTTTTGAATGGAAGGCGATGAAATATGTTCCGGGCTCGTCGATATTGAAGACAACTTCAAGATCTGTCGGTGAGCTCTGGATGCGGTTCGTGTGAGAATAGATCAGCTTTGACATAGCCTCGGGCACGGGATCCTTGCCGATAAAGATGTCAAGGTTGTCTTTCTGAATGTTGTTTCGACGTGCGTTGACATAGTTCACAACGAGTTTGTAAACCTGGTCTGCTGAGTCGAAATACATCGGCGGGAGGAACAACCAGTCGTCCGGTTTGTCAGTATAAGTCTGCATGTGGACGATGAATTCACCTTCTCTCGCGTCATATGTCCATTCTTCAGCGTCTTTGTTGGCATTGTAAGTCTCGAAGAGAGTTGCTTCAGCTGCTGTCGGAGCGATAGTGAGCGGGAGGTTATAGCCTTTTCCGAGCACGCGTGACAGAGCGGCGGAAGGATCAGACTCAACGCCGTTTGCAGTGGCGGTGACGGTGATGTATCTGCGGCCGTCAGCCGGATCGTTGACTGTGAATTCGTAAGAGTTTCCGCTGATAGGCTCGGCGTTCACTTTCTCACCGTCGAGGAATACGTTATATGTTACATGTGAAAGGTCAACATAAGCGTTGTTGACACCGATGTTGCGCGGAGTTGTCCATGAGAGGACTCCGCCGACATATTTGAGGTTTGTCGGAGCATAGGGCTGGTCGTTGCCGACATAGATGCGCTTTCTGATCGAGGGACCGTTGATATCGCCCAGTGAGCAGTAGCCGCTGATGAAGTGGAGACCCTGGGGAAGTTCGATTTCATTCGTAACCGTCTCGCCGGGAGTAACTTCTTTAGAGAACACCTCGACGCCGTCAGCAAGCACGTGAAGAACCATGTTCTTGTCCATCTTCTCGCCGTTGTAATAGAACTGCGGAGCTGTGAAAGAATAAGTTCCCGTGAGTGAATTGGCAACGAAATTGAGCTCGGGAGCGGCCATTACGTCCGGACCTTCGTCAACGCCGTAGGGGTCTGCGCAGTAGAGTGTGCCGATCTGTGCCAGAGGATAAAGGTCCTGCATGTATTGCAGATCGAAATCCGCGTCCGGATCCATGTCGATTGTGCATGTGCCGTAAAATCCGTTTTCGGAGCCGTAGATATAAACGATGGCCTTGTCCTTGGGAGAATAAACCATCGGACAGGACTGAAGCACGGGCGGATAAGCGCATTCATCGTCATATTCGCGCAGTTTGACAACCTGTTGTCTGTTGAGGTCGATTTCATAGAGCGCGCCCTGAGATTTCAAGCCATAGAGCTTTTTGTCAGCGGGGTTGTAGCAGATGCCGGCCATCCAGTCGTCTACTTTTGAGCCGACATTGAAGAGGAATTCAGGCTTCCATTCTTCGACAGGCTTGGAACAGTCGATCTTGACGAGAAGACCGCCGGCGCCGGTTGCATTATTATAAGCGAGACCGTAGGCGACGTCTTTGTCGGGATCGTAGGTAAGACCGTAAGTGAATGCATAGACCGCATCGTCGTCATTTCCGAAGACGAGATTCGGGAGATTTTTATTGGTGTTGAGGTCAATGCGCTTCCAGATATAGGTCGCTTCCATAGTCACCATGTTGGTGAGCATCTGGGGGATGTAGAGAATATCTTCGCGCACGAAACCGGACTGAAGATAAGCTTCGTCCTTGTTGGTCATCTCGGCGTTGCGGACAACGGGAGACAATATTGCTTCATTCACATCCAGGGTTCCGTAGTAGGCGTCACCATAACTCATCATGCCGTTAAAATTGGGCACGACGGCATAAATGTGACCCTGCACGTCCCAAGCGGTGTGCATGACGCTTTTTGGCCTTGGAGCAGCCGTCCGCGCGGAAGCCGCGACGGGAACAGGCGCAAGCTGAGCCAAAGAGGAACCCGCAGAGAAGACGGCAAGCATCAACGCCACGAATTTCAATGCAAAGCTAAAACGTTTCATTGGCTAATAAAAATTTGTTTGGTTGTTGGATAAGAAAATATTTTGGGCGAAAGTTATAAAAAATTTTTTAATGAAACAAGCAATAGAGAAATTTTTCGTCTTATGATGTGAATTTTTAAAAACTTTGGGCCTTGTATGATTGAAAAATATGTTTAAAAACATAAGATTTGTTGACATGTAAACGCATTCAATTATCTGTTTATTATAGCAATATTCATGGAAAATTGTCAATAAATCTTAATATTGGTTGAAGTCTTTTGGATGAGTCGCGGATTATTACGAAATTTGCATCCGGAAAGAAAGGCCCCCGTGTATAAAAATGGGCGTTTGGAACCGATGTTTCCGGGTTTCCCGGACCTTTATCCAAACGGATTTCCGGACACAATGAATCAAGATGAGAGGCGTAGACAAAATATCGAATCTTTTGAAACTTTCGGCCGCGATGCCGAGAGTTTACGGCTCGGAATATAAGAGGTTGACGAAGCTGGGCATTCCGGTGATGATCACTCAGTTAGGGATCGTGGTGGTGACTTTTGCGGACACTGTCATGGTCGGCCGATGCGGCACATTGGAACTTGGCGCGGCGGCCTTCGTGAACTCTATTTTCATAGTCGTCACGGTCATGCAGTTGGGCTTTGCGAACGGTCTGACACCGCTTGTCGGCGCCCTCTTTTCTCAAGGTGACCGCCGGCGGACATCCGGCATGATGCGTGCCGGCGTGATAGCCAATCTTCTTCTGTCGGCCTTTTTCACCGTCCTCCTTGGCGTTTTGTATTTCTTTCTCGACCGGATGGGGCAGCCTCCGGAACTTCTTGCTCCGGCGCGTCCATATTATCTTATAATGCTTTCGACGTTATGGCCGATGGCGCTTTTCAACGCTTTCCAGCAGACATCGAACGGATGTACGGACACGGCGACACCGATGTGGATAATAATCGGATGCAACATCCTCAATATCTTCGGGAACTGGCTTTTGATCGGTGGAGAATTGGGCTTTCCGCGGCTGGGATTGTCCGGAGCCGGACTGAGTACGATGACGGCTCGATATGTCGGCCTGATAGCGATTGTGGCCGTCTATCGGATAAGCCGAATTCGGAGAGCATACGTCAAGGGTTGGAGAGAACAGGGAAAAGGGAGTCTTAGAACCGATATGAAACGTGTCTGGATCACCTCATATCCCGTTATGATCCAGAGTGGAATCGAATGTTTTCTATGGAGTTTCGGCGCCATTGTGTGCGGTTGGTTCGGCACGATTCAATTAGCTGCCTATCAGGTTGTCGTGACGATTTCCCAACTCGGCTTCATGGTGTATCTGGGCTTTGGAGTCGCGACTTCAATCCGGGTGGCGAACCTGACCGGACTCAAGGACTTCTCAGGGGTTCGCAGAGCCACGACGGCCGGATTGCATCTGACACTGCTTTTAGCAACTTTGTCATCGCTTTTATTCTATTTCTGGACCGAGGATATGGTCGGTTTCTTCACTCCCGACAAGGCCGTCGAACTGGCCGCGCTGCCGTTGATCGCGCCGTTGATTCTCTATCAGTATTGCGACGCGATCCAGATCACGTATGCCAACGCCCTTCGCGGAACTTCCCAAGTCAAACCTCTTTTGTGGATGGCTGTCATCGCTTATCTGATTGTGGGAGTCCCGGTGATGTTATGGTTCGCCGAAGGGATGAATTCGGGGAATGTCGGTGTGTATTACAGTTTCTCGGTCGCGCTTTTTGTTGCCGGAGCCGGACTCTGGTGGTGTTTCCGGAGAGCTGTCCGGAAATTGTCGGAAAACTGTTCGTGAAACCTGAGTGCCCCGGGGATAAAAATGGTTTCAGAACTCCTTCTGACCGGATCTAAAAGTGATAAAAACTGTTTTTAAAAATTTTGAAATATGGTCTTAAAATCAGCGAAACGGGGCGGAAAATTAAATTATTTTAATAATTAAGGTGGATTTTAAGAGATTTTAAGACTTTAGAGTTGGGAGTGACGCGGAAATTTAGTTAATTTGCAGTATGGGAAAAATCATAGCAATAGCCAATCAGAAAGGAGGCGTGGGCAAAACCACCACGGCTTTCAATCTCGGGTCATGTCTGGCGCGTGACGGCAAGCGTGTTCTTCTTGTTGACGCGGACCCTCAGGCAAACGCCACGAGCGGTCTGGGAATTGACCCGGCATCGTCAGAGGTGAGCGTCTATGAATGTCTGGTCGATGAATTTCCGACGGACGAAACCATCATGTCGACATGTATCGAGGGCCTGGACATCATTCCCTCGCGCATAGACCTTGTTGGCGCGGAGGTCGAGCTGATGAACCGTCCTGACCGTGACCGGACTATGTCGAGAATGCTCTCAACAGTGAGGTCGGAATATGACTATATACTGATCGACTGCAGTCCGTCATTGGGCGTGATCACGGTGAACGCGCTGACGGCGGCCGACTCGGTCATCATACCGGTTCAAGCCGAATATTTTGCTCTCGAAGGGATCTCCCAGCTTCTGAACACAATCCGCATCATCAAATCCCGTCTGAAGCCCACGCTCGAAATCGAGGGGTTCCTGCTGACGATGTATGACGCGCGCCTTCGTCTGGCCAACCAGATATATGAAGAACTGAAAGCTCATTTCGGGGACATGGTGTTCAAGACGGTCATTCCGCGAAACATAAAGCTCTCTGAATCCCCGAGCCACGGTCTGCCGGTGATCCTGTACGATCCGGACAGCCGCG
>CAYQQG010000051.1:0-13715 GCA_964419535.1 uncultured Sangeribacter sp.
TCCACGAGGTCACCGTCAACCTCCATGTCTTCACTGTCCATGCGATGTTTGGTGAGATCCTCCACGTCGATGTCCCGGAAATTACCTTTTCCGCAATGGAGAGTGAGGAAACTGCGCTCAACACCCTTGATCTCGAGTCGTTTCATCAGCTCGCGGCTGAAGTGCAGACCGGCGGCCGGAGCCATCACCGCGCCCTCTTTGTCAGCAAATATATTTTGATAGCGGTCGGCGTCTTCCGGTTCGACCTTGCGGGTGATATATTCCGGCAGCGGAGTCTCGCCAAGAGCATACAGAGCCTCCTTGAATTCGTCGTGAGGTCCGTCATACAGGAAGCGCAGGGTGCGCCCGCGGGATGTGGTGTTGTCGATCACTTCCGCCACCATCGAATCGTCTTCGCCGAAATACAGCTTATTGCCGATTCTTATCTTGCGGGCCGGTTCGACGAGAACATCCCAGAATTTATTTTCTTCATTCAATTCTCTAAGCAGAAAGACTTCGATTGTGGCGCCCGTCTTCTCCTTGTTGCCATAAAGGCGTGCCGGAAAGACTTTGGTGTCATTGAAGACCATCACGTCGCCGTCGTCGAAATAATCGATGATCTCCTTGAAAATACGGTGGGTGATCTCACCGGTTTTCGCATTCACGACCATCAGGCGACATTCATCACGGTTCTCCGAAGGATACTGAGCGATCTTTGAATCAGGAAGTTTGAATTTGAATTGTGATAATTTCATCTTTTATGGAGTGAGAGAATTTGGTTCTTGGAATGAGTTGAGGATTGATGTTTAAGGTCAATGAGTGAAATTTGGATTGAGAGTTGGAGAGCTATGTGCTTTCTTTCGGAAGGGATTCTCCGGTCAGTTCACATTGAGCGATTTCATTGACAGCGTCGTCAACGCTGAGGCAAATATTTTCGCGGACCGGTCCGACGGCCGTTCGTCTGAGGGCAATCAAATGTGCGCCGGAATTGAGTGCGAAACCGAGATCGCGGGCCAGAGCCCTGATGTAAGTGCCTTTGCTGCAAACTATTCTCAAAGTCATATCGCGTCCGTCGAAATCGATGAGCTCAAACTCGTCTATCTGAAGAGGTTTGGCTTCAAGTTCAACCTCGTGTCCTTTCCGCGCATGGAGATAAGCGCGTTTGCCGTCAATCTTCACGGCTGAAAATACAGGCGGAACTTGCATGATATGCCCTTTGAACCGAGGGAGGGTCTCGAGAATGAGTTCTTTCGTGACATGTTCATAAGGATAGGTGGCGTCGATCTCTTTCTCCAGATCGAAGCTCGGAGTGGTCGCTCCGAGACGCATGGTCGCGATATATTCCTTGCGTCCTTGCTGGAGCTGTTCTATCCGTCGCGTTGCCTTCCCGGTGCACACGATCAGAACCCCGGTGGCTAACGGGTCGAGGGTTCCGGCGTGGCCGACCTTGAATTTCTTCACGCCGAGACGCCTCTGGATTGCACCGCGAAGACGTTTGACAACGTCGAACGATGTCCAGCCCAGGGGTTTGTCTATTCCGATTATTTCACCGGTTACGAAATCCATTCTTTTGGTTTTTTTATTTAGAGTCTTTAGGGTCCTTAAGATTTTTAGGTTTTTTATGCCGGGGTTTGCCAGAGAAGGCAGATGATTGCCATTATGACACAATAAATGGAGAACCAGACGAGTTTTCCTTTGCTGACAAGCGCGATCATCCATTTACAAGCCGCGCATCCGACGACGAAAGCCGTCACGAATCCGATCAGCAGGACGCTCCATGACATGTCGGCCTGCGAGACTCCGGCTGCGGACGCTTCAATCATATCCTTGGTGTCGAGCAATGCTTCGCCGAGAATCGGGATGATCACCATTAGGAAAGAGAATCGTGCGATCTCAGACCGGCGGTCGCCGAGAAGGATGCCGGTTGCGATTGTCGTGCCCGAACGGCTCAATCCCGGAAGCACAGCCACAGCTTGGGCACAACCGATGATGAAAGCGTCGAGCCACGTAATCTCGTGGCCGGAGGAAGCCTTTTTCATGCGGCCCGATGCGAGCCGGTCGCTATAATGGGCAAATGCGAGCAGCAGAGCCGTGATGATCAGGCAAATGCCCACAACTTTGAGGCCGTCGCCGAAAAAATTCTCGACATAATCCTTGAAAAAAACTCCGACAATTCCGACCGGGATGCAAGAAAGCAAAATTTTGCAGACATAATAGAAATCATCATCACGGCGGAAAGTGAAGAAGCTGACACATAGTTTCTTGAACATTGGCCAGAGAATGACGATCGTGGAGCAAACCGTGGCAGCGTGCACCATGATGTCAAATTGGAGTATATCATCTTTCGGGAGATCGATCCCGAGGATTTCACGGAAAATTTCGAGATGACCGCTCGATGAAATCGGAAGATATTCGGCGAGGCCTTGGACAAGACCCAATATCAGCGCGTCAAGCCATTCCATATCTATTTTTTGGATTTTTTGGGAGTGTATATAATAGCGAATGCCATAAGGAGGAATCCGAGGAAAGCGATTGTCGGGCCGATGACGATTCGGCGTGTAGAGAAGATGTCGGGATTGAACCCGCCTTCAATTGAACTGGAACCGCCGGACATCAGAAGGAACCCGATGATGATCAGCGCCAGACATCCGATCATCATGAAGATGTTGGCCTTGGGAAACAGGACATTCGAGTTTGAGCTTTCTGCCGTTGTTTTGTTAATCTTTATTTCCGTTGCCGGAGCAGCCCCCGGTTTTTCTATCATCGTTGCCGGAGCCTTTCCCGGCTTTGAGACAGCCGTTGCCGGAGCGGGATTTTTTTTATCCATAGAATATCAGGAATGAATTTAGTTCGTGAAAGGATATTTGTCAGCGGAACAGTTCGTCATAGTCTTTACGCAAATAGCGGTCGGTCGCTATGGCCGCGGCCAAGGCGCAGATCAAGGCTCCGCAGGCAATCAGAGCGATGCAAAGAATCATCATCGACGGCAAGTCGATGATTTCATTCAAGCCGGTGATTCCGGCTTGCGGAGCCAAACCGGCGGCGGTCCAGATCAGTGCCGAGGCTATCAGTCCGGACAGAGCTCCGGCTCCCAAATTGCGCAGAACTACGGGACGCCGGATAAACGCATTGGTGGCGCCGACGAGCTGCATTGTGTGTATAGTGAAGCGCCGCGCATAGATCGTCAGATGCACGGTGTTGTTAATCAGCACGAAAGAGATTATGAGGAGCACGAGGGCGATTCCCCCGAGGATAGCGCCGAGTTTGGCGATATTGTCGTTCATTGCCTCCACCATTTCCCCCTGAGGGGTCGCAACGGCCTCAACGCCCGGCAGTGAGGAGAGCTGTTTCTCCATTTTTGTCAGGGAGTCAGTCACGGAATATCGTTCCGGCATGGTGAAGGTGATTTCCGGCGATAGAGGGTTGACGCCGAAGAGCGCTTCGAGATCTTCGCCGGTGTCGGCTTTCCAATCTTCAAGAGCCTGTTCTTTGGTTATGAGCTCGAGTTCGCGGCAATAGGGAAGGGCGCGCATGGATTCAAGACATGACTTGGCACCTTCGTTGCTCACCGAGTCGGCCATAATGACGCTGACTTCGAGGCTTTCGCGAATCCGGCGCGTCTCGTGGCGGGCGCCGAGTGTTATGAGAGAGATGATTCCGAGAATCAGCAATACGAGCGTCACCGAGACTATGGTCGTCGCGTGGGCCGCCCAATATGATATCTTTACTTCTTTGCCTTTTTTCATCAGTCAGATTTTTCGGAAAAATTCCGTGGTTCTGAGTTTCGCCTGTGCGAATGAGAAGATTGTTGTCAGAATGCAAAGATAACACTTAAAAGGGCCGTTGTCAATATTTTCGCGATTTTTTTTGTAAATTTGCATAATAATTGACCCGATTTTATCCTTCCGGGGTTTAATCGGCTCTAAAAACCTTGTTTATAGTGACACCGGATATGACTCCGCGCAAAGCGGCATACTTCACTCTCGGCTGCAAATTGAATTTTGCCGAGACTTCGACGATTGGAAAGATTTTATCAGGCAAAGGGTTCCGTCGGGCCCGTCCGGAGGAAGATCCGGATATCTGCGTGATCAATACATGTTCCGTCACTGAGACTGCGGACAAGAAGGGCCGCTCTCTCATCCGGCGTCTTGTCCGTAAATGGCCGGACGCCACTATTGTCGTCACAGGATGCTATGCTCAGCTGAAGCCCTCCGAAGTCTCTTCAATCGAGGGCGTTGACATCGTTCTGGGGAGCAATGAGAAGCTGAAGATAGCGGCTTTCATAGACGAATGGGAAAAGAGCCGTGAAAAAATAACTGAATCGACGGCATCGGCTGATATTCTCGCGTTCATGCCTTCGTGCGAGCGTGGCGACAGGACCCGCTTTTGGCTCAAGGTTCAGGACGGATGTGATTATTTCTGCACATACTGCACAATCCCCTTTGCCCGCGGCCGCTCGCGATCGGGACGTATCTCAGATCTCGTCCTTCAGGCCCGGGAGGCCGCCGCTCTGGGCGGTAAGGAGATTGTTCTGACAGGTGTCAATGTCGGTTGCTTCGGACTCGACACGGGCGAAAGCTTCCTCGATCTTCTCAAGGCTCTTGATAATGTCAGCGGGATCGAACGGTTCCGGATATCGAGTATAGAGCCGAATCTGCTGACACCGGAAATAATCCGGTGGATAGCCGAGGAATCGCGCGCTTTCATGCCGTCGTTTCATATCCCTCTTCAGTCCGGATCGGATGCGGTCTTGCGGCTGATGAACCGGCGATATGACACGGCGTTGTTCCGGTCGCGAATAGAAATGATCCGCGAATTGATCCCGGATGCGTTCATCGGAGTCGATATCATAGCCGGCGCCCGCGGTGAGACACCTGAGGAATGGCGCAATTCTCTGGAATTCGTCGAGTCTCTTACGATCACCCGACTCCATGTTTTCCCGTATTCGGAACGCCCCGGCACCGCCGCGCTCAAACTCAGGGCTGAAAGTGTAGAAGCGGGCGAAAGACATCGCCGCGGCGCCGAGCTGCAGAAAGTTTCGGATGCCAAACTGCAGGATTATATGGAAGGAATGATCGGCGGCCGGCGGAAAGTCCTTTGGGAGCATCTGCTCCACGATAATCCGGCCCTGATGTCAGGTCTGACGGATAATTATGTCCGGGTGGTCGCCGCCGCGGATCCCTCGTTGCTGAATAAGATCACTGAAGTATCAATCACCGGAATAGACCCCGAGCGCGAAGAAACATTACTTGCTAAATGAAAAAACTCGCTGTCATAATATTGAACTGGAACGGCCGTGAGCTTCTCGAAAAGTTCTTGCCTGCCGCAGTCCGCAACACTGTCTCTGAAGACGCGGATCTATGGGTCGCGGACAATGGATCTTCAGATGACTCGGTCGAATATGTCAAATCCCATTTTCCTGAGGTGAAGATATTGGAACTTGGTGAGAATTACGGGTTTGCAGAAGGATATAACATTGCTATCCGTGAGACCGGCTATCCATATACCATATTGCTCAACAGCGATGTCGAGGTGACCGAAGGATGGGCGCGGCCCCTTGTCAGGTTGCTCGAAGAACGGCCGGATGTCGGAGCGGTCATGCCCAAGATAAGGTCGTGGAGGGAGAGGGATAAATTTGAATATGCCGGAGCGGCCGGAGGCTATCTCGACTGTCTCGGATATCCTTATTGCCGCGGGCGTGTTTTCGATAATGTCGAAGAGGACAAAGGCCAGTATGACGGCGAGCCGATTGAAGTCGCCTGGGCGACCGGCGCAGCGTTATGCGTCCGGACCGAGCTTTATCTGAAACTTGGTGGCCTCGACAAAGATTTCTTTGCGCACATGGAGGAGATTGATCTTTGTTGCCGAATGATCGGAGCCGGTTATAAAGTCATGGCCGACATGTCCTCGACCGTCTATCATGTCGGAGGCGCGTCGTTACCTAAGGGGAATCCCAAGAAAACGTATCTGAATTTCCGCAACAACCTTCTTCTGCTGCATAAGAACCTTCCGAGGAAAAGAGGCCGAAAAATTCTGTTTATCCGCCGGTTGGCCGATACGCTTGCCTTCGGCATGTTTGTTCTGAAAGGACAATTCGCGGACGCCCGTGCCGTTTTGAAGGCGCACGCCGACTTCCGCAAGATGAAAAAGAGATATACGCAACTTCCCGACCGCGACTATATGTCCTCGCTCCCCGGAGCCGGCCGTTCGATCCTCATCGACCACTATCTCAAGCGCAAGATATAACCCCAAACCTCACTCGAAGGGATCCGTCCGCAAGCGGCCGTCACCGCGACGCAAGACCGTTTGGAATGCCTGTGTTTTCGACGATCTCCGGAACGCCTGAATCAACGGTCGTTAATCGGACAGCTTTGGGGCGAATTGTAGAAAATGAAATCCGTAATTTCCCAAAACTATGCCCGTCTTTAAAAGTTCTTCAATATGTGATTATGCCCGACCATGTCCATTTTGCTCTTTTTGCGCAGGAACAATTGCCAAGAGCATTGGGCAGCTATATCGGGATGATGAAGGTCAAATGCGGGCAATTGGCAAAAGAACAGTTGTCTGTATCTGAACTATGTTCATCCGGCCGATTGCTCATTCTCGCGCCAATGACTGCTATGAACTCGGGGCGACAAACCTTTTTATATCTAAATTCCATTGCCGAAAAAATCGCTTTGTCTCCACTATCATAGGATTATATTAAAGTGCTGATAACGCTTTAGATATAATGACTTTAGAGATGTAATATTCTATACTTTAGAAGTTTAAAATTCTATAATGGAATAGGGATAAAAGATCAATTATTATTTAAGTTTATAATCTTTGGGGTTGAAGGGAGTGAGTTCCTAATATCTATTTTTGAGGAAATTGAGTTCGTCCTAATCTTTAGGGTAGAAGGGATTTGACTTTGTCCTAATCTTTGAGGGGGAATGAGAGACGGTTGAGAACGTATGAGGCGAGGTGGATTCCGAAGAGGGCGGGGATTGTAGCGATCGTTCCGAAGGAGGACTGTTTGTTCTGTTCTTCAAGGCCGATTAAGGAATGACGGCGCGGGGCCTCACGGCTTGCCACGACTTTCAGTGACCTTCTGAGACCCAATTTCTTTAGTCGCTGACGGACAGCGCGCGCAAGGCCGTCTTCGGTGGTCGTCCATAGGTCTGTAATCTCAACTTTTGACGGATCTATGCGTCCGCCGGCTCCCATTGATGATATTATAGGGGTGCCTCGACGCAAGCATTCAGATATGAGGGCTATTTTCGGCGCTACGGTGTCAATAGCGTCTATTATATAGTCATAATCCTCATCTATTAATTCCGAAACATTATCGGGAGTTAGGAATATTTTTCGGGCTGAGACTTCAATATCCGGATTTATAAGGCGAAAGCGTTCTGCAAAAAGGTTAACCTTCGATTCGCCTACGGTGTCGGTCAACGCGATCAGTTGGCGGTTGATATTTGAGGCGGCGACATCATCGGCGTCTATGAGGGTGAGATTTCCGACACCGGTGCGCGCCAGCATTTCGGCGGCATAACCGCCGACTCCGCCGACTCCCACAATGCACACACGGGCCCCGGCAAGGCGCGAAATTGCGTCCTCGCCTAACAGTTTGACGGTTCTTGAATTCCAGGAATAGTTAGATAATTCCTGTGAACTTAACTCTCCACCCATGCGCCTTTGAATCCGGTTTCTTCGATGCTTTTGACAACTTTGGCCGCCGTTTCGGCATCTTCCGGAATGCCGTGAACTTCAAGATAGCGGTCTGCCGTCTGGAGATCGGAATTCCAACGGGCGTTGGGGAATTGCGACTGTACGTGATTGAGAAGCGCGTCGCGAGAGGCTTCCTCCTGTGCGTTTACTGTGAATAACATAATCTTTTTCTTATTAAATTCAGAGAGGACTTATTAATTTCGAGGGGTTCTTATATCCTGACCGATCGGCGGAATGAGAAAGAAAAATCAGATTTTAATTCGCCATGCGGAAGGGAAGAGATTGTTGGCGCGATTGCCGAGATTCTTCATCATTCCGAGAGGCATCCCTTTATATTTTACAACTACATAACCCTTCGGAATGTTCTCGCCGAGTGGAAAAGATTCCCGGCGAAGGAAGCGCAACGCGTCCTCGTGACTGAGATCCACGCTCGCAAAGGCCTCGCTATTGATTGCGTGGTTCAGTGCGAATCTTGAATCGGGGATTATTTCAAGTTTGGGCGCGCGCCCTTTGAGTTCGGCGATCGGAAGTCCGGCTCCGGTGACATTGATGCCGTTCTGTCTCAGAGTTTCGACAATTTCTGATGATGACTCAGGCACGGCAGTCACTAAAGAACCGGATATTTCAAATTTCAACGGGATTGACGGATCTGTGAGAGCTTTCAATTCCGCCTTCATGGCTTCTGTAAGGACCGGGCCGTTCTTTTCCGGCCGTTTCCCTTTCTTGCGGCTCTTTTTCTCAGTAAGACTTTCGGTGGCGGGCGCATCGGGATCTTGAGGTTTGCGGAAGATGCTGACATATAGTCCTTCTCCGTCGGTCAGATGAGGCATGAAACGCAGGGCTTCGACTCCGTCAGCCACGGCCCGTCCGGCCTTTTCGATTCCGGTCAGTGAAAGGGAATCGATTTCCACAGGCTCGAGACCTAATTTCTCCGTGAGAAACAGTGAATTCTTTTCATCCTCTTCGATGTTGAACGTGCAGGTGGAATATAACAGGTATCCTCCGGGCTTTAGACATCCGATGAGGTCAGAGAGAATTTCGCGTTGGAGACGGCTGCAGTTCTCAACGAGTGATTCGTTCCATTGGCGGCGCGCTTCCTCGTCCTTGCGCATCATCCCTTCGCCCGAGCACGGCGCGTCGACGGCGATCAAGTCGAATAATGCCGGCAGAGAGGCGTATTGAGACGAGGACGAGCCGGTTGTGATCACATAAGGGTAGCCCCATTTTTCGAGATTCTCGCGAAGAATTTTGCCGCGCGAGGCGACATATTCATTTGCGACAACCGTTGTCCCGTCCGGGACGGCGTTAATGACAGCAGTTGTTTTTCCACCCGGCGCGGCACAAAAGTCCAATACCGTCAGTCGCTCTTTCTCACCGATAATCTTTTCAACGATCTGCTGATATATCATCGACGAGGCGTCCTGAACATAATATGCGCCGGCATGAAGCGCCGGATCAAGAGTAAATTTCGGCCTCTCCGAAAGATAGAATCCGTCGGTGCACCATTCCACCGGTTTCATGCTCGGGAACTCAGTCAGGACCATTCTTTTGCGTCTGTTGAGGCGCAGACTTATACAAGGCGGAGTGTCCAACGCCCGGACAAGAGCTTCGCTGTCCACTCCCGGCAACTTTTTGAGCGAATCGATAAACTTCTCTGATAAAGCCTCCATTAAAATCAGTTTTGAGTCATTCTTACAGCCGTTAGAAACATTCTTTAACGTGTGGGTTCGGATTGCAAATTTAGTGAAAAAGAGTGAAAAAACCGTCCGGGGGCTTGAATTTGTCGTTAAAATTCGCTATATTTGTATTCTATGGAAAATGACGCGACGTTATATCTGGTGCCCGTCGGAATGTCGGATGCTCCGTTTGCTGATGTTCTTCCGGAAGGCAATCTGGAGATTATCAGGAACTTGAAATATTTCATAGTGGAGAATATCCGTTCCGCGCGGCGCTTCCTCAAGCGTTGTGATCCCTCTATTGACATTTCCGGTCTGACTTTTTATGAACTTAACCGCCACACGGACCGCAGCGAAGTCTCCTCCTTTCTGGAACCGTTGCGGCGTGGTGACAGCATGGGGGTGATGAGTGACGCCGGATGTCCGGCGGTGGCCGATCCCGGGGCGTTGGCGGTCGCCTTGGCTCAGGAGGAAGGATTGAGGGTGAAACCGCTTGTCGGACCTTCGAGTATCCTAATGGGTATTATGGCGTCCGGTTTTAACGGTCAGGGATTTGCATTCCATGGCTATCTCCCGATTGATGATTCGAGGAAAGCAGAAACGCTGCGCCGTCTTGAGTCCGAATCCCGCCGCAACTATATGACCCAGATTTTCATCGAAACCCCTTATCGCAATGGGAAACTTCTGAAATTCCTCATCGAGCACCTCGATTCGCGGACAAAAATATGTGTGGCCTGCGATCTGACTGACCCCGGGAAGGAATGGGTGAGGACACTCACGGCCGACGGGTGGCGCAAGCTTCTTGCCGATGATTCCCGTGAACTGATAATAGACAAAAGGCCGGCGGTATTCCTGATTTATGCCGGATCGACGGATGCGGTCCAGCAAACCAAAAAGAAAAATTCATGGCGCGACCGATAATAAAATTTGACGGACAATTAGAGATCCCTTTCGAGGAATTCATGCCGAAAGCGGAGAAGCCGGTCCGAACGGGACTCAGCGCTTCCGCTTCTTCATATCCCCGCGGTGTGAGAGGCCGGAATTCACGTCAGGATGACAATCCGGCAAACCGTATATTCAATTATATCTCGTTAGGTTCCGGTTCGAGCGGAAATTGCTGTTATATCGGCACACGCCACGGCGGATTCCTTGTCGACGCCGGTGTGAAAGCTGATTTTGTCGAGATGCAGCTGAAAGCCAACGGAGTCAGATTTGAGAATATCAAAGGAATTTTGCTGACACATGACCATTCCGACCATGTGAAGTATGCCTATACAATTCTGCGGGCACACAAGCATATTCGCCTTTTCTGCACTAATAGAGTTCTCAGCGGGCTTTTGCGCCGCCACGGCATATCGAAGCGTATAAAGGATTATCACATTCCGATTTTCAAGGAGATTCCGTTTGAATTGGCCGGAACGGAGATTACGGCTTTCGATGTTCCGCATGACGGGACTGACAATATGGGATTTTCGATAAACTATGACAACCGGAATTTCGTGATTGCGACAGATCTCGGAGCCGTCACCGAGCGCGCGCGTCATTATATGAGCCGGGCGAATTATCTTGTGATCGAAGCTAATTATGATCTCCAGATGCTTCTGAACGGGTCCTATCCTGAATATCTGAAAGCGCGGATCCGGACCGATCACGGCCACATGGATAACATCAAGACGGCCGCGTTCCTGAAAGAGATATGGAATCCGTCTCTGAAATATATTTTCCTCTGTCATCTTTCAAAAGATAACAATACACCCCAGAAGGCACTCGTGGCTGTCCGCTCCGCACTCGAAGAACGCGGTCTTAAGGTCGGCAAGGGTGAGGAGACCCTTTCGGACCGCTGTGCTGACGTTCAGCTCATGGCGCTTCCGCGCTTTGACCCCACACGTTGGTTCGTCCTGCGCCCCTAAAGAACATGATTGAAAATAAACAAACAAGGCGTTGAGTTTCTGCCAACGCCTTGTTTGTTTATTTTTCTCTCTTTTAATTTTATATTTTTCTCTCTTAAGTATTCCGGGTTATAAATATCCGTAATCGTAAAAAAATATCCGGATTATTAATATCCGGATTATTAAAAGAGTGAGAGATTCGGTTATTTTGAGGGAATGGAATCTGCCGGGGAGAGCTCGGTTTTGCGGAGGATGATTTTGATGAGCGGCCCCACGCTGCCGTTAGGTGCTTTCGCAGTCTGCCGCTCGATGATGAGATCGGTCATTCCGGTCTGGAAAATCTGAAGATTGTTGTCGCGTCCGGAGACTTCGTCGTCAGCGGAAATGAGGGGCTTCTCATCTATCTTGAGGACATCGAGAAGATACTGGACAAGCTCATCGGGGAGGAGGTCGCCGAGGTATAAATTTTGAACCACCGCCGATTGGTCTGTAAGCACCTTAATTTCCCATTGTCCGGGAGCTCCCTGCACGTCCGTATATAGAGGGCGGCCGTTCCCGTCGGTCAGGATGCCTGTGAAATCATAGTCTTCATCCACGAGGGGCTGTCCGACGTTAATCGCATCGATAATGGAGCGGACATTCATGGCGATATCGTTGTCGGCGTGAAACTCGACCGGCTCCTGAACGGTGTCCTCCTTTGTCGAATCCACATTCTTATCCCCGTTTGAGGAACAGGCAACCGCGCATAACATTGCAATTGCCGAAATAACGATAAAATATAAATGTTTCACCTCAATAAAAAGTTGTTTTGCCCCCTAAGCCGGATTGACAAAGGGGGCAAATATTTCAGAAGTTATTTTTATCCTTGAGGTTCGTCCGTTACACGTTCGAGCCATTTCACCATTGCGAGCATTGCGCCCATAGAGATGAAGCAAACAGAAGCGAAGATCACCCATGCCTGCCAGATTGGACAAGCGTTATAGATGAGCGGGCCGATCCAGAGAAGCAGGTTGCCGACAGCTGTCGCACCGAGCCAAAGTCCTTGGCACAGACCTTGAAGGTGTTTCGGAGCGACTTTTGACACGAATGACAGACCGAGGGGCGAGATGAAGAGTTCAGCCACAGTGAGGAAGAAATAGAGCAGAATCAGAACCCACGGACCTGTTTTGGCAGCTTCACGAGCTGCAATCGGCATGTTGCGGAAGTCTTCGCCTGAGGGGAACATATCCACTGCGCACACGATTGTCAAGAAGATATATGCAATGGCTGCAAGTCCCATGCCGATTGCAATTTTGCGTGGAGTCGATATTACTTTGCCTTTTCTTGCAAGGGCGGAGAAGAACCACATGATCACCGGTGTGAGCAAAATCACGAACAGCGGGTTGAGGGCTTGCCAAATTTCAGGAGCGATAGAGTCTGTCTTCACAAAGTCGCGGGCAAAGAGGGAGAGGGATGTGCCGTTCTGGTGGAATGAGAACCAGAAGAAAATAGCGATTCCGAGAACTGCGAACAGAGCACCCATGCGTTGTTTGATCTCTTTGGCCATTGCCTGTTTTTCGGCTGCAGTATATTTGACAGCCTCTGCGGCTTCTTTCTTGGCGGGAGTCGGAAGTCCTTTTTTGGTGAAAAGGAAGATGACAAGCGAAATCAACATTGCTGCTACAGAAGCAATGAATGAATAGTGGATACCTTCGTTGAAGATCTTGAGATATTCGGAGCAGAAGGCGCTGATCTCAGCCGGGGGGGTGACTTTGCTTAGGGGATGACCGACCTGTGTTGCGAGCGCATAGAGGTTGTTGATGTTCTCCATACCCATATTGTCTGTCACACTCAAATACTGATGACAAAGAGCCGGAAGGTCAGCGTTATATACAAGACTGTGTGCTTCAAGCCACCATGAACGCAGCATAGGAGCCACGAACGGAGCGACAAGACCACCGATATTGATGAAGACATAGAAGATTTGGAAACCTGAGTCACGCTGAGCCGCATATTTCGGATTGTCATACAGCTGACCTACAATTGCCTGAAGGTTGCCTTTGAACAGACCGTTGCCGAACGCGATCATAAACAGGGCGCAACATGTCAAAGTGAGCAGCCAGGATGTGTTTTCGGCGGTTGCAAAGATAGGAATTGCAAGAACGACATAACCTAAAGTCATTACTAAAAGGCCGCTGATGATCGTGCCTTTATAGTTGCGTGTGCTGTCAGCAATGAGACCGCCGACGAGTGAGAGGATGTAGATTCCGGCATAGAAGCAGGAATAGACGATCGTGGCCGTTTCTTCCTTTAACCCGAATTTAGAGCAAAGGAAGAGCACGAGCACGGCATTCATGATGTAATAGCCGAAACGTTCGCCCATGTTGCTCAACGCGGCGGGAATAAGACCTTTTGGTTGATATTTAAACATAACATGTCAGTTGTAATTGTAAGTATTATGATGTAAGGTTATATATCTCGT
>CAYQQG010000052.1:0-13558 GCA_964419535.1 uncultured Sangeribacter sp.
GCTTCACAGTTCGCAAGATTTCTGACGGAATCGGCGTTGAGCGTATCTTCCCTATCGAATCTCCCTTCATCGAATCAATCACTGTCAACAAACTCGGTAAGGTTCGCCGTGCAAAACTTTACTACCTCCGCGGTCTTACAGGCAAAAAAGCCCGTATCAAAGAGCGCCGCGTGAAAAAGACAAAAGAAGCCTAAACTTCTTCATCAGCAAAATAAAAACGACTTCCGCACCCCGTGGAAGTCGTTTTTATTTCATAGTTCCATAATCGCTGTTGGAGCTCCATATTATAGTTCCGCCTCACTTTTTCTAACAGCCCCTCTTCGCAACTTGCGGTCCTTTAATGTCCTATTTCTTTGTTCACTCACAAAATTTTTGTAATTTTGCAGAAATTCAACTCTTTTATATGAGTTTTCGTTTAGATTATGACAGGGTCTGATCGACAAGTATTTTATGGAAAAAGATAATTGTGTAAGGACCGGCTAAATAATAAGTTTCAACAAATAAGTAACTCTTAAAAATATCTTAAGTAAATTAGATATTATAGTAAATAGATATAATTATGTCAAAAAAAGCATTATTGATAATTCTTGACGGATATGGAATCGGCGATCACGGGAAAGATGACGCCATCTTCAATACTCCGACTCCGTTCATAGATAGCCTTGTGGCCAATTATCCCAATTCTCAGCTTCAGGCGTCAGGAGAATATGTAGGCCTCCCGGATGGTCAGATGGGCAATTCGGAAGTCGGTCACCTCAATATCGGCGCCGGCCGTGTCGTCCATCAGGATCTTGTCAAGATCAACCGTGCGATAGCTGACGGCTCTTTTGCTGAAAACCCGGAAATCAAATCTGCTTTCTCTTACGCCAAAGAGCATAATGTGCCCATTCATTTCATGGGGCTTTGCTCGACTGGGGGCGTACACTCTTCTCTCGATCATCTATATGCACTTTGCGACACGGCCAAATCATACGGTCTCGACAAGACATTCATCCATTGCTTCATGGACGGCCGTGACACCGACCCGCGTTCCGGCGCCGGATTCCTGCGTGACGTCAAGGCTCACTGTGAGAAATCAACCGGCAAGATTGCCAGCGTCATAGGCCGCTATTATGCAATGGACCGCGACCACCGCTGGGAACGTCTCAAAGAGGCATATAACCTTCTTGTCTATGGAGAAGGGAAGGCCACATCGGATGTTGTCGAAGCCGTAGAAGAGAGCTATCGCGAGGACATCACCGACGAATTCCTCAAGCCGATCGTCAATGACACCGTCGACGGACGTATCGGCGCCGGCCATGTCGTCATCTTCTTCAACTATCGCAACGACCGTGCAAAAGAGCTCACGACGGTCCTCACTCAACACGCCGAGGACGGAATGAACCCGATTCCGGATCTGCAATATTATTGCATGACCCCGTATGACGATTCCTTTAAGGGTGTTCACATTATTTTCCCGAAGGCTGACGTCAGCGAAACGCTCGCCGAATTCCTGTCGAAGCAACATAAGAAGCAGCTCCACATCGCCGAAACAGAAAAATATGCCCATGTGACATTCTTCTTCAACGGTGGCCGCGAAGAACCTTTCGAGGGTGAGGAGCGCATTCTGGTCGCTTCTCCTAAAGTTGCGACTTATGATCTTCAGCCGGAAATGTCTGCTCCGGAAGTAACGGAAAAGCTCGTTGACGCAATCGACTCTGAAAAATTTGACTTCATCGTAGTCAATTTCGCTAACGGTGACATGGTCGGCCATACCGGAGTATATTCAGCAATTCAAAAAGCTGTGGAGACTCTCGACAAATGTGTTGAAAAAGTCATCACGGCCGCTCTCGCCCAAGGATATGAAAGCATTATAATCGCCGACCACGGAAACGCCGATCACGCAATCAATGAAGACGGCACACCCAATACGGCTCACTCACTAAACCCCGTTCCGTTCATATATGTCGGTTCTGATAAAAACGCTAAAGTCAAGAACGGGAAATTGGCCGACGTGGCGCCCTCGCTGCTTCATCTCGTGGGCCTTACTCCCCCGGAACAGATGAACGGTGAAAACCTTATCGCTGATTAATAGCCTTATAATAGTCGGAATCCGGTCCACACTTTGGGCCCGGATTCCGATTCGCTTTTTTATAAGGCTTTTGACCATAAATCCTTTGACTCTCCAGGATAATTTAACTCTCCGATTATTAAAGGCTCAGCCTGTTAACCTTTCCCTCTCTAAAGTCCATGTCGAAACTCAAGAAACTTAGAATTGCGGCTATAACCGTCGTTGCAGGCGCCGCGGTAATTTCCGTTCCCTATTTCACAAACCATGCTGAGGCAAAAGCCAACGAATTGGTAATCCTTCACACAAACGACACACATTCTCTCATTGATCCTGACGAGAACGGCGCCGGAGGCGTTCTTCAGCGCAAGGCAATCATCGATTCCGTCCGCAAGGCTGAGAAAAACGTTATCCTTGTTGACGCCGGCGACATCGTTCAGGGCACCCTGTATTTCAAATTTTTTACAGGGGATGTCGAGTATCCTCTGATGAATATGATGGGGTATGACATTCAGATTCCCGGCAATCATGAGTTCGACAATGGGATTGAACAGATGGCAGGCCACTATAAGACTTTGAAGGCCGAACGTCTTTCAGCCAATTATAAAGTTGACGGGACCCCGCTCGAGGGGCTTTTGAAACCTTATACAATCAAAAAGATCAACGGCAAAAAGATCGCCTTCATCGGACTCAACACCGACCCGTCAAGCCTTATAATGAAGAGCAATTATGAAGGTATGGAATATGTCGATCCTATCGCGACGGCCAACGAACTCGCTTCTGCGCTCAAGCGTGAAAAGAAAGCTGACCTCGTTGTGGCCATCACTCATATCGGAGCCGTCAAAGAGAACGACAAACCGATTGATTATGAGCTGGCAGCCTCTTCTCATGACATCGACATCATTATCGGAGGCCACTCCCATACCGTCATAACTCCGAACAATGCTTCAGAGAAATACCCATCAATAGTTAAGAATGCCGACGGCCGTCCGGTGATGATCGCTCAGACAGGAAAATACGGCAAGAAACTCGGATATATAAAGATTGACCTCGACCAACTCGAGTCGACCACCCCGGCTGATTATGACCAACAGCTCATTGAGATAACCGACCGTTTCCCGGTGTCCGCACTGGACAGCAAAATGAATGCTTTCATCGAACCTTACCGCAAGCAGCTTGAAGTCGTCAACAACCACGTTGTCGGCCGCTCGGACGCCGACATGGACGCCAATGCACGCACCGGCGCATACGTCAACTGGACCGCAGACTTCGCGAAATGGTATGGCGACATCAAGAGCGACAGCCTGAGAAACGCCGGTCTTGACTTTCCGCCGGCCGTGGACATGGCGATGATGAATGTCGGCGGGATTCGGCATTCAATGAAGAAAGGGGATATAACAGAAGGCCAGATGCTTTCGACTTTCCCCTTCTCGAACCATATCGTGATTCAAAAGATTAAAGGGAAAGATTTTGCTGAGGCCATGAAAGTGGCCGCCTCTAAAGGTGGGGAATCCATAAGCCGAGAAGTTATGGTGCTAACTGACGGAAAGGAGGTCGCTCAGATTCTTATCAACGGCGAACCTCTCGATCCGGAAAGAGAATATTATCTCGCCACGATCGATTATCTCGCGTGGGGCAATGATGACTTCACCTCGCTTGCAAATGGTGAAATAATTTGGGGTGACGAACCCGAAATGTCAGCGGCGGTCCTCCGGCGGATCAAAGAATTGACAGACAAAGGGATTGCAGTCAATGGCGATCCGCGCCCACGATTCGTCCCGATTGTAAAGATTGACAACAATCAATAATTATGCCCGCCTCTCTCCATTCTATGTTTAGATATTATGCGGCACGTCTGGCACACGCAGTGCTGACGGTCAGCTTGATATTCTCGTTTTGCGCCTGCACATCCTCTTCAATGAGAGAACGCTTGAGAGCCGATTCTCAGCTGAGGGCCGACAGCATATCGGCCGCCGCACGAGAAGCCAATGACCTGACTTCGGCAGCTCTTGAATATGCGGATTCCGTGCTCTCGACTCTCAGCCTTGAACGCAAGGCGGCAATGATGCTGATGCCGGCGGCTTACGCTCGTTCCGACATTTCCAATCTCGACCACATTCTTTATTATGCCGATAGCCTCGGCGTCGGCGGCATTGTGCTCCTTAAAGGTGACCTCGCTTCGGCTGCAATGATAGCCGACACTCTGAACGCTCTTAGCGGACCGGCGCCATTCCTTGCGGTCGACGCTGAAAACGGGCTCAGGATGAGATTCAGTGACGCGCCGGAATTTCAATGGAACCGCGAGCTCGGCCAACTCTCGGACGACAGGATAATGTATGATCTCGGCCGGGAACTTGCCCGGGAATGCCGGATCGTGGGGATCAACATGGTTCTCGGACCGGTTCTGGATATAGTTCCGGGCGAAGGCGGGAACGGAATCATGCGGAAGAGGTCTCTCGGAAGCGACCCACAGCGTGTGGCAGATCTCGCCATTGCCTATTCAAGAGGGCTCGAGGACGGAAACGTTCTCTCCGTGGCCAAACATTTCCCGGGCCACGGATCGGCCAACGCCGATTCCCATAAGGCGTTAGGCGAGATTTACAGCGACCGCTCGACCATTGACAACATAGACCTTTATCCTTTCAAAAAATATGTTGAGTCCGGACTCTCCGGGATAATGGTCGGACATCTCTTTGTCGGTTCACTTGATTCCATTCGCCGCCCGGCGGCCGTGTCTCCGGTCATTATGAAAGATATTCTGAGAAATCAATTAGGCTTCAATGGGCTTGTAATCACCGACGCGCTCAACATGGAGGGGGCACTCGGAATCCGCGCCTGGCAGGCAATAAACGCCGGCGCAGACATCGTCATCGCACCTTCGGACACCCGCGGGGAATTGATTGAAATAAAAAAAGCCGCGGAGCGCGGCGATATCGACAGAAAAACGATCGACGACCGCTGCCGCCGGATTCTGTTCTTCAAATATCTCTTGGGGTTAGGGAAACGCCAGCGTCTTTCAAACGGGAATAACATTCAGCGCGTCCATTCGGGCGCAAACGAACTCAGAGACTCAATTCAATCAATGTTCTGAGAATAGGCCAATAATTACAATAATAAAAAAGATCATCAACAGAATCCGTCGTTGCCTGTAATGATCAAGTTATTGGCAGAAATAATAGGATTCTTTGTGGGACGGGGTCTTAGCCCCCTTTTCCACATAAATTGTTAATGCATAAGTTCTGCGAAATTGCAGTTCAGATTGAGCATCAGAGTCGATCCGCTCTTATGAGGCATCGCATATGCGACTCCGACACCGAACGATTTCACTTTCAGTCCCGCGCCCAGCGAAAATCCGCTAAGGATATTGCGTGAATAGACGGACATATCAGTCCGGGTTTTATAGTCATATCCCAATGCTAAATAGAACTTCTCGCTCGGCGAATATTGAAGTCCAAAAGTCAGATGACGGAAAAAATTTCCGAAGAAATTCGATTTCAGTTCGCTTTCATCACCCTGGCCTTCCTTGGGATGAGTATAATATGGAAGTTTCCATTTCGTCAGGTGGCGCGCTGTGATCGCCAGAGAGAAGGGCGACGAACCGAGTCCCTGCATATATGCCAACTGGATATCGAACGGCAGACGGCTGTAAGACTCATTGAATCGTTTCACCTGGCCTCCCATATTCTTGAGCACAGCCGAGAATGAAAGGTCATGTTCCTCGTCATAATAATTCACACCGAGATCCACGGCGACCGCAAAAGCCGAATATATGTGATAATGACTGTATATCAGGTTCAGATTCACGCCTCCGCGCCAACGGTCTGTTATGTCACGCGAATAGGAGCCCTCAAAAACAATATCCGAAGGAGCGAACTTTCCACCGGAAACACCGCCTTCGTCATATTCTGTCATCGAACCGTAGTTCAGATATCGCAAACCCGCGGCCCAGGCACTGTTCTCCCCTATTCCTTTTCCGAATCTTACTCCGGCAAAATTTCCGGACGCCATATAATGCATATAGCTGAAATTCAACTGGGTCTCAATCTCAGGACCGAGAAGAGCGGGATTCTGATCAGCCAATGAAACATCTTCGCTGATCAAGGCCGGGGCTGTTCCGCCGAGTGCGTAAGCATGAGCTGACGTCGGTATGTTCAAAAATTCGTATGACGAATTCGAACTGCCGGACTCTGCAAAAACAAAGACCGGAGAGAAGGCCGTGACGACCATTCCCGCCAGCTTAACGATTGCTGACTTAACCGACAGCTTGCGACTGAACACCCTATACAGAGACATTATCATATATTTAACAACGAAATATCCCCTGAACTATTATAAATTCACCATAAAATTAGGACCCGCCGAAAGGAATTTTTTGCACCAACTTACGGAAAAGGCCGAAAAAAAGTTAAACATCCTTAAAACTGTAGAAATAACCGCGTCCCTTGTTGCATTCTTCATAGTTACTGCTTAAATTTGCATTGTGAAAAGACGGTTCTCCGCAAGGAGCCGCTGATTCGGACAACCTTTGGAAAAACCATTAATAACTCTGTTAAAACATTAACAACTCGCGTATCCCGGACGTCTCTCGGATAACAGCCTCGGATTCCGGCAACGAAACATATCTTTTCTCCCAAAGATGTTACAAACCTCTTATTTGATTCCGCTCCCGCGATGCGGCCGCACTTTGGTTCCGGTTGCAATCATCCTCTTCACCATGCTTTTTTCAGGCAATGCCAAAGCTCAGACATGCCGCGTTTCGATCGGCACTTCGAGCGAAGGACATGCCGCTTATATGGAAGTTTACGAATATGACTATGTGTCTGAAAAGCCGTGCTATCCCGGTGGAGACTGCCGCTTTCTCGAATTTATCAACAGCACGAGGCAATACCCCCAGAAAGCCTACAATGCCGGCATTCAGGGACGCGTCACTTGTTCCTTTGTGGTCAATTCCAACGGTTCGGTCAGCCATATCCGCGTTTTGAAGAGCGTCGAAGAATCTCTCAATCGCGAAGCGGTCCGCATTCTCTCTCTCATGCCGGATTGGACACCCGGACGTGTCGACGGCCACCCTGTCCCCGTCCGTGTCATCCGGAGTATCCCTTTCCGAAAATAACCGATCATGATTCCTCATGATTAACCGGGCTTAAATCATCCAAACCCATATAATAAACCGGAGCCGAAGGAAAAATCCTTCGGCTCCGGTTTATTAATTTCTAAGTGCAGATCCCAATTTTAAGAAATGAGATCCAAATAATTTCCAAGTGTTAGCTTACACCAAAGCCACTTCTAAGTCCTCGTCATTTTCTGTAAGAACGATCTTGCCTTCGCGGCCGAGCCAACCGAGAGCAGCCATAAGATCATCTTTTTTGAGTTTCGTCACCTTCTTCAACTGCTTCAGACCAAGAATGTGTGTGTCAGTCATTTCGAGAGCCTTATAGACTTCTCCGGCATATGTGCCGATTGTTTCGATTGTCATAACTTTTTCTTTTTATTTATTGAGTGTTATTAATGTTTTGAGTGTTTTTTAGTAATTTCTTATCGATTTACTGATTTTATAACAATTTAACCGCTAAATTTGTTAATTTTGCAGACAAATTCTTAATAAATGGCTAAGAAAAAAAAGAGCGATAGGAAAATTTCTCTCGAAAAAATTCCGCCCGAAACCGGGCGAGTGATTAAAAATCTCGGAAGCACTTATCTCGTCCGTCTCGATTCGACCGGCGAGATCGTCAATTGCCGCGCGAAAGGTTCGTTCCGAATCAAAGGGATCAGGACTACTAATCCTGTGGCCGTTGGTGATTTCGTCGAGATTTCATTGCGCGATGCCGACAATGAATATATAACCTCTATTCTCCCGAGGAAAAACTATATTATCCGCCGTGCCTCAAATCTTTCAAAAGAGAGCCATATCCTCGCCTCTAATCTCGATCAGGCCATCATTGTCATCTCGATTGTCAATCCGATGACTCCAACGACATTTATCGACCGATTCCTCGCTACATCCGAAGCATACAACATTCCGGCGGCCGTTGTCATCAATAAATCCGATTTATGGGACGAAGATGATCGACAGTTCGCCAACGCAATCTCAGCCCTTTATCGCTCAATCGGCTATCCGGTTCTTATTGTGTCTGCCTGTACCGGACAAGGTCTTGATGAACTCATCGAACTGACAAAAGGGAAGACTTCACTCATGGCCGGCAATTCCGGCGTCGGAAAATCATCTCTAATCAACGCTCTCGCACCGGGCGCCGATTTGAGAACAGGTGAAATTTCCGATCAACATCACACCGGGATGCACACGACGACATTCTCTGAAATGGTGGATCTCCCCTACGGAGGCGAGCTTATAGACGTTCCCGGCGTCAAAGGTTTCGGCGTGATAGATTTTTCACCCGAAGAAGTGTCTCATTTTTTCCCGGAAATATTCCGCATTGGAAGGGATTGCAAATACAGCGACTGCCTGCATACAGGCGAGCCCGGATGTGCCATTATACCGGCCGTCGAGGAAGCCCGGATCGCGCAGAGCCGCTATGCCTCCTATCTCTCGATTCTCGAAGAGACTCAGGAATCCGAAGGCACCGACAAATATCGCAATGGCGCGAAATCTTAGAATTTTATGAAACGGGCTCTTCAAAAATTTTATGAAACGGAATTCTAAATCATACTGATTTCCGCGAGGAGATGTTCAAGATCAAGAGCCGAGACTTTCACTTTTATCTCGCCGTCCTTTGCCACGGAGATATTTCCGGTCTCCTCGCTCACAATGATGCAGACCGCATCGGTCACCTGACTCATTCCGAGAGCCGCGCGATGCCGAAGTCCAAGACTCTTGGGTATATTCATATCATGGCTGACCGGCAATATACACCCAACGGACATGATCCTTCCTCCGGCTATAATCATGGCGCCGTCATGGAGCGGCGAATTCTTAAAGAATATATTCTCGATCAGCCGCGTGTTGATATCGGCGTCGATGATGTCACCTGTCTTTTCATAATCCGTCAACGGCATCTTGCGCTGAAAGACAATCAGCGCGCCCGTCTTGGATTTTGACATTGACATGCACGCATAGACCACAGACATTATGGCCGCGTGACGCTTCGGGTCATCTTCATGCGAGTTGCCGTGCTTGAACCACCGCTTCAGTTTCGCCCACTTTCGCTGTGAGCCTATATCGGTCAGGAATCGCTTGATCTGGTCCTGAAAAAGAATGACGAGGATTATGAGCCCGATGCTCATGAACTTATCGAGTATGGACCCCGTCAGGCGCATGTTGAGGATCTCCGACGCCACGACCCATAATATCGTGAAGAAAAACACGCCGAAAAAGAGACTCAGCGATCCCGATCTCTTCATCAGCCTGTATACATAATACAACAGAGCCGCAACAAGCAGAATATCGATTATATCCTTGATTCCGAAATTAAGCATTTCTCAAGCTTTCAAATAGTTTTACCGTTTCGCATGCTTCCCTGACGTCGTGAACCCTCAATATGTCCGCGCCATTGATCAGCGCCGCCATATTAAGCGCCGTAGTCCCGTTCAGACTTTCCGACGGTGTGATTCCCAACGTTTTGAAAATCATACTTTTTCTGGATAGTCCTGCGAGAATGGGACAACCTAATGCCCTGAACTCGCCCAGATCTTTCAGTAATCGGAAATTCTGGTCTATTGTCTTGGCAAAACCGAAACCGGGATCAATGATGACATCCGAGACCCCTTTCAGTCTCAGCTCGGCCAACACAAATGCCAGCTCACGGATCACGTCGGCCGTCACATCATCATAATCCGTCATAGAGGTCATCGTCTGCGGTGTGCCTCGGAAATGCATAAGGACGTATGCGATGCCCATGCCGGCAACCGCATCGATCATTTCCTTATCGCCAAGCCCGCATGATATATCATTGATTATCCCGACATTATACTTTTCCACACAACGCCGCGCAATGTCAGCACGGAAGGTGTCGACAGACAGAAGGACATCCTCGCCGACCCACGCGCGGATCGCGCCAAGAGCCGTGTCGAGACGCCGCCATTCCTCCTCCGGCGACACATCCTCACATCCGGGTCGCGTCGAATAGCCGCCGACATCCAGACAATCCGCCCCCTCCTCAATTAAACGGCGCGACCGTTCAATCAGATCCGAAAGATCAGGCGTCCGGCTACCCGAGAAAAAAGAATCGGGAGTTGCGTTCACTATGCCCATTATCATCGGCCGATCAAATTCCAAAAGTTGTCCATCGACCTGACGTATTGTAAATGCCATGAGTGGTTATATTATTAGACATCCATAATATACACGCGAAATTACTTAAAAAATGGTAAATATTCATCTAAATACCAATATTTTTTTGAAATCCCCGTTAAATTACTTAAATTTGTAATCTGAATTATTGTATTATCCGGAGATTGAATTCCGGATAAGATAACCAAACAGTCAACAACAAACATTATATATATGATGAAACGATTTCTACAATCCATGGCGGTCTTCACTCTGACTGCCGCCTTCGCGCTCCCGGCTTCAGCCGACGTGGCAAAGCCCACTGTCCGTGAGGGTGACTTCTACTGTTTCCGCGGAATGCAGGAACAGGAGATGAATGTACTCCCCCGGCCCGCTGCGCGCCCGATGTTCCGAATCGACAAGCTCGGAAATTCAAAGTTCGACAACACTGACGGGCATGACCTTCGCGAAGTCCGCACGACAGGTGATTATCGCGTCCTTGTCATCCTCGTTGAATTCTCCGACGTTAAGTTCCAGCGCCAATGGGGAGATCCCAAAGAACTTGTCAATGACATGCTCAACTCTGACAACTACACCTTCCAAGGCGCGACCGGTTCCGTAAATAATTATTTCCAAAGAATCTCGCAAGGACAGTTCAACCCGATTTATGACGTCGCCGGACCGGTTCAGGTCTCTAAAAGTGAGGTGGATTATGTCACATCAAATCCTGATGACACATATATTGACGGCCCCACGGGCAAACCCGTGACCGTTTATCCGGCCGGTCGCATGGTTGAGGAAGCTGTCAAAGCTCTCGAAGACCAGATCGACTTCACTCAATACGACTCAGACAACGACGGATATGTCGATTTCGTCTATCTTTTCTTCGCCGGTCAAGGCGCGACAACAGGCGGTGACCGCTATCACAACATCTGGCCCCATGCCTTCACCCTCAATTCCGCAATCGGCGCTCCCGTCGAAGTCGACGGTGTGAAAGTCAACCGCTATTGCACATCTTCCGAACTCGGCGCCAACCGCAAGCTCAGCGGAATCGGAACTTTCTGTCATGAGTTCTCACACGTTCTCGGTCTTCCCGACCTTTACGACACCGCCAACAACAACGGCACGGCCTCGAAGTGTTTCTCCCCCGGATCATTCTCAAACATGGATGCCGGAAACTATAACAACAGCGAGCACACACCCCCGTTCTTCTCTGTTTATGAGCAATATGCAATGGAATGGATGAAACCGGTCTCCCTCTCCGGAACCGGCAAATACACCATGCTCCCGGTCGAAGCCCGTCCGTTCGGCTATCAGCTCGTTTCTTCCAACAATCCTCACGAATATTTCATTCTCGAGGCCCGTGGAAATTCTTTCCTTGACCAACATCTCAAGGGTCACGGAATGCTCGCTTGGCACATCGATTTCAACCTCGACATATGGACCGGCAACGTCGTCAATAACGATCAGGACCACCAGCGAATTGACATCGTCGAAGCCGACAACGCACGCGACGAGTCCTCACGCAACGGCGACCCGTTCCCCGGCGTCAGCGGCATTTGCGAGTTCACAAAGAGCGTGACTCCCTCACTCAAAGACTGGAAAGGCACGGATTTAGGATATGACCTTCGCGAAATTACATCCTATTTCGACGGCACTGTGACGTTTAACGCAACCGGCAAATCAGAAATGCCTGCCGACGTTATGCTTGCCGCCCCGGCGGTCAGCCTCGTTTCAGCTTCTGCAAATGAAATTGAGATTGAATGGCCGGCAGTCGAGAACGCAAACGGATATTATGTGAGCGCCTTCGACGCCTCCAAGTTCGACGGTTCACTCATCCCCTTCTCCGCTTATGCTGACGGTTATTATTTCAAGAATATCGGTTCGCCCGAAATTGAAAACGGAATCTGCCGTTTGGTCCTGAACGATCTTGAGCCGAATAAGACTTACGGAATCATGGCCTATGCCGTTAATGATCTCAACGCTTCGAGAATGGATCTCCCCGTCTTTGTTTCGACTGTTGACGGAAACAACTTTGAAGCGGCGTCGACAAATCTTCGACTTTCGTCCGGCAATGACGCCGTCTTTGCCGATTGGGACGCCGTCGAAGGAGCAGACAGCTATGAGCTTCTCATTGTCACTCGCCAGGCCGGTGCCTCCACTTCAGTTGAGTCTCAGGATTGGACTGACCGTCGCGTTCCCGAAGCCTGGGACGCAGAGGGCGGCAAATTCGACACCCGCAAATATGGTGCCGCCGCTCCCTCATACAGCCTTCAGCAACCCGGCTCCTTCCTGAAAACGCAAATCTATAGCGAACCCATTTCGAAGCTCTCTTTCTGGGCTTGCAAGAGATATTCCGATCCGGGCGCAGTCCTTGACATTTACGCTCTCGACAAAAACGGACGTCCCTCTCTCGCATATCGTCTCGACAACCTCTCAAAAGAGGGTGAAATCATTGCACTCGACATGCCGGCCGACACTTATGGCGTCAAATATTCATACAATTTCAATGTGACTGACCTCTTCGTCTATATCGACGATATCGAACTCACATTCACTTCCGGCCACACCGACACGGTTGCCCCGGAAGCTGAAATTGAATATAACGACGGATACGCCGCCATCAAGGGTCTCGAAAAGGGCAAGAATTATTATGCATATCTCTATCCCGTAAAGGCCAACGAACGCGGTGCGAAATCTAACGAAATCGCATTCGTAACCGAGAAACTTCCCCTTTCCGGCGTTGAAAGCATCGCGGACGACAACCTCGCGAAATCAAGCTTCAGAATCGACGGTCTCAACATTGTGCCCAATGATATGTCAGCCGTTTATGACGTTTACTCAATCGACGGCGCCGCCATCGCTCACAATGCTCATGGCGTGACAACAGTTCCCGCACGCGGAATCTATATCATCCGCCACGCCGGAAATTCGTTCAAGGTAATACTCTGATCTCAGAATCAACCCTTAGATCTCGGAAACTCTTTTTATTAAGAGTAAGTACGATTTTACGGAAGACGTAAATTCAAAAAACAGGGCCTCATCGGAATTTGAATCCGATGAGGCCCTGCTGTTCTTTGCATACTCGCGAAAGTTTTTGTAACTTTGCACCCTGAAATCAGAAAAATATGCAAGACATCAGAAATATTGCCATTATCGCTCACGTCGACCATGGCAAAACGACACTCGTTGACAAAATGCTCCTCGCCGGACATCTGTTCCGCGACAACCAGACTACAGGTGAACTTATACTCGACAACAACGACCTCGAACGCGAAAGAGGC
>CAYQQG010000053.1:0-13556 GCA_964419535.1 uncultured Sangeribacter sp.
GACCGGCGTTCCCGCAATGGTCGGAGCCTATATGTTCCTGACCGGCAAATGGGTTATGCCCGGCGTTCATAATGTCGAAGAATTCGATCCCGATCCGTTCCTCGAGAAACTCGCCGCCTCCGGACTCCCCTGGCACGTCATCATTAATGAAGACATTGAACTCTAATCATCATGAAGGTCTATAAATTACTCCCCGCGGTCTTGCTCGCCGGAATGGGCGTGGCCGGCGCCGCTTCGATCCTCAGCCCGGGAATGGTCAGCAGCGACACCAAACGTGTCGTTGAGGTCGGTTCGGAAAAAGGGACTGTTCAGATCACCCCGGTCACTGACGATATTTTCCGTGTGACCGTCTTCCCGGCCGACACCGCCGCGACCCCTTATGTGTCCTCACAATCCGCCGTGCTCACCCCCACGGACTACGACATCGCCGGCATGCGCCATGCCGTGTGGCCCGACCGTGTCGAACTGATAAGCGGAACGACAAAGGTTGTCGTCGACCGAAAGACCGGTGCCGTCACTTTCTATACGGCTGACGGCGAAGAACTTCTCTCGGAAATCGACGGAGTTGACAATAACAGCAAGACCAAGAGCGTCAGCTTCAGCGGCCTCAATGCCGGCAATCTCTACGGCGCCGGCGAACGCGGCCATTCCCTTCGCCTGAATGGTGACAGTCTCTCGATGTATAACCGCCAGAATTACGGATACACCAAGGGGGACCCGCGAATCTCCCAAATGGGGATCAGCGTCCCTTATTTCGCTTCCGACCGTGGTTTCGGAGTCCTCTTCGACGACTATGACGCCGGAGCGCTCCAATTGGGAAAAGACACGATCCTATATACCTCGCCGACACCGCGCGCAATCTCTTATTATTTCATCAACAGCGCCGAAGGGAACCTTGCCGGAGTCGCCGGAAATTATTCCAAGCTCACCGGTCTCCAGCCCCTCCCTCCGCTCTGGTCGTTGGGATATATCACCTCCAAATATGGCTATCACAACCAGAAAGAGGCACTCGGTGCGATCGACTCGCTCAAGACCCGCGGATATCCCGTGGACGGAATCGTGCTCGACCTATATTGGTATGGCACGGAAACCGACATGGGACGTCTCGAATGGGACCAGAACCAATGGCCGGACCACCGCGGAATGCTCGACACACTCAAGAGCCAGGGTGTCAACATGGTTGTCATCTCCCAGCCCTATATCAACAAGAAGGGCGCGATCGACAACTATAACATCCTTGCGGCTCAGGGAATGCTGACAAAAGACGCCGGCGGTAATACCCATGATGTCACGACATGGGTCGGAGATGCCGGAATGTTCGACATCTCCAATCCCGAAACGCGCAAATGGCTCCGCAACCGTCTTATGGACCTCACAGCCGACGGTCTTGCCGGCTGGTGGGGCGATCTGGGCGAGCCGGAGGTTCATCCCCTCACGATCCTTCACGACAACGGCCAGACCGCATCGCAATATCATAATGTCTATGGCAACGAATGGTCAAAACTCATATACGACGGACTTCGCGAGGAATTCCCCGAAATGCGTCCGCTGCTGATGATGCGCGGAGGGACGGCGGGACTCCAGAGATATGCCGTGATGCCGTGGACAACCGACGTCTCACGCTCCTGGGGAGGATTCGGACCGCAAGTCAACCTCATGCTCAACTCCGGCCTCTCCGGTCTCGGCTATATGAGCTCCGACATCGGCGGCTTCGCTGTCGATCCCGCTCATCCGACCGATCCGGAACTTTATGTCCGCTGGCTGCAAATGGGAACCTTCACACCCGTTCTGCGCACACACGCTCAGAACAAACCCGAGCCTTACCATTATCCCGCTCAGGAGAAGATTCTGAAGAATTTCATCAAGATGCGCTATGAATGGCTGCCCTATAACTACACGCTCGCCGCTGAGAACGCCATGACAGGCCGTCCGCTCGCCCTGCCGCTGAATTTTGACGGCAAGCACCCCGAGGAAAAGTATGCCAATGTTCAGGACGAATACATGTGGGGACCGGAAGTGCTGGTCGCCCCCGTCATGGAAAAAGGCGCCCGCTCGCGCAAGGTCCTGTTCCCCAAAGGGGAATGGATCAGCTGGTGGAACCCTTCAAAGACCTATCAGGGCGGAAAGTCATATACCGTCTCCGCCCCCCTCGAGGAAATTCCCCTCTTCGTGAAGGCCGGATCTTTCATCCCGCAATATACCCGCCCGATAGAAAACACCGGTCAATATGACTCCTCGACATTGACATTCAAGTATTTCCCCTCGAAAGAAAAAACAGTCTACAAATTCTTTGACGACGACCACAAATCGCCGCAATCGATCGAAAAAGGGGAATACGCCATATTGGAATTCACCGGCGAAAAGAAAGCCTCCGAGACTGCAATATACATCAATACGGAAGGCGGATACGTCGGAATGCCCGAAACCCGTATGATCGATCTTCAGATTGTCGGTGTGTCCGCTCCGAAGAGTGTCACATGGAACAAGATCAGCCTCGAAAAGATGGCTTCGCGCAAGATGATCCGCCAATACGGATACACATACGACGCGGCCTCGCGCACGCTCACGCTCGTCTTCCCCTACGACCACAAGCACGCCGACATCCGCATCAAATAACGCCACCAACCATCACACAATAGGAGGTGGTGTGTCAAAATGACGAAATCATAGATATGTAGGGACATGGCGCGCCATGTCCGCGGGTTAGTCTTCTGACTATCAATGCTGACATGGCACGCCATGTCCCTACATATCGAAAATTTCTTTATTTTGACACTCCCCATCTATGGATCAAGGACGAAAATTTCCGGATCAAGTACAAAAGTCCGTTAAAGACTGCCTGCATAGCAGGCGTTTAACATTAGGCCCGTATCCGAGCCCGCAGAGCGTGGCGAGGGTGCGGGTATACAATAACACAACAATAATGGATCAAGCACAAAAGTCCGTTAAAGACTGCCTGCATAGCAGGCGTTTAACATTAGGCCCGTATCCGAGCCCGCGTAGCGTGGCGAGGGTGCGGGTATACAATAACACAACAAAAATAATATATGGAGCCCTGCGTCAGCTGGGCTTTTAGATCATTCGTATAGACGAATATTGATCTATAAATGACGGTTATCCATGTCGATGTGTTGGGAGCTAATAGCCAAGCTGACGCATGGCTCCATTTATGAATATTATGATTCTTCGGATACACGCACGACGGCCGGCTACGCGGGCCGTCATACGTGCCTAATGTTAAAACCCTGCGCTGCAGGGTTTTTCACGTTGACAATGGTGGCCTATACCCGCACCCTCGCCACGCTCCGCGGGCCCGTATCCGGGCCTAATCTAAAAGCCTCCGCTGTAGGCAATCGTCGTTTCCCATATCCTCATATTCCTCAATCTCATCTCATTCAATCCAACCACATTCAATTTGGTATTTTTTTCCGTTTCTACATTTTGAGTAGGCGGAGGTCGAGGAGCGCGCCTTCGAGGATGAAGGAGTCGTAGCTCTCGAGGATGTCGAGAAGAGCGGTCATCGCCTGGCGCGTCTGTTGGTTGAACAGCGAACCGGAGACGTTGCTGTTCGTCAGCTTACCCTCCAGAGCACCGTTGACGCCGCTCACATCTTCCAGCATCTTCAGCTGTATGTTGAGCAGATCGGTGATACCCGCCTGAGACCCGCCGCCGCTGACCTGCTGAGGCAACGGCATCCCGGCTTTGGGACGATAGAGGATGACCCCGTTGAATCGGCTCCACTCATCGCTGATGTCATCAATCTCGACATCATCCGGAAGCGCCGATTCCGGGAAAAGCAGCACACCCTTCGCCGACGAACGGATGACCCAATCATAGAGTGTAATGAGCCGGTTCGTATGCCGCTGCTGGTCTATGATATCGGCGACAAAGCTATGAATCTCGCCGTCAATGAACGGATATGCTTTCCAGACGTATGGCTGTCCGCCTCCGGGAATAGGAGAAATCCCTTCGGCAAGCACATCACCGCGAGGTGACAGATAATGATAGCGCCAGATCTCTTCCGAGACCCATTTGATTACGATCTCATCCTCTTCAATCTCGCGGCGATGACGGGCGCAGAAATCGTCATAATCCGAGGACTCAATCTTGAAAAGGGATCCCCGGCGCCGGTCATGAACACGGTAACGCTCTGCGGACTCCCGGGTCCAAACCTCGATCACCCTGCAAAAACCGGAGGAGGAAGGATGAAAGAAATCACGCAGAGCCCGCTGAGAACCGGTGCCAAACTCACCCGCAAATGGTGAATCCTCCCGGGCCGCGCCATATATCTCACGCAGCCTGACGACATCCTCACGGCTGCGGGCAAACGCGGCCGACAGCGACGGAAAGTCAAGGTCATGGAGTTGTCCGACCAAACGGGCGTCCCAACCACGGAAATCTCGCGTGGCGCAATCCACAAAAAAGGAATCGGGCGCAATATAGGTTGTCAGCGTCTCCATTTTGGGCAGGACCCCGTCGCCGCCAGGGAATTTCGTCAGCGACTTGCGGTGGATCGCCATTCCGGAAATCAGGAACTCCTCCATTGTGCGCGCATGGAGCTCAGCCATGCGGTTGCGCTCGGCATTCTTCCGCAACCGGTCATAAAGCGCGTCCTCCGAGCATTCCCCGCTCTTTAGATCTAACTCCTCAGCTGTCGGAAAGGCATATCGGTTCCTGAAAACGCCCAACACACTCCGGACCAGACGGCGGATAAGATTATTCTTCAGCGGAACATTCCCCTGGCTTCGGATATAATCCTCCTCGCGCATCTTCACGCCGTCAACTTCGATCAGGTCATCCCATTGCTTGCCATAGCAATAGCGTTTGCATCGCTCTCGGTCATTCCTGAAACTGCTCATGGCGGCCCAATGATGAGACGCCGTCATCAGCAAATCGACATTCCTGTTTTTCCCGGGAACAAATTTTCCCATTTCCTTGACTCTCAAATTCTTTTTCATTATTCTCTATTTTTATTGATAATCTCTATACTCCCTCATCTCCCTCACCTCCCTAATCTCTCTTTTTCAAAAGCATGCTTCTGTCATCGGGCGTCCGCGGCGCGGTTTGCGGCGCGATCCGGCCGGCGGCAGAAGTCGCGGCGGCTCCATTTCGTGCAACGCGATATGAAGGCCGATAGCCCGCGTCATCAGAATATCGTCATGCGCGCTGATGATAGCTCCATAACTACCGTTCGGACGCCGCTCATAGCATAGGAATTCATCGAGCGCGGCGTCGCTCCGCTCCTCATACAGCCCTTCGCGGACCGCCCTGATCAAAGAGGTGATCACCATCGGCTTTGTCGCCGCATTCGTGTGAAAGCCTACCTTCATCTCCGGACCTTCGCGGAGATTCTCAATCCCGGCCCGGCGCATATACAGATTCAGATATGAGTCGCGGATCTGACAAAGTATGGAGGGGAGCTCGCCTCCGTCAACCTGTCGCGACGGATCGCGGCTCTCGAGCGAATTGCTCTCAATGATCAGCAGCGCTTCGTCATAGAAGGCCGCTATCTTCGCCGCTTTCCAAGCGAGAATATCCCAATCGCAATGACCGCGCCATTGCGCGACGATCCGCGGCACTCCCCCTTCGGCCATCAGGCCACGGTCAATCACCGCGATTACGCTCCAATCGGCACGCGAAGTGCGGCCGCCGATGTCCATCACCGCCGCATAGCGGTCCGTTATCCGCCGCCCGTCAGGATTCGGCAATTCCCAGACTTCGAGTCCTCCACCCGGTGTCTCATGAAGATATAAATCTTCCGTGCTCTCTTCGCCCGCATGCGACTCGATCTCTCCGCGGAACAAAGGCGCCCGGCATCCGTATCTCAGCCTCTCGACATCGTCGCGATAGAAGACCAACGCACCGGAATGGGCAAAAGCCTCGGCGTCGTCAGAAGGATATTCGGCCGCCATTCGCGCATGGTCGTTATATTTCGCCCGCTCGGCGACATACCATTTTATACCTTCCAGATCCGCTCCCGATCTCCAGAGATTCCAGAGGTATCTTCCCGATTCCGAACGGTCGCCGGAAGCCATGCTCTCTCTCCCTTGCCACAGCCGGAGTGCGAGCTGACGGCGCTCCTCCTCATCCTCAATCTTCAGATGATATTGCTCGATCTCATGCCACGCCACGAAGAGCGGCTGAAACTGAGACTCTCCGCGCGAGGCCGCGAGATATTCACGATGAAAGAAATTTCCGGTGCCGTTGGCCGTCGACTCATAAACGATCATGGTCATCGGCGCTAAAAGGACGCCCCCGCATGCGCTCCTGACAATGTCTTCGGGCGTCTTTCCGTCTGTCGACCTCCAGATTCCGACCTCCGAGAGATGAACGAGGTTATAATCACCTCCTCGGCATGAATCGGGGCGCTCGGCCGTTCCGATCTTTATCTTGCAGTTGCGGTGTTTCACCCGAACGGACTGCCCGCTGCGGCCGACATTCTCGGTCATCTTTATTGTGCCGTCAGCCGATTTCGGCGGCATAGGGTCATCCCCATACAATAATTCCGGAGGATAAGAACGCAGCATCCGGTCGAACATGTCCTTTATCTCATCCGAACCGGCGCCCTGATGCGCGATTATAAGTGAGTTGAGACCGACGGAATGCATCAGCTGAAGCCACGCCATATATATCTGCACACACGTCGAGCCGCCCCATTGACGGGCTTTGAGAAGGATTATCCGTATTGGCTCGCCGGCAAGACGCTGGCGTTCGAAACATTCCACAAGACGCCGCTGTGGCCGGTTGAGCCGGAACGCGATGTCATTCCCTCCACCCTTGCGCTTGATATTGACGGCAGTCGCCGCCCAGAAAGGGAAATCATGCCGAAGCCTGAGCATAAGAAACTCGGCCTTCAGCCGCGCCGCCGACTTCGAAGAGTACGGCCCGGAGCCAACGATGTTGTCCCGCTCTCCGTCCGACAGAACCTTGAATGAACCGGCCTCGAGCAACGCTTTGACAAGAGGCTCCTCCCTCATCGACACAGGCAAGAACTGTGTGGGAATAATGAAATCGGGCAATTCAATGCGGAAACGCTCGCCGACGGAAGATTCCCCCGTGACGGGATCGAAGGGGGAATTGTTCCGCTCCCTCCTCCTCGCGTCCTCTTCCAAAATCTCCCTGACAGCTTCTTCATCTTCCGGATCAGGACGGGAATTCACAACTATTGAAGCGGACGGAGCCGGAACGCCCGCCTTTCGATTCATTCTCATCTTCATCCACGTTTAAGCAGATTATATATTAAGGTGCGGCAACTGCGCGGCGTCAGATAGAAATTTGGAGCCGGCGAGTTGACAGCCATTACGACCGCATCCTCAAATTCCAATTCCGAATCTGCGCCCATCAGATTCAGAACACGCGCTTCCAGCTCTCTGAACATCTCTAACCTCCGGCCACCGCGGACCGTCCACACACCTTTCTTCAGATGATGACGGATCACGGCCATTGCCCGAAGCTCACTGACATAAAACCTTTCCGCCGGAAACCGGGAAACCTCAGCGAAAATCTCATCCAGATTGATTGAAGCCGATTCGGAAATACATGTTCGGAATGCCTTAATCAGCATTTTATCACGCTCGCGGCTGTACTCGCAAACACTGCCTTTCTTTTTCATAATTTTGCTGTTATTAATTTTGCTATTCTAATTTTAACAATGCAAAGTTAATATATATTTGTCAAAATTTATAATATTTTTTGATAAATTTAATCTTAACTTTGCATCGTCAAACAAAACATCGCTTATAAAAGAGCCTAATTCAAAACTAAGGCTCATAAAACCGCCAAAACAGAAATTATGGAAAAGAGAAAAGAAAACCGATCCGCGGCAGAAGAGACAAATTACGATCTGTCGAACATGGGTGACGCCGGATCTCTCGCTCCGATCGCAAATGGCAAGGCCGGAGAGTCCCGGAATCAGCCGGAAAGCAAATCCGAAATGAAAGATCCGGAATCTGACACAAAGTCCGATTCCGTGAAAGACCAAGACGAGAAATACTCGCTTGCGGTCGAGATCCTCAACATGGCGATCTCCCTGCTTTCGGGCCGAACAAGCCCCGACGAGCTGAAATCACTCCTTGACGCAGCGCAGATTGACAAGGCGATCGAAGCCGCACGCGCCGAAGGGGAGATAGCCGGCCGGAACGCAGCGATCGAAGAACAGATGATGCCGACCCCCGTCGGTGCGCCTGATCTCCACGGCACTCCCGACCTCTCCCACCGAAACAGCTCCTCGATCTTCGACCTTGCCCTAAAAGCAAAATAAGGAGCTCCTAAGACCTCACAATTCTCATAGAACTCATAGAACTCATAGAACTCACAATAACCATTAACTATAAAACCAAAAAATTATGTCTGCAACTGTATCAAACGCAGCCGAACTCACCGGCGGAATCAACAACGGCAACTTCATCGACACTGACATCGACGAACAGCTTTTCCGATTCAACTCTGATGACACACCGTTGATGAACCTCATGCTCCGTGCCAAACGCGTGAAGGTCAACTCGCCCGAAGTCGACCATTATATGATCGATGAGCCGGCGGCAAATTTCAAGACTATCTCAGCCGTAAGTCCGACAATCGCTCAACAGACCGTATTGCCCCTCAACGCCAACGATCAGAATCTGGCACGTCCGTTCACTACGCTCCTCGCAAACGGCGTCAACGGATATGATGAAACCGGCTCAAAGCGAACACCCGGAAAATGGCTCATGCTCTTCGTTGTCGGTCAGGACGCCTCGACAAACAACCCTATCGTCAGAGCTGTCAACGGTCCCAAGGATAATCCCTCGGACGAATATTGCGGAATGCCCTCCATTCCTGCCGGCACGACTCTGACAATCCTCGCCAACTCACTTTATGAGACTCAGAAGGAGGTAGACCCGGATCTCATCGTGCCCCAGCCCACCCGTGTTTTCCTCCAGAAGAGGGGAATGAATCAGGTTGTCAGCGATTATTTCGAATCCCAGAGAAAACGTCTGCCTTTCTCAAAGGCCGTGATTGCCGAACAGGCGATCGCCAATTTCAAGGTCCGCGGAAACCGCACGCTATGGGCCGGCAGACAGGGCAAAATGAAAATCAGCGTGCCGAAAATGGGGATCCAATATGTCTACACGACCGAAGGTCTCCGCTGGCAGTTCAAGCGCGAGCTCACTCACGCCGGGGCATGGACGATCGAGAAGCTCATCTCGCTCGCCAAAATGTTTTTCACGGGCGAGGACGTTCCCAAACGCGCTCTTCTGCTCGCCGGAAAGAACCTTCTCGAATCGATCCAGAAGGTCGATTATTCGAATCATCCGGAAATTCAGATCACTCAGCGCCAGAACTCCCTCGGGTGGTGCGTCACCTGCATCCACACCGTCTTCGGAGACATCGAGATCAAACGCGAACCGACTCTTGACCGTCTCGGATGGAGCGATTGCGGCGCTCTGATCGGCGAAGACCATCTTGTCCATTATGTCTATTCTTCCGAACATTCATTCTCGGACCGGGTTGAAGGGGAGGAAGCGACCCGCAACGGAATCCTCATCTGGGACGCCGTCGCTCTCAAAGGCTCATGCCATATCTGGATTGACGGATCGAACAAGCCTTCCCAGACAACTTCAATCCCGATGTGGGATTCTGAGGAAGCACCTCAAAATCCCGACAACGGAGCTCAGTATCTCCTGATCAATGATTGTCCCGGAATCGACCCCAACGCCAAATCCGGCCAGGTATGGAAAGTGACTAAAACCACCACGGGCTCAGGGGCTTCGACCACCACAACCTATACATGGTCACTCGTCGGATAGGCCCTGCCTCATAGATTTTTAAGTAACTCTTGAAAATTATATTAGGAAATAGAATCGAATATGAACATTCCGTTATTGGAAATAATTGACCTTGTCGCTATCTCGCTCGGGGAATATCCCGACTGGAAACTGTCAGGGGCAGCGGCCGGCATGTCCGGCTGCTCCCTGAGCGAGCCGGTCAAGGCTGCACTAATGCCGGCGGCCATGGCTGCGACCGAATCGCTCACGCTCGCCGATTGCACCTGTCTTCTCGACATGCGGACCCATATCCGCAACGGGACCGATTGGGGGAATGAGGACATCTATCCTTGCGAGCTCCCGGACAATTTTCTGCGGCTCCATTCTTTCCGGATGCGCGGGTGGCCTCACTCACTGTCGGAGGAAAATCCGGGCGACTCTTTAAGGCGCGAGCTTGGCGAGAACGCACCCGAATGGCTGCTCAAACGGTCTATGCGTCCTTTTGTGGAATTAATTCCGGCCAATTCGGACTCGCCGGCACAGATCATATACGGTCCCGCCACGGTAAGCGAGCCGGAAGTGGCGCTATATGTCCCGCGTCCGGTCTTTGTGGCCGAAGACGCCGAATTGACCGGTCTTCAGCCCAAAGCGCTCCCCGCTCTGATAGACTCACTGGCCAAATGGATCGCTTCGGAAAAAATATCTTTTATTTAAAGATTGTGTGTCAGAATGACCGGGTCACAAGTCCCGGCCTTTTTGGCACACCTCATTTCATTAAAATTCTTACGAGCAATGAAGAATTATTCCACAAGAAAATTAAAAACTGTTGAAATCAAGTTGAGTCCGGCCTCTGAGAAGCCGGACCTGACTTGCAATGACGGCGAAGTGGCCGAATACACCAACATCGATTGGCTCGAAGCGCTCGAGAAGGACGATAGCAAAACCTCGGCTTCGGCCTCTTCCAAGAAGGACATCCCGACGTTCCTCTCTCTGGAATTGCCGCATGCGGGGGTTGAACTCCCGCACGGTTCGAGACTGCTCGCGGTTCACTCTCCGGATGCCCTCGCCGGGGAATGCCGTTATCTTGTACTGACAGTTCAGGACACTCTGGCGGTTTCCACCGCCGACGGCTCTCTCCAATATCTCCCGGGCACGGTCGGGTCCCGGTTCGGCGGGATCAACAAAGCGGTGGTCTCCGGAGATTTCATAATGCTGGTGGCCTCAAAAGGGATCGGGTGGGTTGTGTTCAATCCCTCAGATTCAACCTATTCCCTTACCAACGGCCATCTGTCCGCTCCCGACGCCTCTTTCTCACTCACTCCTGTCGCTCTCTCAGGATTCTGCTCCGCACCCGGGGAATGGCCGGAGATTGAGATCGCGGTTGACATTCCGGCCGATTCGGGTGCGACGCAATCGGCTTTCAGCAACTGGCTCGAATCGGGAATCAACACCGCCGTCAGCGAAGATGTGCGCCAACGGGTCTATGCCGCTGTCGGTGAGGCGGTCGGACATTACGCGCGAACCGTCACCAATCGAGGATATTTCCTCACGCCTCCGGCCTGCATAGCCGCCTTCGCCGACGGAGTTCTTCCGTCCAAAGCCGCATTGGCCGGCATCTCCGCGTCCCTCGCTTATGCTCCTCCGTGCGCACGGCTGCTCTCCTGGAGCTTTCAATCTGACATTCTGCGATTGAAAGTCAACTTTTCTCTCCTTCCGTTAGCTCTCACAGTCAATTATGCTCTGCCGGCGGACATGCCGGTTCTCGGTCTCAGATTCAAGGACATAACAATCGCTGTCGCCACCGCTCCGGCGTGGGCAATCGAGGACGGCAACAGCATGAAAGCAACAGGATTCACCTCCTTTATCGATCCTTCCTCCGGAAACCGTTCGGGCAATGCTTTCCGGTTCAATTCGCTTTCAGGTCCCGAGATGACCGCCTTGACACTTGCAAACAGCGAGTTCCGGACAATCAAAAAGATTTCTATCCGCCAAAATTCAGCCGGTTCCGAAACGCTATGTCATCCGGACGCACTGCCGGCCTCTGAGGTCAGCCCCTTCACTCCCGACTATCGCGATTTCACCGTTCCCGCTCCTCGGGACACTATGGCCACAGACACAGGAATTATCCTTTTCGGCGGTTCGGCAGAAATTTTCTGCCGTGAAGGGCATTGCTCAACGGAATCACTCGACAGTGCGATTCTGAGTTCCGTACCCGGCTATCCTTTTGTGTTCCGCCACTATTGCCGGGTGAGTGACGGCAGCATACTGAGCATGAAGATGTCGGACCTTACCCGCAACGCGGCTGAATCCGGCCGCCACCCGCTCCATGTGCTCTCGACCGACGGTGTCCGGCGACTTTCGGCAGACGGAACCGGCGGATATGTCAACGTCCGCCTCATTTCTTCGGTCTCACCGTCACGCGACTTCCCGATCGCCTCAAACACCGACATGCTGTTCTACGCCACCGATAAGGATTTCCGATCACTCTCGCGCTCGGGAACACTCACGAAATATGACATCTCTCCGCCCGACGGACACCACGAATGGATGGTGGCCGGCAACGACAATGATTCCCTTCTGCTCTATGCCAATGGCCTCCCCGTGCTTATAGACCTGAAACAAGAAAAGACTTTTGATGTCGATGAGATCACGCTCCGCGAGCCTGTCGCTTTCGAGTCCGCCCTATTCACAAAGCGCTCCTCCGGCACCCTCTACCGGATCGTCATCACCCGAACCGAAGTCCCGGACGAGGAACCGCAGACTCAGCACGATGTGTCAGACAACGCTGAAATACAGACTTTTTCACCTGATAACCTGCAATCTCAGGCCGATCCTTTAGACTATGTTGATAGTCAATCTTCGCCAGGTGAAAATTTAGAAATTCAACTTTTCGTAGCTACATCCTCTACCTTCACCACCCGACCGTTGAAATTGGGATCGGCACATCTGAAGAAGCGAATCCGCGGAATCGTCTTCACACACCCCGCAATCTCTTTCACCCTCGAAGGTTCGGACAATCTTGTCGACTGGACCTCGCTCATCTCTTCCCAAGCCGCCGACAACGGCTTTACGCACCCCGGCATCCTCCGGCTCCGTCTCCCGGCCTTCCGATTCTTCCGCCTCTCGGCCGAAGCCCCTTCCTCCGTCGCCCCGCACCTCGCCGCCTTCACCCTCCTATTCGAAACTTAAGAGCCCATTTCCACCTTTTTCGACATCTCGTAGAAACGTAGAAATGAGGAAAACGTATTTCGCTTCATAGCCGGAGGCTGGCAATTGCGACTGCCTGCATAGCAGGCATTTAACATTAGGCACGTATGACAGCCTGCGTAGCAGGCCGTCGTGCGTGTATCGGAACAACATAAAAAGCCCTGCGCTGCAGGGCTTTAACATTAGGCACGTATGACGGCCTGCGTAGCAGGCCGTCGTGCGTGTATCCGATAACACAACAAAAATAATACATAGAGCCATGCGTTAGCTTGGCTTTTAGTTCCCACCCTCGCAAGAATAACATTCATTTATAGAATAACAATCGGCGACACCGGCATTGACAATTTTTGTGGAGATCGGTATAAGGATCTTAAAGCCCAGCTGACGCAGGGCTCCATTTATTATTTTTGTTATGTTATCGTCTATACACGCACCCTCGCCGCGCTACGCGGGCTCGGATACGTGCCTAATGTTAAACGCCTGCTATGCAGGCGGATGTTTCCGACCGATTTTGGAACGTTTGAAACCATAACCGCGGAACCTCACAAACGTATCAATTTTATGTTAAAATCTGTAAATATTTCCGAATCAAATGTTAAAACA
>CAYQQG010000054.1:0-13129 GCA_964419535.1 uncultured Sangeribacter sp.
CACGCTGCAAGGCCAAATTCGGGGCACATCTGCGACCCTGATTTTAACATTTTTTATGGGACGGGGTCTTAACCGTTAGACCCCATTTCATAATACCAATGGAAACCCGCATTATCGAATGCGTCCCCAATTTCTCAGAGGGACGCGACATGAACAAAATCAAAGAAATTACAGACGCAATCACCTCTGTCAAGGGTGTCAAACTCCTTGATGTCGATCCGGGCGAGGCCACGAACCGCACGGTCGTGACTCTTGTCGGCTCACCCGAAGATGTCGTCGAGGCCGCCTTCAGAGGAATCAAACGCGCTTCCGAGCTCATCGACATGCGCACTCACCACGGCGCACATCCCCGCATGGGAGCCACGGACGTCTGCCCTCTTATTCCCGTTGCCGGCGTGACGCTTGAAGAATGTGCCGAACTCGCCCGCAAGCTGGCCGAGCGTGTCGCCACGGAGCTCAACATTCCCACTTATTGTTATGAAGCCGCGGCCTTCCGTCCGGAAAGAAAGAACCTTGCCGTTTGCCGCGAAGGTGAATATGAGGCTCTTCCCCGCAAAATGGGTGACGAGGAGAAAGGCCCCGACTTCGGCAACCGTCCGTATGATGACGACGCAGCCCGCACCGGCGCCACGACAATCGGAGCACGCGATTTCCTTATCGCCGTCAATTATAACCTCAACACGACTTCAACTCGCCGCGCAAACGCAATTGCATTCGACGTGCGCGAAAAAGGCCGCCCGATGCGCGAAGGCGGCAAAGTCACCGGAAAGCCCGTCAAGGATGAAAACGGCAAACCCGTGATGATCCCCGGAACTCTGAAAGGGACCAAGGCGATCGGCTGGTTTATTGACGAATATGGAATCGCTCAGGTTTCGATGAACATCACGGACATCGCGGCCGTTCCGCTCCATGTCGCCTTTGACGAAGTCTGCAAGAAAGCCGACGCGCGCGGCGTTCGCGTGACGGGCACGGAAATCGTCGGTCTCGTCCCGAAGCGCACGCTCATCGATGCCGGCAAATATTTCCTCCGCAAACAGCACCGCTCAGTCGGAATTCCCGAAAGTGAAATCATCCGCATCGCTGTCAAATCCATGGGTCTTGACGAGCTCAAGCCGTTCGATCCCCGCGAGAAAGTCATCGAATATATGATCGAAGACACGGACAAGAAAAAGCTCATTGATCTGACTGCACGCGGACTTACCGAAGAGACCGCCAGTGAGAGTCCGGCTCCCGGCGGCGGTTCGATCTCCGCTTATATGGGCGCCTTAGCAGCCGCTCTTGGCACTATGGTGGCGAATCTGACCGCTCACAAAGCCGCTTACGACGACCGTTGGGAAGAATTCTCCGACGCCGCGGAACAAGGTCAGGATCTTATGGAACAGCTTTTGCATCTTGTCGATGAAGACACAGCGGCGTTCAACCGCATTATGGATGTGTTCGCAATGCCTAAAAAGACAGATGCCGACAAGGCCGCGCGCGCAGCCGCAATGGAGGCCGCGACCCTCTATGCAACCGAAGTTCCCCTTCACACCATGGAGACAGCTTTCAAGGTGTTCCCCCTTCTTCGCAAAATGGTCGATGACGGAAATCAGTCTTCAATCACGGACGCCGGAGTCGGCACGCTCGCGGCACGCGCAGCTGTCCGCGGCGCATTCCTCAATGTCAAGATCAATGCCGCCGGACTTAAAGACCGTGCTAAAGCTGAAGAGCTTATCGCCCGCGGCGCTGAGATCGAAAAAGAGGCTGCCCGTCTCGAAGCTGAAATCCTTGCCGACGTCGACGCCAAGATCTGACCCCGGCTCACTAAGAATATACAATCTCTGAATAACCTCAATCGTTCCGGCCGGAATCTAAGACCCTTCCGGCCGGAACTTATATCATTATGAAACGCTTTCTCCTGATCGGGTTTTGCCTGCTCGCCGCTCTGATATGCCATGCAAATCGTCAGATCCTCAACCGGCTTGACGAAGTCATACGCGTGCGCACGAAATATGAGGCGCCCCGACGGGAGGAAATTCAGAAATCTAAAGCCGAGTTTGAACGCGCAACCGACGACGCGGCCCGATATAACGCTCTTAGAAGCCTATATGAGAACTACCGCTCGTTCCGGATCGACTCGGCGCTGATCGTCGCGAGCAAACGGCTTGATATAGCACGCAAGCTCAATGAGCCCTCGAAGATAGCCTCCGCCTCCATTAATCTCGCTGAGGGATACACCAGGCTCGGATCGGCGGATCTCGCACTCCACATTCTTGACACCCTGAGCTTAAGCGGACTTCAGGATTATCATCTGAAATATCGCAATGCGGTCCGGCGCGAGGCATATCGGACGAAACTTAACTCCACCGTCATTCAGGAAGACCGGGACCTCATAACCAGGAAACTAAAAGACCTCACGGATTCGGCGCTCAACACCAAAGACAAAACCTCACGGGGATATTACACACTGACCGCTGAGAAGTTATGCGACGCTGGCCTTTATGATGAAGCCGTCTCCACAATCGAACAGGCCAAGCTCCATTACGATTTTTCCAAAGATCCGGCTATGCTCTCGACGATTGGAGACATCTATCTCAAAGCCGGAAACAAGGAAAAGGCCATCGAGCATCTCGCCGCGGCCGCCACACTCGACATAACCTCCGGAATCAAGGAATATCGCTCACTTATCGCTTTGACCTCAATTCTATTGGAAGAAGGAGACATTGAACGCGCTTTTGAATATATAAACTGCGCGTTCGAGGATGCCGAATTCTCACATGCGAATATACGCACGGCTGAAATAATGGAGATAATGCCGGCTATTGACAAGGCGTTTCATGAATCTGAAAAAGAGAAAAACAGAATGATCAGGGGATTCCTGATTTTAGCGGGAATTCTCATGGCCGTCGCCATATTTCTATTGATATGGTATATCAAGGCCTTGAATTCAAACCGGCGAATGCTCGCCACAATCGAGGATATCAATTCGAAACTCGCCGAGAAAAACCATGAGCTCGCAAAAGCCGACGCTCTTAAACTTGACTATATCCGCATTCTGATGAAAGCCAATTCAGAATATATCTCCGGACTGAAAGCTTTCAGAAAGAATATTTACAGGCTTCTGACAGCAGGTCAATATGACAAAGCTTTCCAACTTTCCAAAAACACCCGAAATGAAGCCGACGCCATTATCGTCTTTCAGGAACTATTCGACGAAGCATTCCTTTCTATCTTCCCTAATTTTCCGGACGACATCAATCATTTCATGAAAGAGAAGATTGAATTCAAGGATCGTCTGACACCGGAACTCCGTGTCATAGCCATGATGAAACTTGGTATGGCCTCGACCGAAGAGATCTCCTCCATGTTCCATTATTCCAATCAGACGGTCTATAATCTTCGGACCTCGATCCGAAGCATGATCAACATGCCATGGGATGAATTTGAAAAAAAATTGGCAATGATTTGAACGTTCATAATCCACATATTACCTAACTGTCATATAGATTTAATCTACTTAAGAGCCCATCCCGCTTTATCGCATCTTTCTATCCTACAATATATTACGTCAAATTAATATCTACTTTCAAGTTCTACTCACTATTTTTCTTTCTATTTTTTCATTCTAACTTTGCGGTGTTAACTCAAGGTCCGTTTTATATGGTTTTATACAACGGGCTCTTAAAATACCCGCGACATGAAAAAACTTTTTTTAGTATTGTCAATCCCCCTTTTGACCGGATTCTCGGGACGGGCATTGACATTGAACGTAGAGGTTCCCGACGGGACAAAGAAATGCTTTGTCTGCGGAAGTTTCAACAATTGGGATGCGTCCTCGGCTCCGATGATGAATCCGGAAGGCAAGAACCTGTTCAGTCTTGAACTTACGGACACCGAGGCCTCAAAACTTGCCGAAGGATATAAATATCTGTGCGGACAGGACTGGCTATATGTTGAAAAAGACGCCTCGGGCGGAGAGGTGAGCAACCGCACGGTGCCCGGCAATCCTGACAAGGTGGGTTCATGGCGTTCGATGCCGGAATGGACCGTGGAGACAGCCGATGTCGTAATCAACGGCTATCCGCGCCAACTGAAGATCTATCTTCCGGAAGGATATGACGAGGACGAGACAGCCACATATCCTATTATCTATTACAACAGTGTCAGCCAGCGCTTTGACAATGCCGGTTCAGACGACGATTGCGGCGACTATTTCTTCGGGGCGATGTCATGGAATGCGCCCTCCACTATGGAAGATCTGCGCGCCGAAGGCTCTCCGGCCTATATTATGGTTCAAGTTCCAAGCTATCTGGCCGAGAACACTATCGCCGCTCATCCCGATTTTGCCGGGACAGGCGCCATGGAGGGCTATCTCAAAGCCTTCCCCGAATCAGTCATGAAATATATGGAGGACAACTTCCGTGTGCGCAAAGGAGCCACGAACACAGTGATTGTCGGGGCTGACTATGGAGCCTTGTTCGCTCTTTATGCGACAGCCAAGCGTCCTGATCTCTTCTCACGGTGTGTCGCCATGTCACCTATGCTGTGGATCAACCGTCCGGAATTCATGCAGCTTGCTTCACAAGCCGCTTCAAACCGCTATTATATCTCGGCCGGAGCTCTCGAACCGCAATGGATGCAGGAGGATGCGGCCGAATTCACCAAAATCCTCCAAAAATCGTCCGAAGGCAAAGCATATTTCACGCTCTATCCCGGAGAAACTCATAATGACGCTTCCTGGAGCCGCTCATTCCCCTCGGTGCTTAAGGCCATTTCTGACGACGACCAACCCGTTGTGGCCGAGATCGCCCCGATGATGAAAGCCGGGAACAAAGCACCCGATTTGGGGACCGCCGTCTATACACTATATGCCGGACCCGACGCCGGCAATCTCGAAATCATCGGCAAACTCCAGTATACCGAAAATTATTACAAAAAAGGGAGCGACAAGGCGGTGAAAGCCCGGACAATCACATACGATATTCCCGCCTCTTTCAAGAGCAAATATTATTGGAACATTGCATGCGGCGAGGACAGCACATCACCCTGGTTATACGACACACCGAACAACATAGGCTTTTCGAGTAAAAAGACGGAAACCTCGTGGCACAATATTGCCATTTTCGAAGACGGAAGTGTTCAGAACAACGCGGCTCATTCAAAAGCATTCCGAGTTGTCACTTCAAAAGAAACGGTCATGATGACGCCCACAACCGGCCACACATCGAGTGCAGTGGTGAAATTCCCCGGTGAAGACAAAAGTTTCAAAGTGAATTTCGGAAGTGTGAACTCTGCTTCCGATATGGGCGCACTGACCTCCTCTTTGACAGTCAGCGACAACTGTGTCGAAGCTGAAATCTTTTATGATTTCGAACTGAACAAAGTGACCGTCAATGAGACTCAGTTCTGCGAGAATCTCGACAAAGTCAAAGTACTCTCTTTCAGCGCCGATCCGGCGTCTGCAATCGCCGGATCGGATGTCAGGGTGACTTTACATTTGAACGCGGACTGCGATTTAGATCTGGAGGCGACACGAAACTTCAATGAGAGCATCGGTGCCGCTTTCTCAAAAGAGTCGGAAGGGGTCTACACCCTTACGCTTCCCAACGTCAAAGAAGGGATCTACAATCTGAAAGTCAACCTTTCAAATGGCGACAATCGGCTTGAAGACGCAGCCAACATAAATGTCAGAGTTCTCCCCGCCTCTTCGACCTCAGAGAAAATATTGACGGTCAACGCATATAAGGACATTGATTGGAACGCGACAGGCCGCTACAAGGCAAATTTCCATACCCACACATCTCAATCTTTCGACACCCAGTTCACCACCACTCAGGTAGTTGACAAATATAAAGCGGCAAACTACGACATCCTGGCCCTTACGGATCATGACGCAAATCCATATCCTTGGACTATGTTCGATCTCTGGAATCCGAATGCCGAAAAGAGAAATCCCGAAGAGATGGGGATGCTCGCAATCCCCGGATGTGAGCTCAGCAAGGACCGCCGGAACAACTGGAGCGAGACCACAGGCGGAGAGTTCAATCACCACACAGACCTTTTCACAGGGCGCAGCGGCCAGGAATTCCTTTCACTCCGCGAGTCATACGCATACACCGAGGCTCTCGGGGGCCTTCAGATCATCAATCATCCCGGACAATACTGGAACCTTTCGACAAATTATAAAAACGGTGAAAAGAATTCACCGGAATGGCATGCAGAGAATTTCAACCTTTACAAGTCTCTCGTCGGACTCGAGGCATATAATCAGGGAAACCGTCGTCAAAATGACCGGATCCTGTGGGACCAGATTCTGACTATCACTATGCCCCGCAGACCTGTATGGGGTTTCTCATGCGACGACACCCACACCGCCGAACAATATTTCCGCAACTACCAGTATATGCTCATGCCCGAACTCAGCACGGACGCGCTCAAAGACGCGCTTCGCAACGGGCACACCGTTTTCTCATACGAATATACCGGGTCCGGAAAAGCCCTTTGCCCCAAAATCAATTCAATAAACGTTGATGAAGAGTCCCGCACGATCACTATCGATGCCGACACTGACAACATCAAATGGATTTCATCCTATCATCTGACGGGAACCGCGCCTTCGACGGCACAGAGCACAATCGTCGGATACGGAAAAACATTTGATTATACCGGGTTCCAAGGATCATACGTCCGTGCTCTTCTGACCAACAAATACGGCGAAACCGCCACTCAACCCTTCGGATTCTCCGAAGATCTCAGCTCTGTCATAAGCATTGAGGATGCGGAGCGCGACAACAAACTTACTGTGACAAACGACGGCCGTGAGATTACTGTTAAATGCACCGAACCGCTTGAGCGCATATCGGTCTTCAACACAGCCGGCATAGCAGTCAAATTTGTGCAATGCAATGGCAACAGACAGATAACCTTCCCTGCGTCAGAACTCGAACAGGGAGTTCATATCATAGTCGCTGCCGCCACGAATGCGGCATATACCGACAAATTGCTCGTGGAATAATCTCGCGCACAAATAATAATCCGCAAATATTAATCCACAAATAATAATCCACAAATATTAATCTATGTGTCCCCGGAAGCCCTCAAACTTCCGGGGACCTTATTTTATAATTTCGAACATTAGGATTAAAGTCAGGATTAAAGTCGTTTTTTAGTATGTTTTGTTTCCTATGTTAATAAAAATTATTAATTTTGACACAATATATTTCAGATTTTTCTGTAAAACTTTTAGAAACGATTTTTAAAGACCAAAATATAAGAATGAACATAAGACAAAGTCTAACCTTATCGGGCGCATCGGCCCTTGCGGCAATCGCCTTTCTCTCAATCTCTTCATGCGGTGTGAGCAGTGAAAGGAAAGAGCTCGGCAAACAGATCGAGATCAATGAGCTGATGGTTTCAAACCGGACGGGTCTGCTCAATGACAAACACAAAGCGTCCGATTGGATTGAAATCAAAAACACCTCCAAGGATTCTCTCAACCTCGAAGGTTTTGAACTGACAGTCATAAAGCCACAGGGAACCGGAAAGTCAAAAAATAAGAAATCCGGCGATGAGGCCGCAGGCGATGAGGAACTGACATGGGAATTTCCCGACATTACGATTGGAGCCGGCGAATGCCTTCTCATCTTTGCCGACAAAGGGAAAAGCGCGGACTCCGAAACATCCCTCTCAGCCACTTTCAAATTGCCCAAAGAAGGCGCGACAGTCCAGTTCAAATCCCCGGACGGTGAAGTTCTTAAAGAAGTGAAATATGCTGACATCGCTCCCGACCAGTCATTTGCCCGTCAAACCGATGGCAGCTATAAGGCAACCTATTGGCAAAGTCCCGGTTTTGACAATGACCGCAAAGGATATGAAGCGGCGATGCTGAAAATGGAAGCTCAGAGAAACGAGCCTTTGGTCATCTGGGAATTGATGAGCCGCGAAAGCACCTCAAGCTCAAATTGGGTCGAACTGAAAAATGTGAGCGACAAGCCGGTTGACCTCGGCCAATATCAGCTTTCAAAGAAACTTGACAAAAACGCCGAGACATGGCGGCTCCCGGCCAGAAGTCTGCAGCCCGGCGAAATAATCTCAATCCAATTGGCCGGAGACAAACAGAATCCCGGGAATCCGCTCCAGGCCCCACTGAAGACCGGCGATTCCGAAACGATTGTCTTGAGCAAGGACGGCAACTTCGTTGACGGCGTCTGCGCAAAGATGACACCGATCGGCGGATCAATCGGCCGCATGAACGGCAAAAAGGGTTTCTTCTATTTCACCACCCCGACACGCAACGCGGAAAACGGCAGCGACGGCCGCCGGTTCATCGAAGACGAGCCTGAGTTTGATAAGAAACCCGGAGCATATGCCGACAACGCCAAATTGACGCTGCACTTAAAAAAAAAAGGCCGGAAAGTTCATTACACTCTTGACGGGAGCGCCCCGACAAACTCCTCTCCGGTGCTGAATGACTCGATCGTCATTACGAAAGCCACCACGATCCGCACCTTCACTGAAGGGGACAGCACAAGCTTGCGCAGCCGGATCGCCACAATGACTTATCTCCCCGGAGCCAAGCACACGATTCCGGTCATGAACATAACGGTCGCAAACAGCGACCTTTATGATTATAACAACGGCATATATGTCGAAGGACCCGGTTATACGCCCGAATGGCCGCACGTCGGGGCGAACTATTGGAAAAAATGGACAAAGAAAGCGCATGTCGAACTCTTTGACGGCAAAGAGGGCCTCTCGACAGACTGCGGCCTCAGAATTTTCGGCGGTTTCTCACGCGCGGAGGCAAAGAAATCCTTCCGCCTCAAATTCAGGGGTGTCTATGGTGACGCCGAAGTCGACTATGACTTTTTCGGAAACGGCAAACCGGTCGGACTTAAAGACCTTGTCTTGCGTTCAGGATCCCAGGACTGGAACCGATGCATGATCCGCGACGAGTTCTTCACCAGCCTCATGAAGCAACAGAGTCCGACGCTGCTCATTCAGGAATATCGTCCCGTGGCTCTCTATGTCAACGGGAAATATTTCGGTCTCTATTACATGCGCGAAAAGATCGACAAGAACTTTGTCGCACGCAAACTCAATGTCCCGAACGATTCGATCAACATCATCATGTCGATCGGATATAACGAAGAGGGTCCCAAGAAACCTTATACGGATCTGATCGATTATGTCCAGAGCCACGACATGAAGAACCCGGACAATTATAATCATATCAAGAATTTAGTAGACCTTCAGGGGCTGATCGATTACAAATTGGGCGAGATGTATTCCGGCAACACCGACCTGGGGAACATACGATATGTCAGATCCACATCGCCGGAAAGCGACAAGAAATGGCACTTCATCTTCTATGACCTCGACGCTTCATGGGTCGGATATAAACCCGCCGCCGACCATTACCTGACATTGGGAGGAACAGCGGCCACGGCCAATGTCACCCGCCATAATATCCTTATCAACCGCTTGTTGGAGAACCCTCAGTTCAGAGACCTTTTCCTTCAGCGTCTCTCTCACCATATGTCAACGACCTTCACCCCGGAGAACACGAAGAAAGTCTTTGACAACCTCGTGGAGACGATCCGTCCCGAAATGAAGCTCAACTGCGAACGCTGGCCGAATCTCAGCTATGAGCAATGGGAGAAGAACATTGGTGACTTCCGTAAGAAATTTGACGATAAGCACAAAGTCATGCTCAATGAATTGCGGGCCTATCTGAAAATAACAGACGCTGAAAACAAAAAATATTTCAGCAAACTCGGATACTGATTTCCGTAAACTCGGATTCTTGTTTCCATTTAGCAATCAAAGTTTCCATTTAGCAATCAAAGCATAAAAAATTCAGCGGGATGTTTTTGCATCTCGCTGAATTTTTATTTTCCCGGGATTCTCGGGGTGTTATCAGTCTTCGCGCGGAAGTTTCATCTGGGTGTCGACTGAATTAGAGTCATTACGCTTGTCTTCATAATAGACTTTAAGCATGACCGTATCCTGAAGATAATTGATCGCACCGACTTCGATATCGATTATGTCAAGTCCGGTCCGTTCTTTGACCTCCTTAAGCAGTTCGTCATATTGTTCCGGCTTGATATTGTCAACCCTGTCATAGAGGATGTGTTTGCAGGATATATTCTTGATTCTTCTTGAACCCTCTAAGATCCAGACCGCGCACACAAACAACAGGTTGGCGACAAGAAGCTCGGCATAGCTGAGTTTGACAGCCATTGCGTTTATGACCGACAAAGTGATGATCACGAACAGATATGTCATCTCCCGGACCGAAATCACCTCCGTCCTATATCTGATAATACCGAAAATTGCGAATAGGCCCAACGCCATTCCGACCTTCATCTTCACGCCGCCCAACATGTAGATCAACAGGAAAACACTGACACTGATAAGGGAGAATGTGAAATAATAATTCAACTTCTTGCTCTTGCGATAATAGAAGATATGAATTATAATCCATACGAAAATGGCATTGAAGATGAACCGGAAGAGGAGCTGTCCCATGCCGTACATATTCAAGACAGGCACCTCAAAAAATGTTATATTTTCCATTTACTATAAATTAATTTCTCTTTTTGTAATTTCGTTTGCTCATTGATGATGTCAATTACGGTCATATAATAGCTCTTGGAAGCTATCTTATAAACCGGGGGTCGAACCGTCCGTTTCTAATGTTGAGCCGGTTGCGGCCGACATTTTATTAATTCTCCGGATTTTTTTCTTTATGCGGTTCCTGTTCAACTTCGGATTTGTCAGTGCCATGCCGACGCAATACTTACTGAATCCGGAGGGATGAATTTTCATTCGCCTGAGGATCGAATCCAGACCGGAACTCCCCCTGCGCCCGTCGCGTTTCCATTCGATAATCCCTATATTGTTTAGATGATGTGACATATTGGTCTTCACATTATGAAATTCCACTGCCAAATCGATTGTTATCCGTTCGGTCATATCGCGGTTGACAAGAGTGATGCGATAAAAATGGTTTTCAATCTGAGGGACAAGCAAAGAAGGATTATACCGGCAGTAATCGCTGAAGAACGGCTCATATCGTGTCAGGTCCGTTCCGTTCACCATTTCCACACGTTTCTTTTTCGTTCGGCCCTTATTGTTCTTCGTCTTTATCTCGACGAACGGAGGTGTCGAACCGCTCTCATAGCGCCGGACACGAACTTTCTGGCGATTCTTTTTTCCGCGCTGATGCTGATAGAACATATCGACGTCTGCCGTGTCGAAATATTTCGTATAATAGGGAAGATAGGATTCGCCGTCGATCTCCTGAACCATATAGTTTTCGGACAAAACGCCCAACAGACCGATGATTTTGTCAACGGTCGTCACGAATTTCGTGTCTATACGGTTCATCAGCTTCACCTTGCCCATTTCACCAAGCGAAATGGTGCGGAAAGCTTTCAACCGGTCTGAGATCTGAGCGTAATCCATCAACTTTAAAAAAAGGGGGGATTAAGACCCCAAATGGTTTCACTTATAGGACGAAGCCACTTCAAACACCCTTTCATAGATCCGGCGGTCCGATTCTGTCAGTTCGATTCCGCGGCGGATCATGACGCGCTCTGCAATCTGATAGAATTTTTTCAACGGGACGTCGGTCATTCCGCTGACCGGCGATCCCTCAAGGAAGCTCGGGATGAAAACGCGCGGGAAACCGGCTCCGTGAATATTGACACCGACCCCGATGACGGTGGCCGTGTTGAACATGCAGTTGATTCCGGCCTTGCTGTGATCGGCCATGATCAGACCGCAGAATTGAAGGTCGGTGCGCATGAACGTATGGCGAGGATAGTTCCAGATCCGGATTTTGGAGTAATCATTCTTGAGGTTGGAAGCGTTGACCCCGGCGCCCAAGTTGCACCACTCCCCTATCACGGCGTTGCCGAGATATCCGTCATGCGCTTTGTTTGAATATCCGAAAATTACGGTATTCTGCACCTCTCCGCCGATCTTGCAATAAGGGCCGAACGTCGTTGCGCCATAAATCTTTGCGCCCATTTTCACCTGAGCGTGCTCGCAAAGCGCTATGGGTCCGCGAAGACAAGCGCCCTCCATGACAACGGCATCGCGGCCGATATAGATCGGTCCTTCCTTCACGTTGAGAATCGCCCCCTCGACTTCGGCTCCCTCTTCGAGGAAAATCATCGGATTGCCGTCGGAATCCTCCAAATCTCCAATCACCCGATTTGAATCCGAAAGAGGCTGTGACTTGCGACCACGGGTGATCCGCCTGAAATCCGCCTCCAATGCCCAGGCATTATTGAGGAAAATATCAAAAACATATTTTATCACGATGGCCGAGCCTTCAGGCAAAAGCCACACTTTGGAGAACTTTTCGCCGTCAAGCCGCGCTTCACTGCCACGGAACGCAATGATCTGATCATCATATTTCAACGCTTCGCCGTGCTTGAGATTGCCGATGCGCTCTGCTATCCCCTCTTCCGGCAAAAGATTGCCGGCGATGAAAAGTAGATCCTCATCATCCGCGGGACAAGTGCCGAATTTTTCACGCTGAAAATCGACGGGACGGTAGCAATAATCCCCGGGCAAAATCTCCTCCCAGACTTGACGCAGCGTCCGGATTCCGAGTCGCATATCGGCCAAAGGGCGTGTATAAGAGATCGGCAGCAGATCGGCGTGCGTCGCCTCCGTGTCGAAAAGTACAATTCTTCTATGTTTATTCATCAAAATCCAATTTTGATATTTTGAGAAATCCTGTCTTAAGTTTGAGTTTTCACAAATAATCAGGCATAAAAGCCCTTTAAAAAGCAAATTTATGAATTTTTCAAGACTTCCACAACAATTTCACAAATTAATCTTCATCAAAATGCTTGAACCCTCCATAAATCAGACACCAACCTCTTTCAAGACATAAGCACATAAGGAACATAAGCATTATTCATGAATATGGACTTCCTCGGTGAATTTTGTAGACATAAGCACATAAGGAACATAAGGTTTATTCATACCTAAGTACTTCCTCCGTGAGTTTGTAGACATAAGCACATAAGGAACATAAGGTTTATTCATGAATAAGGACTTTCTCGGTGAGTTTTAAGACATAAGCACATAAGGAACATAAGGTTTATTCATACCTAAGGACTTCCTCGGT
>CAYQQG010000055.1:0-10637 GCA_964419535.1 uncultured Sangeribacter sp.
CTTATATTTTTCGGGAACGAAGCGGATATCATCATCCATGACAGGCGCGAGGGCGATGTCTGCGAAATGCTTCATCTTGATGAACCACTGAAGCGACAATCTCGGCTCGATGGCAACTTTTGTGCGCTCCGACATTCCGACATTGTTCACGTAGTCCTCCTCCTTCTCCATGAGGCCGGCCTCTTTGAGGTCTTTGGCGATCGCTTTGCGGCAGTCGAAACGGTCCATACCGGTGTATGGCGCGCCGAGTTCGTTGAGCGTGCCGTCTTCGTTGAAGATGTCGATCGAATCGAGGTTATGTGTCTTTCCGAGCATGTTGTCATTCTTGTCGTGAGCCGGTGTGACTTTGAGACATCCGGTTCCGAACTCGATGTCGACATATCGGTCTTCAATCACGGGGATCACTCTGCCGACGAGTGGAACGATCACCTGTTTCCCTTTGAGCCATTCATTCTTGGGGTCCTTGGGGTTGATGCACATCGCCGTGTCGCCCATGATGGTTTCGGGACGCGTTGTGGCTACGACTGCATACCGTCCTTCCGGGTCGTCCTTGACATAATAGCGAAGGTAATAGAGCTTGGAGTTCTCCTGTTCGTAATATACCTCATCGTCCGAGATTGCAGTCTTGTTTTTGGGGTCCCAGTTGACCATTCTCAGACCGCGATAGATCAGGCCTTTGTTAAAGAGGTCGCAGAACACCTTTGTGACGGATTTCGAGCGCATCTCGTCGAGGGTGAAGGCCGTGCGCTCCCAGTCGCAAGAGGCTCCGAGTTTGCGGAGCTGTTGGAGAATGATGCCTCCGTGGTTCCGTGTCCAGTCCCATGCGTGCTCAAGGAATTGCTCGCGCGTAAGGTCGGTTTTCTTGATCCCCTCTTCAGCGAGTTTGGCGATGACCTTTGTCTCGGTTGCGATGGCGGCATGGTCCGTACCGGGGACCCACAGTGCATTCTTTCCGAGCATCCTGGCGCGGCGGACAAGAATGTCCTGGATCGTATTGTTGAGCATGTGGCCCATGTGGAGCACACCGGTCACATTCGGTGGCGGAATCACGATGCAATAGGGTTCGCGATCATCCGGTTCGGAACGGAAAAGGCCATTGGCCATCCAGTAATCATACCATTTCTCTTCGACCGCTTTCGGGTCATATTTGGCTGCAAGTTCCTGCATTGTCATTATGTTGTATTTATGTGTCCGTGTCTCTTATGATTAGCTGAATCTTAATCAACCCGGCACCGAAATTATACAGTTTTCCTATTAAACTACAAAATTAGCAAATCTAATTCTTAATATCAAAATAATCCGTATTAAAATGTCACAACTCTGAATTTTCTGTGAAGAACTATAAGACCCCTTTAATAATTTTTGCGGAAAAGAGTCTAAAAAGAGAGCGGGCGAACCGAGATTCCGGTGCGCCCGCCCTTATGATTAGGATTTTCTATGAGTCTGTGATTTATTTCACGTTGACTTTAGTAGCTTTGCCGTTAGCGACCTTGATGTAGATGCCCTTCTCGGGGTTAACGACCTTCACGCCCTGGAGAGTGAAGTATTCAGCCTCTTCAGCTGCGTCAACGTTTTCAACGCCGGAAATCTCATTTTGTTTAACAGTGAGTTTCATCATAGCGGGTTCGAGACCTTGGCCGTCAGCAACGTATGTGAAGGCAACGAGGTGCTGGCCGACTTCGAGATTAGAAAGAGTGTTGTTCTCGAGTTTCTTCATGCCGCTTGCTTCGAGTTCAGCTACGGGAACGCGACGGAGAGCGTCAGCAGAAACGTTGTAAACCATTGCGTAAACTGAGTCATAACCGAAGGGAGCTTCAAATGTTACGTCAGCAGTTGTGGTTTCAGCATCGGCAGTTTTAACAGTTGCAGTCCAGATGCTGCCGTAGTCTTCGTCGTCTTCAACCTTAGCTTCAACAGCCTCACCGTTGCTGAGGAGGTTGATTTCAGTGATGAAGCTGCGGATAACAGTGAATGTTGCTGAAACGGGAGTCTCCATGTCGTTAACTCTGATGTTGCTGCCTTCAGAGATGAGCTGATATTCGCCGGTTGTTGTCATCGGAGGATTAACAGTGATAACAACTGTGTTGTCTTTAGCTTCGCCACGGAAGTCATATTCGATAGCGCCGTCCATGAGAGTGAACCAGCCGATCTTGTTGACAACAATGTCAGAACCTTCGGGGAATGTGATGACGATTTCAGAGATTTCAGTCACTTCTTCGTCGGGAGTAACAGTATATTTCACGGGTTCGCCTTCTACGATGTAGGGACCGAATTTGAGTTCCTTATCATAAAGTGCAGCTGTCTCAGCGCCGGGAGCAAAGATGTTGAATGTCTTTGCGGGGATCACAAGATAATATGTGCCGGGGGCGAGTTTGAGCTCTCTGTTGGATTCTCCGTTTAGGAGAGCGGCGGCAGTTGTCTTGTCGTCGCTAAGAGCCCAGCTTGTGAAGTAGTTTGAAGTTGCCTTCAGGGTTCCGTCAGCCTGTTCAGCATAGATACAAGTTCTGCGGCCCTGGAAGAGACCGAATTTTGAACCTTCAGGAGCTGTGAGCTCAAAGTAAGTGTTCTTGATTGTGGGAGCCTGACCTTCATATTCAGAAGGAATTTCTTCTGTCTTGAGGGGCTTGAATGTGCCGGTGTATGTGCCGGTAGCCGGATTCATCTTGAAGTCAGCGTCGCCCAATGTGGGAGCGATTGTGAGTGTGAACTCTTGGCTTCCGAGAGACTTTGTGCCTGACTGACCGGGCATTGTGTATTTGATTGTTCCGGCTGTGATGTCAACGGAAACAGCACCGGGAGTTGAATATTCCGGGAAAGTGAAAGTCACTGTGTTGCCTGAAACAGCCACGTCTGTTGCTGCGCCTTCGAGAAGTTTCTCATCGTTGGTGGGGTCCGTGTAGTAGTATTTTGCACCGCCTGCGTTTGTGCAGCTAACAGTCTCAGCACCTTCAATCGTTACGCTCACCTCTTTGAGGGCGCTTACAGAAGAGTTCTTCTCGGGGGAGACCTTAACTTTGATGTTATCGCCGGGAATTGTGTAGTGATAGATCAGCTGGCTGTTGCCGACGCCGTTCACTGTGAAGAAGTTTGAAGGGATAGTCACAGTGTAGTTGCCGGGCTCGATGCCGGGAGATGTGGAAGCCTTCTCGAAGAAAGTGATGTGGGGTGTGCCTTTTGTCACTTTGTCAAAACCGTCAACACAGTACACCATTCTGATGTTTGAGGCCGGGATTGCCTTGAGGACTGTGGAACCCTTACTGAGAGTTGCAAAGCCCGTTGTGCAATTGCGGTTGATTTCACCTGTGCAGTTGATTTCGATACTGCTCACACCACCTGAATTTTCATCCAGATTGATCGTGCTGCCGTTGGCCGGTGTGCTTTCATACTGATTGGCGGCTGAGGCTGAAACGGCCATGATGCCCGCAAACAGTGTAAGTAAAGCTTTCTTCATAACACTTTTGATTTGGTTAATATATATTTGTTAAGTAAATTCTTTGTGTGGGTAATTTGACTAAGATCCTTTCTGACGAATTTTTTAGATTCCGCACCGGCGGGCTCTTTTTCAGGCTTCGTTTTTCCGGAGCTTTTTGAGCTCCGATCGTGCGATTGTAGAATTGATAGCGCCAAAATTACTAAAATTTTTCGTTAATTACAATTTTTTTGATGTTTTTTTAAAATTATTTAATATGAATTATTCCGTATAGCTCTCCCGGACGATTTCAAAAATCTGCAAATCCGCTGAATTTTTTATAGTTTATGTGCATTTTTTATCAGATTCGTCCGTTATAAAGATTAGGAAAAATTTTTTTAAAGACTGAAAAATCTCTAAAGAATGGATATTATTCGGCTTTCTGATGTTGGAATGGAGTTTGACGGAAAATGGCCTTTGCACGATGTGAATTTCTCATTGCGAAGAGGTGAATTTGTGATTTTGTCCGGTCCGAACGGTTCGGGGAAGACAACGCTTCTCCGAATAATCCTCAAACTGCTGAAGCCGACAGTCGGAAAAGTTGAATATCTGGATTCTGAGGGCCGGCCGGTGAAATATCTGAAGATCGGCTATCTTCCGCAGAAGAATAAGATAGACACAAAGTTCCCGATCGTGACCGAGGAAGCGATTCTTTCAGGTCTGCGTCAAGGTTTTTTCGGAACGCTCCCTTCTGATTGGAAGGCCAGGCTTGAAGAGGTGACCGAACTTTGTGGCGTAAGGGATTATCTGACCCAACCGATCGGGACTCTGTCCGGTGGACAGCTTCAGCGGACATTGCTTGCCCGGGCAATCATCAGCCGGCCGGAATTGCTGGTTCTTGACGAGCCTCTGTCATATGTTGACAAAGAGTTTGAACAAGCCATCTATGAAATGTTGAGTGATCTTTCCAAGAGAATGACAATTCTTCTTGTCAGCCATGAACTGAGCGGTCTTTCGCCGCTCGCCGACCGTCTTGTCTCAATTAGAAGTCTGGAGCATTCCTCTCATATAAACTAAGCTGAAAATGATTCTGAATTATATCTGGATAGGCTTTTTTGCCATCGCATTTCTGATGGCTCTCGGCCAGACCCTTTTTTATGGCAATGTCGGGATTTGGACTGAAATCATGAATTCATCCTTTTCGCAAGCGGCATTCGCCTTTGAAGTCTCACTGGGCCTTACGGGTGTTCTCACACTGTGGATGGGAATCATGCGCGTGGGGGAGAGGGCAGGTGCAATTTCGGGCATGGCGCGTCTTATATCTCCGCTATTCTCCCGGCTGTTCCCCGGCATTCCGAAGGATCATCCGGCAATGGGCGCTATATTTATGAATATATCGGCCAATATGCTGGGTCTTGACAATGCCGCGACACCAATGGGCCTTAGGGCAATGCAGGAGATGCAGTCCCTCAACCCCGAGAAGGATAAGGCTACGGACGCAATGATAATGTTCCTTGTCCTCAACAGTTCGGGACTATGCCTGATTCCGGTCAGCATAATGATGTACAGGGCTCAGGGCGGAGCTTCAAATCCTTCCGATATATTTCTCCCTATACTCATCGCGACGGCCATAGCGACATTGGTCGGACTCTTCGCCCTTTGCCTGAAACAGCGGATAAAAATTGATAGGGTCATTCTCGCTTGGCTCGGAGGCATTGCAGTTTTCGTCGGCGGAGTGGCGTGGCTGTTTTCCGGAATGGACGCTGAGGCGGCCCAGAAATGGAGCACGTTCACAGCCAATTTTATCCTTTTCATGGTCATCATCGGCTTTATCGGTGCGGGAGTCCGGAAGAGGCTCAGGGTCTATGATGTTTTTATCGAAGGAGCCAAAGAGGGTTTCAAGACTGCGGTCGGGATTATCCCCTATTTAGTTGCGATTTTAGTTGCGATCGGGATGTTCCGCGCCTCGCGAGCTTTAGATGCATTTACGGGGTGGGTTGAGCAATTGGTGGCGTTCTTGGGCGGAGACACGAAGTGGGTCGGTGCGTTGCCGACGATGCTGATGAAGCCGTTGAGCGGGTCCGGCTCTTGCGCGATGATGCTCGATGTCATGCAGGCTAATGGCCCCGATGCCTTTGTCAGTAAGCTGGCAGGAGCTGTCAGAGGGAGCACGGACACGACTTTCTATATTCTTGCCGTCTATTTCGGATCGGTCGGAATCAGCCGGACCCGCTATGCCGCCGGCTATGCGCTTTTGGCCGATCTCACCGGGGCTGTCGCCGCCGTCCTCGTCTCCTATCTATTTTTCACTTAGCCTCAAATTTTCAAAGCGCCAGATTGTCAAATTGTCAGATTGTCAAAAAGTCAAAAAGTCAGATTGTCAAAATGACATTATGACATTATGACATTATGACAAAATGACAAATTGAGAAATCGACAATAGAAAGGGCCGCGAAATTGGAATTCGCGGCCCTTGGATTTTATTTGAGTCTTGATTCTTATTTCCAATCGGCGTCCTGTCCTTCCTCAACCCATGTGGATGAAAGATAGCGGAACTGACCTTTGCCGATCACTTCATATACGATCTGGCTTTCCTGGGGAGCGCCGTCGTATGCCGTGAAGTTGATTGTGTATGTCACCTGCATTCCGTCAACCGGTTCGGCATCGGCGTGAAGCACGCTGAGTGCAGCCGGGAGTGTCTCGGTGCTGAAACGCTTCTTGATCAGGAGTTCGATCTCTTCGTTTGACAAGCCGTCATAGCCGGTATAACCTTCCGGCATATGGCTGAGTGCGGAGGCCGCGCGGACGTCGACATTGCCATAATAAGCCGAAGCACCGGAATAGAACTCAGCGTTTGCGCGGTAGTCAAGGAAGTAGAGACCGGAAGTCATCGAAGTGTCACCCATGGGTTCGCAGATATTGGTGAATACCCATTTGACGATCTCCATATAGTAAGTATAGGAGGGATCGGTGTTGCGGGCGTAGGGGAGGGTGATGACAACAGAGGGATTGTAGACCCATTTGTCATCGCTCTTCACGAACTGACAGGTTGTCTGGCCGGCATTTACGGTCCATTCTCCGTTGATGAGGGTATATTCGCGAGCCTGATAGGTCGATTCGCCGGAATTGTAGTAAAGATATGCGATTGTCTTCACATCCTCTTCGGGGGCGTACGGATAGTTGACCTTGAGATATGTCGGGAGATATTGTTCGGGCTGTGAACCGGAGAAGTTGGCGTAGCTGAGCCCCATCTTAGTGTAGTCAGCCGGGCTGAGCACTGAGAGGTCACTGACGGTGGTCCAGGTAGTGCCGTTGAAGACATAGATAGCGTTCTTCACTTCTGTGGCAACTGCCGAAGCGGGAGCGCGGCGAATCTGACGGCGTACAATCTTAGAGCCGGGAGCTGCCACCGATGTGATGACAACGTTATAGTATTTGCCGCCGGAGATCGCCATGAAGTATCCGCAGAACTGATATTCCTTGCCGTCTTCAAGCTGAGCCTTGATATAATCGGGGACCATATAGCCGGACCCGATTGCGGTCTCGGCGCCGTCGACATAGATGTTATAGTAGTTTCCGGAAATTGTCAGTTTGCCGGTGAAGGTCACATATTGAGCGGCGAAGGGTGAGTCGGCAAGAATTGCCTGATCCATATCTTCGCCTGTGACATTTTCAGGCGTGGGATAGGTGTATTCGCCGGTGCCGACGATTTCGTATGAATCCGAAGTGATTCCGATCTGAAGTCCCTTGTTGTATGAGCTGACAGTCCCTTTGACCGTGACATTGGAGAAGAGTGGCACGGCGGTCTGGTCAAAGCCGGAAGCCTGATAGCAGAGGAGCGAGCCACTGAGGTCGCTGACGATGAAACCACGAGAGTCGAGGCCTGTGATGACGCCGTTGATCTCAGCATTGTCACCTTCAGTGAGATCCTTGATGACTGAACTCATCTGCCAGCCGGGCTGTTCGGGCGTGCCTGTGTTGCCGAAAACGGGATTGACGGAGGCTTCGTTATAAGTGACGACTGCATACTGGCCATTCGTTGCCTGAAGATTGTTTTTCAGGAGCGAGGGGAGCGATGCGGCCGCCGGTTTCTCGGGCGCGAAGCCGTTGATGAAATCGTCGTCTGAACCCCACACTTTCTGATAGTCCTCTTCGGTCAGGGTGTAGGTGAGAGTTCCGGCGTTGATTGCCTTCACCTCTTCGGGAAGGTTGTCGTTTACATTGAAGGTCAGTTTGACAGCCGAGCCGTTATTATAGGTGAAATAGGGGAGATTCTTGTTTGTCGAGGCGAGCAGAGCCGGAAGATAGCGCACGGCTTGTTCTTGAGATTGGAAACAGCCGTTGGTGCCGATGGCGGCGAGGGCTTCCGATTCGCCGAGGCTTTCAGCGAGCTCTTTGTTTTCAGCGAGCCCGGCAAGGTTTTTATAGTCGTCCGTTGTCAGAACATACTCTGCGTTCGAGACGCCGCCGGCCACCGGAGGCACTTCGAATCCTTCGAGATGATCGTTCCAGGCATTTTCGGAACATCCGGCCAACAGGAGCGATGCGGCTCCGAGACCGAGGATATATTTCTGGATTTTCATTTTTGTCGATATTTATGAAAATGGAGTCATGGTTTAGAAAGACACTTTCAGGCGCAGGGCGTATGTGCGGCCGAAGGAGTAGAATGTGCGGAATGCATTCTGCCAGTTGCCGTCGACTGTGGCTTCTGTATAGGCATCCATCACGTAGTTGTATCCGGCGAGGTTATAGACGTTGCCGAAGATTGTGGCGTCGAGGCCGCCGATCTTGAAGTTATAGCTTGCCTGAAGATCGAGCTGATTGCCCCAAGGAATTCTCCAGGGCTTGGCGACGTTGATCGTGGCGCCGGGCTGATAGTTGGAAGCGGAGATCGTGAAGTCGGAATAGTTTCGTGCGGAAGCTGTCCAGTCGATTCCGAAACGGAAGCCTTTGAAGGGGCGGAAGACAACTCCGAGATAGCCTGTAGTCTGGGCTGAGCCGCCGACTTTTCTGCCTTTCTGGTTGAGGGTCGCGTGGGCGTGGTCAGGTGCGAGAACGCCGGAAGCGAGATTTCCGCGTGTGTCGGCGAGAGGCTGGCCGTATGAGTTATAGAAATAGCCGGTAGCGTCCGAGTCGAACACCCAGTCGCCGAGTGAGATCATTCCGTAAAGGTCCATCCAGTGGGTGGGCTTATAGACGGCATTGATTTCGATGCCCATGTGGCGGGCGTTCACGCCTGACATGTTGAAGAAGGCGTTGTCGCCGTTCTGCATGTCGACAACGCGCGATGCAGTCTTGTCAAGCCATTTTGTGAAGTATGCGTTGACAACGGCGGTGAAGATCGGCGAATGATATTCATAGCCCAATTCTATAGTTCCGCATTTTTCGTTGACTGCATTTTTGTTGACAACGTTTGAGGTCTCGTTGGCGAAGAAGACCGCTTTCGAGAAATAGGGAGCGCGTGTGAGATAGCCGCCGTTGATGTAGACGTTGTTGTGGCGGTCGATGTTCCAGTTCGCACCGGCCTTGATGTTGCCGGCCATGAAGTTGGGCTTTTCCGACATCGCATGTTCGGCGTCATAATAGAGACGGTCATAACGCCAATAGGTCGTGTTGTTGATAGAGCCGGCGAGGATCGTCGTCAGCTTGTCGCCGAAGGGCTGATATTCGAGCTGGGCATAGACACCTTCCTGAGCTGTGTGGCCGGTGTAGTTTCTATAGACAACATCGCCGACACCGAGTTTCTGATAGACCCATGCCGGATTGGCGGCGTTGATATTGTTGGAGGGTGAGATGCCTGAACGGGTTCCGTCGTCGATATAGTATTCACCGCCATAGAGGTTATCGATCGTGTTCTTGTGATAGCCTACATAATAGCGCACGTCGATACCGGCGAGAAGGTTGAGCTTGTTCTCGATGAGTTCGTTCTTATAGGTCGAGACGAGACCAACCCATGTGTGGTTGTTGCCGGAGCGGGCCATGATCATGTTTGAACCGGTTGTGGAGGCTTCGTTCATGTCCTGGATCGCGCCATAATCGAATGTTCCGTCGGGACGGCGGAAGAGTGTCGAGAGGTTATGGTCGTTGTTGGTGCCATACCATGACGCGTAGCTGAGAGTCTGGCCTTTATATGTGCCGCGACCCTGACCGCTCGAACCGTATCCGCTTGCGAATGAAGCGTATATGGCTGATGAGAGTGACGAACGGGGATTGATCTGCCAGATATGGTTGAGCGAAATCTGAGGCTTGTGGTAAACGTTGCGCGAGCTGGAGCAAACCTGTCCTTCGTTGTTGTAACCGAAGGTGGGGTTGAACCGATACATCGATTCGCCGTTCATATAATTCTTGACTTCCTGCCATCCTTCGATTGTCAGACCGTTGGCTGAGGTGCGCTTATTGTGGGTCTGGGGAGATCCGAAGGCGGTGAAGCTGAGCTGATGATGATCGTTGATGCGCTTGGAAATGTTGACGAAGTAGGTATAGGCATTGAAATCAGTTCCCTGAACATATCCGTCACCCCATTTGCGCGATCCGAGGATTGTGACCGCCCAACCGTTCTTCATGAGGCCTGTGGAGAGGGAGAATCCGATATGGTTCATCCCGTCATTGCCCATGCCGTAGAAGATGTTGCCGCCGCGTTTGACGTCAAGGGATTTGGTGGTGATGTTGATTGTGCCGCCGACAGATGGGGAAGATATAATGGCGGCGCCCAGACCGCGCTGAGTCTGCATTGAAGATGTCACGTCGGAAAGACCGGCCCAGTTGCTCCAGTAGATGCCGCCCCATTCCATGTCGTTGACGGGGATACCGTTGATGAGGGCGGCGATGTTCTCTGTCTTGAAGCCGCGCATGTTGATTTTGGCGTCTCCATATCCGCCGCCGTCTTTAGTCGCCCACACGCCGGGAGTGGTCTTGAGGACTTCGGGGAATTCCTGGTTTCCGAGCTTGGCTTCGATTTCGGGAGCGGAGACGTTTGAGATTGCAACCGGGGTCTTGCGGGTGCGTGCGATCGATTGGGTCACGACCACGTCCTGAAGCATCTTCTCTTCGGCTTCCATGACGACGTTGCCCATACGGGGACGGACTTTCACTGCGATCGGAGTGAATCCGACATAGTCGAAGCGCAGTTCGCGCGCGTTGTCCGGAATTCTGAGACGGAATCGTCCTTCGATATCGGCTGCCGTCGCGATATTCGTGCCCGGCACCCGCACTGTGGCGCCGATCAGAG
>CAYQQG010000055.1:10647-12786 GCA_964419535.1 uncultured Sangeribacter sp.
ATCAGAGGCTCACCCTGCGGATCGACGACTGTGCCCTCGACAACGACGTCCGCAAGCGCCATGAAGGACGCCAGGGTCACGGCCGCCGAGGATAAGATTAGTCTTTTCATAGATGATAGGTATGAAATTATTGGGTAAAATTGGTTAGTTTGTCTAAAAAAGGGGCTCTTATTGAGTTTTCAGATTCTGAGAGTGTGAATCTGAACGTTTGGATTTGATCTTGACCCTCATCGTGTCGAATCCTTTGCCATATACGCCGTTTACATTGGCCTGAGTGATGAAGGCGTTAGGGTCGATCGATTTGACAATTCGGAAGATCGTGACGGACTCAATCTTGCGGCACCACACCATGAGAACCTTGACGTGCTGTTTTGAATACCAGCCCATTCCGTCCATTACGGTTACTCCCCGCCGGGCTTCCATATTGATCTCGTTGGCTATCTTTTCCCAATTATGGGAGAAGATTATGAACTGGGTTGCCTGACGGTTGGTGTTGATGAGCATATCGGTGCAATAGGCGATGATGAAGGTGACAACCCAGCCGTAAACGATCAGCGGAACGCGAGCCTCGAAGCGGGCGTGGAGGTCGCCGTTGAAGGGGAGGAAAATGCTGCAGGTGACAATGAGCATGTCGGTGACAATCATCGTGCGGCCGATCGAGACATTGGAGAGTTTCGAGACCATGGCGGCGATGATGTCGGTTCCTCCCGACGAACCGTTGTGGATAAAGATCGTTCCGACGCCCAGACCGCACAGAATGGCTCCGAGTATGGCGCTCATCGTGATGTCCTGGATTATCGGGTGGCCCAACCCCATGAAGAAGTTTTCGAGGACTCCGATGAAGACCGAGACGATCGTCGCGCCGAAAATTGTCCGCGTGACGAATGTCTTTCCGACAATCTTGAATGCAAAGGCTAAAAGAATGAGGTTGCAGGCATATTGCGTGACCGCAACCGAGATCATTCCGTGAGTGGCGAAATATACAAGAGTGCCGACACCGGACAAGCCGCCGATGACAATTTCGTGGGGAAGGATGAATGCGGTGAATCCGACCGCATAAAGCAAAAGTCCGAATATGATAAACACATAGTCGCGGACGTTTGACATTATTGATGACTTAATTGCTGCCACGTTTCAACAGGTTCAAAAGTTATAACCGATTGAGAAAACCCATGCCTTGCGGTGGCCACCAAGATTTCCGTCTTTCCAGGGACGGAGAACGCCGGCCTCGTAGTGAACGCCGATCAGATAGTGGTGGAGGAATTCAAGTGTCGAACCCATTTTGAATCCGAAATCACCTTTTGTGGAGTTGACGGGAAGATAGCCCGAAGGGAGTCCGTCGGGTGTCCTGTAATCAGGCACGCTGAAGTCTCCATTGATCTTGTTTTTGAGGACAAGCTGATAGTAGGGACCGAATTCGACGCTCCACCGGATGTCGCTGCTGACATTGAAGCGCGCACATGCGAGGATCGGAATCAGGAAGCTGTAGCTGCGGTCTTTTCCGAACTGAGTCATCAGAATGCGTGCCTGATCTTCGGCATATCCGTAGGTGTTGACATAGCAGTATTTGCCGCTTCGGGATTCGAAAAAGAATCCGGGCTGGATCGTAAACCAGTTTCTGAAGTTGATGTCAGCCACGATGCCGACGTCCACGCCTGTTCCCCATGAGTTGTTGTTCCAGACATCAAACACATCTTTGTTCAGGTTGCGGTTCGAGGTGTTGACACCAAGTCGGACGCCGAGATTCATAAGGTCGTCCGGTGCGGAAGTGTCGAAAAAGTCCTGAGCTTTGACGGACGGAATTCCGAGCACCAGCATGACCATTATCAGAGTTAAAATCCTTTTCATAGATTGACTATTGTTTGCGATATATAATTAAAGTGCAAAATTAAGATTTATTTTCAAAATTTCACACTTGTTCAATTAAAAATCAACATTTATATTTTTAAATTCTGACGCCGGGCATGCCATGTCATCTGTTTTTTGGCGTATACGCGGGTGTTTTTCTTGATCCGCTCAATGGCTGTCGGAAGATCCATCAGACCTTCTTTCCATGCGAAGAGTTCTTTCAATCCCACGGTGTTCAGTGAGTTCAGATGACGGAGAGGATAGACGCGCTCGGCTTCTTCGATTAAGCCG
>CAYQQG010000056.1:0-12639 GCA_964419535.1 uncultured Sangeribacter sp.
CTATAATATCCCGATGCTAGAGCTAGCCTGTTTTGAGGCCGATGACATCATCGGAACCATGGACAAACGGGCCGAGGAGGAGCATTTCACGACCTATATGATGACGCCTGACAAGGATTTCGGTCAGCTCGTCAGTGAGTCCGTTCTTCAATATAAACCGGCTTATCGCGGACAGGATTTTGAACTCCGTGGCGAGAAAGAGGTCTGCGAGCGGTATGGCATAAAGAGGACCTCGCAAGTGATCGATCTTCTGGCCCTCATGGGGGATAAGATAGATAATATTCCCGGATGTCCCGGTGTCGGGGAGAAGACCGCTGTCAAACTGATTGATGAGTATGATTCGGTCGAGAATCTTCTTGAGTCGACAGACGGATTGAAGGGCGCTCTCAAGAAAAAGATCGAGGATAACGCCGAACAGATCCGGTTCTCGAAGTTCCTCGCGACGATCCGGACGGATGTGCCCATTGAGGCCACTCCGGAGGAATTGCGCCGCCGGGATCCCGACCGGGATAAGCTCTTTGAACTCTTTGACCAATTGGAATTCCGTCAGTTGGCCACGAGAGTGAAGCGCCGTCTGGACAGTGAGAAAAATATTGCGGAGGCGCCTGAAACTTCCCCGAAAGAAACCGTTGGCAATAATCATCCGTCCGGGGTCGGATCGTTGTTTGATTTTGCGGACGATGAAGAGAGTGCAGACGCGGAAGCAAGCAGTACTGAAATCCCGGATGACATCGATCCGGAGAATCTTATAATTGTTACAGATCAGGACCAACTCGACAAGCTTCAGGCCGAACTGTTGGAGTCGGAGAGCGTTGGGGTCTATGCAGTCGTCGAGGGGGATAACGACATGACCTGCCGGTGGAGAGGAACAGCGCTCGCGCTTGAAGACGGGCGTTGCCGGTTTGTCCCGTCGGATTTTAAAGAGGGCATGGCGGCGATGCTTGATATGTTTGCCCGCGAGGATATACGCAAGGTGACATATTCAGCCAAACTCCTATATGTCGTGGCGGCGCGCGTGAGAGCGGACGGCCAACCGGCGTTGAGGAATTTTTATGATGTCGAATTGGCTCATTATCTTCTTCAGCCCGACATGCGCCATGGGCTTGATCTCATTGCGTCCTCAATTCTGGGATTGAATCTGCCTCCGTTCCCGGAGACCGCCCCGAAAAGAGGCGGTAAACGTGCCGGGGCGGTTCCTCCGTCGGACAGTGAGATAGCCATGAATTCCGCCCGCCGGGCTCTGGTGATTCTCAGGTTGCGCAATCCTTTGGAAAAAATGCTGGAGAAGGAGGAGCTCTCCTTATTATATAGTGATATTGAGGCACCCCTTGTCGAGGTGCTTGCGGAAATGGAACTGACGGGTGTCCGGATCGATGAGAGCGCGCTTAACGACGCGGCCGCCGACATCGAGAAGAAATTGAGGATTCTTGAGAGTGAGATCCACGAACTTGCCGGCGAGGTGTTCAATGTCGGATCTCCGTCCAAAGTGGGGGAAATCCTGTTTGACAAGCTCAAGCTCAGCGAGAAAGCGAAGAAGACCAAAACGGGCCAGTATTCGACCTCTGAGGATATTCTTGAAAGCATCGCCCATAAGAATCCGATTGTCGGCAAGATTCTGGAGTATCGCCAATTGAAGAAACTTCTGACGACATATCTGACGGCGCTTCCGGCGTCCATAAATCCGGCGACGGGCCGGATCCACACCAATTATAACCAGACGGTGACAGCGACCGGTCGAATATCCTCGTCGAATCCGAATCTCCAGAACATTCCGGTCCGTGAAGATGTCGGCCGTGAGATCCGGCGGGCTTTCATTCCGTCGGAGGGGAATCTGTTTCTGTCGGCCGATTATTCACAGATCGAGCTGCGCCTTGTGGCGGATTTCGCTCAGGATGATACAATGCTCAAGGCGTTTGCGGAAGGTGACGATATCCATGCAATCACGGCGGCCCGGATCTATCACCGGGGGAATCCCGCGGATGTCACGCCGGAGGAAAGACGCCACGCAAAGACGGCGAATTTCGGAATCCTTTATGGCATTTCAGCTTTCGGGCTGGCTTCGCGGCTCGGGATTCCGCGAGCGGAGGCGAAAGCGTTGATTGATAATTATTTCAAGGAGTTTCATACGATCAAGAAATATATGGCGGATTCTGTGGAGTTTGCGCGTGAGCACGGATATGTGGTCACGCGGATGGGGCGCAAGCGCCGTTTGCCGGACATCAACTCGAAGAATCCGGTCGTGAGAGGATATGCGGAGCGCAATGCCGTCAATGCGCCGATTCAAGGTTCGGCCGCGGATATCATTAAGCGCGCGATGATAGATATTTATCGCGAGATGAGAGCGAAAGGTCTGAAATCGAGAATGATAATGCAGGTTCACGACGAATTGAATTTCGATGTCGTTCCCGAAGAGTTGCCGCTGATGCAGGAGCTGGTGGAGCGGCTGATGGAGGGCGCCTATAAAGGGAGCGTCAGATTGACGGCTTCATCCGGCGTCGCCGGGAATTGGCTCGACGCACATTAATTTTTAGCGATTCTTTAATTGGAATTGTTAAAAAAATTGTTAAATTTGTAGATTGAAAAGAAAAAATAACGATTCCTATAATGACTCCCGCTTATGGATGCCAAAGATATTAATATTCTTGACCCCGAACTGAAGGTCATATCAGAGATTGAAGGGAACGGCAATTTCACGATTGGTCTGCCCGCTAATTATGCCGATGACGAAGAGACACGATTCCTCCTGACTCCGGAGGCGTGCGGTCTCATTACTTCTTCCGGCCTCAAGATATTAATGGAACCGGACGCGGGGATCGATGTGAGCTTCAGCGATGAGGCTTATACGGAATATGGCGTCGAGATCGCAGACCGTGAGAAGGTCCTTCAATCCGATCTCGTTCTGTCGTTCACTCCTCTGAAGGCAGAGGATGTCCTGAAGATGAAGAAAGGGGCGACGCTGCTCTGCATGATGGGCAACGAACTTTTCAAAGCCCCGACAATCCAGGCGATGCTTGATCATAAGATCACATGTGGCGTTCTGGACAATATGTATTCTTATAACGATGAGCCGGTTTTCGCCAATATATTGAATGAAATCGACGGTCGCGCGGCGATTCTGTATGCTCAGGAACATCTGTCCTATCTCGGAGGCGGCAAGGGAGTGTTGCTGGCCGGCGTCGCCGGCATCAATCCGTGTGAGGTGCTACTGATCGGAGAGGGAATGGATGTGTGCTATGCGGCGAAAGCGGCCATGGCGGCCGGTGCGAGCGTGACGCTGATCAATAATGACATCTCGTCTCTTCATGCGGCCCGCCAGTTCTGTGGCGAAGGTTTGACGACGCTTGCGATTCATCCCCGCGTGCTTTATAATAAATGCAAGACCGCCGATGTCCTGATTCTCGGCGAGACAACGCGTCCGTTCAAATTCCCTAATAAGCTCAACCGTGTGATGAAGGATTCGGCGTTTGTCCTGAGCTTCAAGGATTCGCATCCGTCGGCTGCCGTGCCGCGGACGGTGGCAATGGCACTGAGCAATGTCTTGGTCAATTTCTTCGACGAAATGATAATAAAGAATGGCTTCGAGGGTATGATCATGAGCTCGGAAGGCGTTCAATGCGGAATCATCACTTATCACGGCACGCTGGTCGACAAACTCATCGCGTCCTATCTCTCGATGCCGGGAGTGGACCTTAAGATCATGCTCACAGCCAAAAATTGATTCCGGGATTCCGTGAATATCATTCATATTGTTTCGGGGAACCTTATGGGCGGCCCGCAGCGTTATGCTCTCGATATATGCCGCCATTATGTCTCGGAAGGGCATGAAGTGTTAGCCTTGACGCGTGACGCCAAAGCTATCGACCGACGCTTCGCAGAAGCCGGAGTCGCTCTTGCTCACGCTCCGTTGCGCGATTATCCGGATCTTTTCTCGTCATTGGCGCTGAAGCCGATCCTTCAGAGATCGCCTAAGAATGAGACGATAGTTCATGTTCACCGATACCGTGACGCCCTGACCGTCATTCTGGCCAGAAAAATGGCGCGGCGTCCGGATGTGAAGATTATAGTCACGCGGCATATTTTCGAGAAAGGGAGGACGGCATGGCTAAGGCGGTATATTTACCGTCAGGTGGACGCCCATATCTTTGTTTCCGAGGCGGCGAAGAAAGAATTTCTTTCCGCGTGGCCCCATGGCCGCTATCCGTTTGACACGGCGCGCCTTTTCGTGGCCTATAACAGCCGCAACATAACGCCGGCGAGGGAGCCTCTTCCTCCGAAGGGCGCGGTGACGGCCATGTTTCACGGAACGCTCCGTCCCGGAAAGGGGCTCGAGACTCTGATAGAAGCTCTCGGAATGCTGAAAGACACGCGGCTCCGTCTGAAAATCGCCGGCACCGGAGACCCGGATTTCATAGATTCGCTACGACGCCGTGCGTCGGCGCTCGGGGTGATGGAACGAATAGATTGGATAAGGAATATCGAGGACCCGATCACCTTGATTTCAAGTTGCCATTTCGGAGTGCTGCCTTCGACCGAACCGGAGGGTTTCGGAATGGCGAATGCCGAATATATGGCGGCCGGAAGGGCTCAGATCACGACCTTCAACGGCGCGCGGGCGGAATATATGACACCGGAGGTTGAAGCTCTCGAGACGGCGCCCGGAGATGCGGAAGATCTGGCCGCGAAGATGAGAATCCTCTATGTGGATAAGGAATTGTGTGCCCTTCTGGGCCGGCGCGCGGCCGAGAGCTATGACCGCCGGCTCGACTGGCCTCATTTTATAAATCGTATCGACAATATATATCATGCGAAAACTTGAACCCGTCCGCAAAGTTGTTATTTTTGGCAACCGGCATCAGGAGCAATATCTCGGTGATCTCCGCCAATTGCTTATGATCTTGCGTCAAAAAAGGATTGAGGTGGCCGTCGAACAGCGGTTTGCGGATTATCTTGCCTCAAACGGTGTGGAAATTGACCGTAGGGAATGCGCCGACTTCCCGCCTGAAGATTCGGGCGCCGCGATCAGCATCGGGGGTGACGGAACGTTTCTTCGCACAGCGCGCTGGATAGGGAGACGGTGTATCCCGATTTTGGGCATCAACACCGGTCATCTCGGTTTTCTTGCGAGCTATAAGCCTACAGAAGCGCGTGAGCTTGTCGATATGCTATGGGAGGGACGCGCGGTTGTCGAAGAGCGCATGGCTTTGAGGGTCGACGTCGGTGACGGCGGGATCGCCCCGATGCTTCCCTACGCGCTCAATGAGGTGGCAATATTAAAGGAGGACACCTCGTCGATGATCAATATAAAGATAGATATAGACGGAAATTATCTGGCCGACTATCTGGCTGACGGACTTCTGATCTCGACCCCGACGGGGAGTACGGGCTATTCTCTTTCGGTCGGAGGCCCGATAATCTTCCCGACATTGGATGTCGTCTGTTTGTCACCCATCGCGCCTCACACCCTGACTGTCCGGCCGTGTGTCGTCAGCGGAGATTCGATCATAAGCGCTCGGACGACCACGCGTGCGAAGCAATATCGTGTCAGCCTCGACGGGGTCTCTGTCCTCATGGAGTCGAATTCCGAAATCCGGATATGCCGGGCCGATTTCGCCCCGCTCGTAATCCGGCGTCTCGATGACTCGTTCGCCTCGACGCTCCGCCAGAAACTTCTCTGGGGGTTGCGGTGATATTCACTATCACTTACCATTCGTATCCGACGTTGACACCGAGGGAGTTGAGGGTCGTGTTATAATAGGATGAGTTCCAATAACCCCAGGAGTTGTTGGCTGTGATCAGCTGATAGGTCACGCCGACGTTGAAGGCTTGCTTGGGATTCTGAGCGTTGACCGGAATCCTCACGCCGACCGAGGGGCGCAAGAGGAATTGGGTTCGCGTGGAGAGGGACCCGTTGTTGAGTTCGAGATAGCTGTTGCCGATCAGCCACGTGGCGCCGGCCTTTATGTCGGCAAAGAAGGAAGGACCTTTATTGCCGCCGAAATTGAAGCGGAAATCAGTGAAAAGGGGAATCATGGCTTTCGTGCGGGCCATGCCGGGCGTGTAGCCGGCGTCCGGGCGGTTCGGACGGATCATGCCGTTGTCAGACGTGGAAGACATGGCGACGTCAACGCCAATGCCTGCGCCCATGAAGAACCATGACGAATATTGAAATCCCTGGGTCGTGGAGACACCGACAAAGTTTGCGCGGTCGTTGCCGATTCCGAAGGTCGAGGTGACATCAACGAATCCTTTATAGTTCATTGATCCGGAGAGGGCGGGTTGCAGAAGTTCCGGAATCTGATTGACAATCTGGGCATATTGAGCGTTTGCGCGAGAGGGGGAGAGGACGGCAACGGCTCCAACGGCTGCCAAAGCGGCGAGGCGGGAAAATATCTTTTTCATAGTATGTGTGTTTTTAGCGGGATTAAGTGATAAATTTTAATGACAAAATGTCAAGATGTCATAATGACAAGATGTCAATTTGACAAAATGACAATTTGACCGGATGTCATTTTATAATTATTTAACACTTAATCCCGCTCAATAGTTTTATGAGATAAGGTTTAAGTCTCAGTCGATTTCGTGGCCGAGGAGGGTGGCGGAGGTTGCGGAGTCAACTTTGACCTTGACGAAATCTCCGGCTTTGTGGCCTCCGGCGGGGAAGACGACAACCTTGTTCTGAGACGTTCGGCCGAAAAGTTCGTCGGCGTTGCGTTTTGAGCGGCCTTCGACGAGAACGGTGAATTCCTTGCCGATGTCGGCGGTGTTTGAGCGCAATGAAAGCTCGTTCTGAAGGGCGATCATGCGGTTGAGGCGGTCAATCTTGGTCTCCTCCGGAATGTTGTCGGGGAGATGCTTGGAAGCGAATGTGCCGGGACGTTCGGAATATTTGAACATGAAGGCGGAATCGAAACCGACCTCCTCCATAAGCGAAAGTGTCAGGGCGAAATCATCTTCGGATTCGTTATGGAATCCCGTGAAGAGGTCGGTCGTGATGCCTGCGTCGGGTAAAATGCGACGTATGGCGGCGACGCGGTCAAGATACCATTCGCGAGTATATTTTCTGTTCATGGACTTGAGGACCGAATTGGATCCGCTCTGGACGGGAAGATGAATATGTCGGGCGAGATTCGGATATCGGGCTATGGTCTCAAGCGTGGCGTCATCCATATCCTTCGGGTGGGAGGTCGTGAAACGGATGCGCATGTCGGGAGCCGCTTCGGCAACGAGCGAAAGGAGCGCCGGAAAGTCAGTCACTTCTCCGGTTTCAGGATCCTCATATCTGTAGCTGTCGACATTCTGGCCTAACAGAGTGGCTTCGCGGAATCCGCGTGCTCGGAGGTCGGCCAATTCCTGAAGGATGCTTTCCGGGACGCGCGAGCGCTCGCGGCCGCGGGTGTAGGGGACGATGCAATAAGAGCAGAAATTGTTGCATCCGCGCATAATGGAAATGAAACCTGAAACCCCGTTCGAACCTATGCGCTTGGGCATGATGTCACGATAGGTTTCGGTCGTTGACAGTATTGTGTTGATCGCTTTCTGACCGGTTTCGGCGGCCGCGATGAGATTCGGGATGTCGAGATATGCGTCCGGGCCGGCGACGAGGTCGACGCCGTAATCTTCGATCAGGCGCTCCTTCAGCCGTTCGGCCATGCATCCGATGACGCCAATGATCACATTCCGGCCCGATTTTCGGCGCAGTGCGTTCCAATAGGCAAGCCGGGATATTATCTTTTGCTCGGCGTTGTCCCGGATTGAACACGTGTTGAGAAGGACAGCAGCCGCCTCGGAATCGACCTCTGTCAGATCATAGCCGGACATCTGCATCATGGCCGCCACAACCTCGGAATCGGCCACATTCATCTGACATCCGTAGGTCTCAATGCGCACTTTCTTAGTCAAAGTGCAGTTTTTATCGTTTTTCGGTAAAAAAAATGGTTCGTTCATTTAGAAGTATCAAAAAAATCTATTAATTTTGCAAAAATACCAATAAAATCTAAACGTTACAAATGAGTATCCCATTTATTACGGCAGAAGAAGCTGCCAGCTACATCAAAAATGGTGACAATGTGGGCATGTCCGGCTTCACAGCGTCCGGTACACCCAAAGTTGTAACTGTAGCTCTTGCAAAGCGTGCGAAAGAGCTCCATGAAAAAGGCGAACCTTTCAAAATCAATCTGTTCACCGGAGCGTCAACGAATGATCATGTAGACGGCGAACTGGCTCGCGCAGACGCAATCGCGATCCGCACCCCTTATCAGGGTCATCCCGATGCGCGCAAACTTGCCAACCGCGGCGGAATGCATTATTTCGATACGCACCTGAGCCATATCTCTCAGGATCTGCGCTACGGATTCTTCGGCGATATCGACGTGGCTATCATCGAAGTCACCGAAATGACGCCCAACGGTGAATTTATCCTCGGCGCCGGTCTCGGCATGACCCCGACGCTCGCTATGATGGCGAAGAAGGTGATCATTGAGTACAGTTCTTACTACAAGACATCTTTCCGCGGATTTCATGACAACTATGTGCCTCTGGATCCCCCTCACCGTCGTGAAATCCCTATCTATAAACCCTCCGACCGCATCGGCAGCACCGTTGTCCGCATCGACCCGAGCAAAATTATCGGCATAGTTCCGTCAAACGCCTCCGAAAGCATCAAGCCTTTCACAGCGGCTGATGAAATCACTGAGCGTATCGGCGCCAACGTCTGCGGTTTCCTTGCCGAACAGCTCAAGACCGGCAAGATGCCCAAGGAATTCCTCCCGATCCAGTCCGGCGTCGGCAATGTCGCCAACGCTGTCCTCTACGGTCTGGGCGAAAATCCCGACATCCCCCGCTTCGAGATGTATACCGAAGTTATCCAGGACGCCGTGATGACTCTTATGGAGGAAGGAAAATGTAAGTTCGCTTCGACTTGCGCACTCACATTCTCTGACGACGCCATGACCGGCTTTATGGACAATATCGATTTCTTCCGTGACAAGATCCTTATGCGTCCCGGCGAAATCTCAAATAGCCCTGAAATCGTCCGCCGACTCGGTCTGATCGCGATGAACACGGCTCTCGAAGCTGACATCTTCGGCAATGTGAACTCCACACACGTTCTCGGCACCAAGATGATGAACGGCATCGGCGGTTCAGGCGACTTCTGCCGCAACGCTTATCTCTCGATCTTCTCCTGCCCGTCAGTTCAGAAGAACGGCGCTATCTCAGCTATCGTGCCGATGGTCAGCCATGTCGACCACAGCGAACATAGCGTGAAGGTGCTCGTAACGGAGCAGGGTGTTGCCGACCTCCGCGGCAAGGATCCTCGCCAGCGTGCGGAGACAATCATCGAGAATTGCGCTCACCCCGCATATCGCGAACTCCTTTGGGATTATGTGAAACTCGCTGAGAAGAACGGCGGCCACACTCCCAACAATCTCTATGCATGCTTCGCACTTCACCAGGCATTCATCGAGACCGGCGACATGCTCAAAGCCGACTATGCCAAGTATGGCTGCTAATCGCTGAGTTTGACAGAATAAGAAATTTTATACACTCAATAAAAAATGCGCTTCGGACATCCGGAGCGCATTTTTTTTTGCCGATGGTTCTTATGAAACGGGGTAAAAGAGTCCGAAGTTATATAAATAAGACTAATGGAGGAAATAATAAATCTAATAAAGAATAAAGTAAAAATACATGTGAAAAGGGGCTCTGAAAGGTGATTTTTTAAATTTACAGAGTTGTCAGTGCAAAAGGACCAAAAAGGACTTGGCGTGAATGGCGCGGTTGTTGTAATTTAGTCGCGAATTAAAGATAACGGTTATATTTTAGATATGAAAGGATATATCGTTTTTGCAATTTTGATGCTCTTTCTGACAGCGCCCTTCCGGTCCGATGCGCAGCGCCGCGGACGTCCCGGTGCGATGAAACACACCGAGACTGAAGTCCGGAATAAACAGGAAGAGCTGCGCCGAAAGAAAGAGGGCATAAAAATCAAGTGTAAATATATATGTGACGGACACATTTTCGAGGGTCCGGTCTATGTTGTCGGCACTCTGGGTGGAGTCCAGGCCGGAGATGCGGCAATAATCTTCAAGAATGGCAAATTCAAACTTTCGTTCGATGCCGCTAAATTCAAAATCAAGAAATATCCGCTCTATACTGAAAAAGAGCGGGCCCAAAGGGGCATATCGGATTATGAATACGAACACTCATGGGAATATAAGAAACTCGGTGAGGACTTTGAATATGGCGGCAAGTATGCCACCATCGAGCAAGAGAATAGGAAATGGCTTATGCTGTATAACGGTGATACGGACACCGTCTACGCCAAAATTCCTATAAAAGACGTCAATGACAATTCTTTCGAATTGGAGGAGGACGGAATGTTGGTCCGCATGACCTGTGTCAGATAAATGGGGTCTAATACGGCTTACAGGTCAAAAATTAATCGGAGTCTAATAAAATAATATAGTTTAATGAATATGAAATTTCTCAGAATCAGTTTGGCGCTGGCGGCCGTAATGGTATGCTTAAGCGCGTCGGCGGCCGATATTTTCAAGGGCTGCAGATATCAAGGAATCGGAAAGATCAGCGGCCAAGCCGTTGATGCGTGGGTAAATATGACAATTGATGACGGTGACCTGGATTTCAATATGTCGAACACATACGATTTTTCTGCTGAATACACCGCGAGCGGCTCAGGAAATAACGCGACTTTGAACGTAAATATGCCGGGGTGTGGCGTGGTCCCGCTGAAGACCACCGACGGCGGTTCCACTCTGACCGGTAAATTCATCCGCATGGGACAGAAGATTGATCTCTGGCTCCTTCGCATTCCCTCCAAGCTTATCCCTTCCTCACTCCCCGAATCAGAACTTGACGGTATTGTCGGAAGTTCAGACGGATACACTTCCTTCGTCACTATCAAATTGCCTAATGGTCAGGAGATGTGTGCGACCTCGGATTTTGAGCTTTCTTCCGCGGATCATACCTTCAAAATGACCTGTGATTCGCCATCCGTTCAGAAGATTTTCGGCTCAATGCATGGCACATACGAAATAGTTGGTCACAATCTGACGCTCACTGATTCCAAAGGCATGACAGCGACCGGCGAAATCTGTGATAATGGCAAATATATCAAACTCCCGATGGGCAGCAATCAGGGCGTGACTCTCACTCTCGTGCTTATTCGCTAATTTGGATCCAAGACTCGGTGTGGTCAAGAATTTCATCCGGCCGGGTCTTGGCACAGAAGGTGCTTCACTCTGAAGTAAAATGGTATAATCTATAGTGTTAACTAAAATAAATTAAGATGAAACTAAAAGCAATTTTCACGTGTCTGTTGGCGCTCATGCTGGCCATGCCGGCCGGTGATGCATACGCACAGTCACGCAAATCCGGATCTCATTCCGGCACCCGGAAAAAGACATCAAGTTCACATTCCGGTTCCTCGAACTCTGCCGGTTCTCTGACATTGAGCGACATTGAGGGGAAGTCATATTATGGAATGCTCATTATGGATGATTACGAGAAGATGTTAGGCAAAGATGGCGGTGTATACTCCTGGTTAGTTTTTGACCCCGGTGAAGTGATATTATATACGGTAGGCACAAAAATGCGTGGTTCATATTCCGTGTCTTCCAATAAACTTAAAATAAATACTGATTTAGATCTGACACTTACTTCCACAGATGGAGGAAAAACATTGAGGGGATATGGTATAAATGGCCGAGGTCAAAAAGTAAATTTTGTCTTTTTTAGGTCCAAGAAAGGGAAATGGGATAGCGAACTTTGTAAGAACTCTTTTGATAAAGGCACGTTCAAGGCACTTGTAAAAGTACCTGTAAACGGTGACGCCATGATGTTCCCGGTTGATTTCAAAGCGACCCCTAATCCTGACGGCATGAGCGGTACATACAAGTTTTCTGTTAATAATACAATAGGCATAGGCGTCGTAAAGGGTACATACACTATTACAGATACCGGTGTGTTGTTCACATCTAACCTTAACGGTTGTTCAACAAAAGAAACAGAATATTTAAAAAATGCTGAACAAATCGCTAATGCCTATCTTGGAGAAAAGAGTGGCTTTAAAATTTATCTTTATCTCTTCAATCAATAATATCTCCGAAAAATAAAGGAAATTATTGCTGACTAAGTAAAGAATAAGAGGCTGTCTAACAATCAAAGTTAGTCAGCCTCCCTTTGTATATAGAGATCTTTAAATTTTACGGATAGCCGAAAAATTGCCGAAATAAATTTTACGGAGAGCCGAAAAAACAAGCATTTAAATTTTACGGTGAGCCGAAAAAACGCCAAAATAAATTTTACGGTATGATAATTTTTAGGTATATTTGCACTATAAATCAATAAATTCGACATAAATGAAAGAAAAATTATTCAGACGTAAGATTTATTCTCGTATTCTGCAGTGGAAAAACGAGCGTGCGGGCAGAACTGCCCTATTGATAAAGGGAGCTCGACGGGTAGGAAAGTCCACCATAACCCGAGAGTTTGCAGAAAGGGAATATAAGAGTTATATAATAGTAGATTTTGCTAAGGTTGGAGAAGACGTCAAGAGTTTGTTTGACGATCTGAGTGACATGAATTTCTTGTTTTTACGGCTTCAGGCTATATTTCATGTTA
>CAYQQG010000057.1:0-12616 GCA_964419535.1 uncultured Sangeribacter sp.
AACATCGGAAAATCATCGATAATATTTCGCTTGACATCAAGCCCGGACAGACGGTTGCGATCGTGGGTCAATCCGGATCCGGAAAATCGACTCTCGTCGATCTCGTTCCCCGCTTCTGGGATGTCGCCTCGGGCGAAATCCGCGTCAACGGCCATAATATCCGTGATTTCCGCGTCCACGATCTGAGATCGCTCATGGGCAACGTCAACCAAGAGGCGATCCTTTTCAACGACTCTTTCTTCAACAATATAGCTTTCGGCGTGAAGAACGCCACGCGCGAACAGGTCGAGGCGGCCGCTAAAATCGCCAACGCCCACGACTTTATAATGGAAACCGAGAACGGATATGACACCGTCATCGGTGAGCGCGGCTCGAGGCTATCCGGCGGACAGCGCCAGAGAATTTCGATCGCACGCGCGGTCCTCAAGAATCCTTCAATCCTCATTCTGGACGAAGCGACATCCGCTCTCGACACTGAGAGCGAGCGTCTCGTTCAGGAAGCTCTCGAACATCTGATGAAGAACCGAACGACGATCGTCATCGCCCACCGCCTTTCGACAATCACCAACGCCGACCGGATCTGTGTCATGCACGAAGGACGTATAATCGAAGAAGGAACCCACGAGGAACTTCTCGCCCTCAACGGCCATTATCACCGGCTTGTCATGCTCCAACAGGCCTCGGCGCCACTCGACAGCTGACCGGATGTCTACACCATCTAAATCACTTTAGGGGTCTAAATCTTTAGTCTTTGAACAGCTGTTCTCAATTCAAGAAAATCATCTTTTATGAAAAAAATAGCAATTCTCGCCTCCGGAAGCGGAACCAACGCCGAAAATATCTATAAATTCTTTGCCAACGGCAATCGTGTCCGCGTCCCTCTGGTCATTTACGACCGAAAATCCGCCGGCGTCGCCACCCGAATGGAAAAATATCCCGACGTCAATATCCAATATATTCCCGGCTCGGTATGGAAAGAGAATCCCGGGCAAATCGTCGATCTGCTCAAAGAGCAGGAGATTGATCTCGTCGTCCTCGCCGGATTCCTGAGATTCGTGCCCGATGAACTCACCGAGGCCTTCGCCGGACGAATGCTGAACATCCACCCCTCCCTGATTCCGGCCCACTGCGGACCCGGGATGTATGGCGAAAAGGTTCACCAAGCCGTTATAGAGGCCGGTGACCAGAAATCCGGTGTGACAGTCCATTACGTCTCGAACGTCGTTGACGGTGGAGAAATTCTCATGCAGGAAGAGGTCGAGGTCGCCGAAGGCGAAACCCCGGAATCTTTGGCCGAAAAAATTCATGCAATAGAATATAACCTCTATCCGAGAGCCATTGTGGCTGCTCTCAACCGCCTTTCGGCGCCGCCCGAGATTCATGCCGCGGCGCCTCAACCGGATTTGAACCCGGAAACGGCAGCCGATTTTCAATCCGCTCCGCCGGCAATTCCCGGAATCACCCCGCCTCCGACTCCCTCCCCGGCTGAAGAATGGGCCGAAACCCTCGGAATGAATTTTGACGAAGAGAAACTGAACTCCGTCAACGCCGCGGCCGAACAGGCTCGGACATCCGCCGAACCGAATTCCGGATTCGGCACCGTGCCTCCAGCTCCGGCCGGGAATCAGGCCGAAAGCGGTTTCCCGGGTCCCGGGAACGAAAACCGGGTGATGCCGCCGACATATCTTGTATGGTCAGTCGTGATGACACTTCTCTGCTGCTTGCCGGCCGGGATTGTGGCCATAATATTCGCCTGTCAGGTCTCAAGCAAATTTTATGCCGGCGATTATGAAGGCGCCGTGAAAGCCTCCGAGCGAGCACAGATCTGGATAATCGTCAGCTTCGTGCTCGGAATCATGGCCAATACCCTATATCTCCCTCTGATGCTCCTGTTCTGAAATGTCCACACCCCCTCCGGTTCCAAAACGAAATCTCACCCCGGGTGTCAAGCGGAGCCCTTTCACCCCACGGCGGATAAAAAGGGCCTGCTTGATCCTGGCGGCCGCGGGGATCGTGCTTGTCGTCTATTATTTCCTTAATCCCCTCACTTCCGGACTCGCCCCGAAATGCCTAATCAAGACGCTCACAGGAATCGATTGTCCCGGGTGCGGGTCCCAACGGATGTTTCACGCGCTTGCCCTCGGCGATTTCGCCGGCGCCTGGAACGCCAACCCATTCCTTATCTGTTTCATTCCGATTCTCGGATGGTGGGTATGGATTGACCTCGACACCTCCACCTATCCTCGGGCAGCGCACATAATCAATTCACACGCCTTCATATTCTCGGTCCTGATTATAATAATAATATGGACCGTTATCCGCAATTTTTTATCACTTTAGCCGTTCTATAATATAAATCAAGAAAACCCGTGACAGATCAGGGGCTGTCAAGCGAAGAACCAATCAACAGTTCCGGCTTCATAAGAGTCCGACCCATAACCAATTCATTTCTATAAGACCCCAATTTCTAAAAATTCTAAATTATAATTAATTTATAAAAAATTTTAGCCCTATTCCTTTTGCTTTTATAAAATTTTTCTTTAACTTTGCGATTAGCATTCTGCACCTTTGCATTTTATGCTCCGTTTTTGTGTCCTATATATGATTGAAAGCGCCCCCGGCGCCAAAGATTATTGGCCTCATAACCAACTCGAAATAAACAATTTAATTAACCATATTTAACCAACTCTTTCTCATTATGAAGCGAAACTACTTTGCCTCCGGAGCAAGCGTGCTGCTTGGTTGCGCACTTCTTGCATCAGGTGCATTAGCTTTTGCCGCGACACCATGGAAAGCTGTTTTGACCGGCGCCGAAGACGCGCGGCCAAGCACAGCCCCGGTGAAGCTCTCGCCGAAAGCACAGTACCTGAAAACCCGTAAGGTCGGCGATCCCGCGACGACGATCAATCCCGCGCAGGATGGCTATTTCCAGATCCCCTCATCTGTGCGCACACGCAACGTGGCTTCTCGGCCCGCTCCCGTCATGCGCTCTCCCGAAGCCCCGCGCGGTCACTGCTATGCTGTCGTGAACCGTTACAACGGCATGGAATACAAGTATGAGGCTTATCTCGGCGAACTCAACCTCGCCACGGGCGCCCTCACTCCCCTTTATATCGGCCCCGAATACTGTAACTCTATTGCAAACGACTATGTGTTCCAGGCTCACGGCTATCGCGACGGCATCGTCTATTGCCCGGAACTGATTCAGCAAGATGACCGTCAGGTTTGCTACTGGCAAGGTTATGATCTGGCCACCGGCAGACACTCCGAGACTCACACCTTCACCGATTATCTCGCAGACGGTTACAGCATCACTTACGACCCCGATGACGACATTTTCTTCGTTTGCTCTGTTGACCTCAACGGCGGCGGCGACGGCATCCTCAGCGTCATTGACCCGAACGGAAAATCCGGATGGGAATTCTATTCCGGCTCTCAGATGGAGACTTCAAGCGGCGAGCATCCCTTTATCGCGGCTATCGCTTACAACCCCGCCGACAAGAAGCTCTATGCATTCGACAATGACAACGAAGTCTATACTGTCGAATGGGGTGGCAAAAAGAACGAGCCCAAATCCACTCTCGTGACTGTGGGCATGATCATCATGGAAGACGACTCGACTATCTTCGAGTGTGATTCCTCTGACCCCATGGCGGCTCAGGTCTGCTACAGCCCGATGGACGAAATGTTTGTGGCCATCTATCGCGACAACTTCGCTCAGGTCAACCGCATCACATACATTCACCCCGAGACTTTTGAAGGCATCATCGGTGAGGACGTGACAGCTTTCGCCACTCCTTATATCACCGCAATCTTCTGTACAGACGATTTCGCCTCTTCAGACGCTCCGACTCTCGCAGCCGAACCGACTGTGAAATTCGTTGACGCTTCTCTCTCGGGTGAACTCACCTTCACGACTCCTGTAGAATCTTTCGTTGGCGTCGACATCAACGGCGAAAATCTCAAGGCTGTCGCTAAGATTGACGGTAACGTCGTTGACGAACGCACTGTCAAAGCGGGCGAGACCTATACTCTCCCTGTCACTCTGACTCAGGGCCTCCACAAACTTGAATACACAACGGCAATCGGCGACAACGTCAGCCCGGTAAGAACCGTTATCTTCTACACCGGATATGACGCTCCCCAGGCCGTCAAGAACCTTGCGCTTTCCGGTTCTACTCTCTCTTGGGAAAAACCCGGAAAGGTCGGCCATAACAACGGCTTCGTGGACGTGAACGACATCACTTATGACGTTTATCTCAACAACGACAAGCAGAATGCCGCTCCTATCACTGAGACTAAGTTCGAGCTCTCACGCCCGGCCGACATGAAGAATTATAAGATCTCTGTCGTAGCGACTTCTCAGGGCCAGAGCAGCCCGAAGGCTTCTTTTGACAGAATCTTCGGCCAGGCCTTCACTCTCCCCTTCCTCCAGGCTCCCACTGAGGAACAGAGCCAGAACTACGCTATCATCAATGCCAATAACGACGAACGCCAGTTCTATTTCTCAAAGAACCTCAACCAATATGACGGCATGACGTTCCTCACCGGATATTTCGTTGACGCTGACGACTGGTTGTTCCTCCCCTCAATCAAATTCGAGAACAACACTGACCTCTATGAATTTGAGTTTGACATCCGTGGCGTCATCAACGGCCTCAACACTTCTGAAAGCTTCGAAGTCTGGCTGATGAACGAACCCTCTGTCAAAGGCAAAGTCCAGCAGATCTATTCGACTCCCGACCACCGCGCGACTCCCGATGTGCCCAAGCATCAGGTCTTCAACTTCGGTGTGCCCGCACCCGGCGAATACTATCTCGCAATCCACGTGACTTCCTCACGCTCACAGAGCTCACAGGGCATGTCATTCCACAACTTCAAAGTTAAGGTTGCCGACGGCAAGAGCTCAGCTGTGCCCGGCGATCCCACAAACGTTTCGATCAAAGGCGCTGATTTCGGCGGCCGCTACGCTATCCTGACTGCTACTCTCCCGATTGTCGACATCCTCGGCAATCCCCTCCCCGCAGACCAGGAAATCACGCTCACTGTCTCATCAACCGACGACATGGGCTATCAGACTTCTGTCACCGGCACAGGCAAACCCGGAGAAACACTCACAATCGAAACTCTTGACTCTGACAAGGACGGCTTCAACATCTATACCGTCACTCCGAGCAATGAAAACGGCAACGGATACACCCGTTCCTATACTGCATACATCGGCATGGACATCCCCTTGTGTCCGTCGAATATCAAGGGCGTTCCCTCAGAAGACAACCTCTGCATGAACGTGACTTGGGATGCTCCCGGCAAAGTCGGTGAAAACGGCGGCTTCGTCGACATCACCGCTCCGGAATTCAAATATAACTTCTATATCAAGAACGGCATCACTCTCCAGAAGATCGGCGACACCAAGGAAACTCACTATGAGTTCTATCCTTACACCGACACGAACTCCGGCACACTCGCCACGTTCTATATGGGTCCGTCCGCTGTCAACAGCGCAGGCGAATCCAGAGGCTCGCTATTCATCATGGAAGACCTCGGAACTCCCTATGAGCTCCCGATGTCGGAAGAATGGAACACAACCGGCTTCTCATATTCTCCCTATACGTTCTTCACAACTCAGGGATATGAGTCTTCTTTCTTCGACAACATCGGCAACGCGATGAACCTCAACTGCGGAAATCCCGCCTTCATTCAGGGTGGCCTCGTCGGTCAGTCTGAAACCGGCCGCGCCTGCAAGGGCAAGGTGATCCTTCCCAAGTTCACGACCACCGGAATCAAGAAGGTCCTCTTCAAACTCCGCTATTGGGACTATGACAAGGCTCCGAAATCAATTCAGATCTATGGCCGTCACTCAGGACATGCCGAAGAACAGCTTGTCGGCGAATTCAAGCTCAACAACCCGGCTAGGGGTGAATGGATCGACGGCGAAATGGAATTGCCCGCTGACTTCAGCAACTGCGGCTGGGTTCAGCTCCTCGTCGGAACTACGTTCAAGGGTATCGATTATGAATATCTCCTTCTCGACAGCTTCCAGGTGATGGATGACGCCGACTATGACCTTAAGGTCACTAAGTTCGACGGCATGGCACAGGCAACTGTGGGTGACAATGTCGCATATGATGTGGTCGTTGCCAACTCCGGCCGTGAACGTATGGGCGGAACTCTCAAGGTCGAGCTCATCAACGCCGCTGACAACAAGGTGCTTGAAACCGAGACTGTTGAAATCCCGCAGCTCACTTCGGCTCAGACTTTCGAGTATACAGCTAACTTCCACCTCAAATATAATGACGTGGACAACGCTATCGTCCGCGCAACTATCGTAACTGAAGACGAGAACACCAGCAACAACGTCAAGGAGATCAACCTCGCTATCATGCCGAGCGCAATCCCCGTTGTCACTGACCTCACAGCGAAGAAGAACGCGGATAACACTCAGGTTGAACTCAACTGGTCAGCCCCGACTGTGGAATACGGCAACTTCGAGAACTTCGAATGCTACAAGCCGTTCGACATCACCGACACATTCGACTACTGGATGAACGTCAACGGCGATGACCTCTGGCCGATCGGCATCGCGACCGCAACAGGCAGCCTCTGCTCATGGGAAAACTCTGATCAGAAGAAGGGCTGGCAGATCTATGACTATGACAAGATGGATCTCAACAACGATCGCATCATTCCTCATTCCGGCAAACAGGCTCTCATCGCTGTCTGCGGCGGATATGAAGAAGACCAGGCGCCCGTTCAGACTTCTAAATGGCTCGTTTCTCCCGAACTCGTTCCCGGATCTGTATTCTCATTCTGGTATACAACTTTCGAGAGCAGCACGACTGAATATGTTGAAATCTGGACTTGCGAAAAGGCAAATGGCGTTCTCGATACCTCAGACCGTCTCATCACAGCCGGCCGCGCAGGTGATTACAGAAAGATCGCTTCTAAGTCTAAATCAGGTGCTGAAGCATGGGAATTCATCAAGTATACTCTCGGCCGCCGCGAAGTGAAGGTAGCTCTCCGCTATGCTTCCTATGACGGTTACGCCGCCGCTATCGATGACATCTCGTTCACTCCGGCAAATACCCTCAAGCGCACTCCGGAATCTTACAACGTATACCGTTGCACGGACAAGAACGGCAGCAACGCCGAACTCATCGCTGAGGGCATCACCGACACTCACTTCGTCGACACGACTTATGACGACCAGCCTTACTACTATTTCGTAGTTGCAAACAACACGGTTGACGGAAACCTCGTCAACGGTCCGCAATCTGAAAAGATCTTTGTCGCAAGCTCAGCAGTTGGCGAAATCAACGACGCTCAGAGTGTAATCGCAGGCAAGGGCCTCATCAACGTCAACGGCTTCGAGGGCGAGCAGATCGTCATCGCCGCCGCCGACGGTAAAGTGGTTCTCAACACGACGGTTGCTTCCGCAAATGAATCTTACGCAGTCGAAAAGGGCATTTACCTCGCCACTATCGGCAAGCGCACATTCAAGCTCATCGTGAAATAATCCCTGAAATCCCATATCGTAAATGGCAGTCCTCATCGGGCTGCCATTTATTTTTTCCATAAACCTCCTTTTTTATGAAAAAAAATTTGTAAATTTGTAAATTCCATAAATCAGGTCCGGAACATTCCCGGCCATAAACTTATCGGCGTGTTTGAATCCAGCATATATTTCAGCGTCATCGCGGCGATGATCGTACTCGCGGTCATTGTCTTCATCGCGCTCCAAAGAATCACTCCGGCCTATGGCCTGACTTATAATGCAAAATGGGGCCCGGCAATCAACAATCGTCTCGGGTGGGTCCTTATGGAGGCTCCGGTCTTCTTCGCCATGCTCATCATGTGGCTCTTGTCGCCGCGCCGCGGCGAACCGGCACTGATCGTGATGACCTCGCTCTTTCTCCTCCATTATTTCCAACGCTCCTTCATCTTCCCGCTCCTCATCAAGGGAAAAAGCAAAATGCCTCTCTCTATCATTCTCTCCGGTGTCACTTTCAATCTCCTGAACGCCTATATGATCGGCGGCTGGTTCTTCTATCTGACCCCGGCGCCGTCCTATCCCGTTTCTTGGCTTTACTCCCCTTTATTCATCCTGGGGACAATTGTCTTCTTCGCCGGAATGGCAATTAACATTAATTCCGATTCGATTATCCGAAATCTTAGAAAACCCGGCGACACGGGCCATTATATCCCCCGCGGAGGAATGTTCAGATATGTGACTTCGGCAAACTATTTCGGTGAGCTCTCGGAATGGATCGGGTTCGCGATCCTCACATGGAGCCTTCCGGGAGCCGTCTTCGCCATCTGGACCTTCGCCAATCTCGCCCCCAGAGCAAGAGCCACTCACAAAAAATATGTTTCCATGTTCGGCAAGGAATATGAAGCGCTGAACCGCCGTTTCATTCTGCCCTTTATATACTGATAATATTGATAAGAAGTTATGCTTTTCACTCCTGCAAGCATCGGCCCCGTCACTCTCCGGAACCGCACGATCCGCTCGGCGGCATTCGAAGGAATGGGACACAACAATAACCCGACGGCTCAGCTGCGCGACTATCATTGGAGCGTCGCCGAAGGCGGAGTCGGAATGACGACACTCGCTTACGCCGGAATTTGCCGGTCTGCCCTCTCTTTCGACACCCAGCTCTGGCTGCGTCCGGAAATAGTGAAGCCTCTGCGCGAGATCACCGACGGAATCCATGACCGCGGCGCGAAGGCCTCGATCCAGATAGGGCATTGCGGGAATATGACCCATATACGCACGGCCGGAGGAATCCCCGTCGCTCCGAATACAGGTTTCAACCTCTATTCCCCCACAATATGCCGAGGACTGAAAAAAGATGAGATCCTTCAGCTCGCCAAAAATTTCGGCGAAGCGGTCAACACGGCAAGGGATGCCGGATTCGATTGCGTCGAGGTGCATGCCGGCCATGGCTATCTAATATCCCAATTCCTCTCACCTTATACAAATCATCGACGCGATGAATTCGGAGGCTCTCTCGAAAACAGGATGCATTTCATGCACCTTTGCCTCGACGAAGTCATGAAACAGGCCGGCAACGACATGGGCGTCGTCGTCAAAACCAACATGCGCGACGGATTCAAGGGAGGATTGGAGATTGACGACTGTCTGACTGTCGCAAAAGCTATCGAACAACACGGCGTCCACGGCGTCGTCCTTTCCGGCGGATTCGTGAGCAAAGCCCCGATGTATGTCATGCGCGGCGAAATGCCCATTCACACGATGACTCATTATATGAAGCAATTATGGCTCAAATATGGAGTCCGCATGGCCGGCCGCATCATGATCAAACCCGAGCATTTCGAACCGCTCTATTTCCTTGAGGACGCAAGACGCTTCAGAAAAGAACTCAAGCTCCCGCTCGTATACGTCGGAGGCGTCATTGACCGCGAAGGGGCCGACAGGATAATGGATGAAGGATTTGAATTTGTCCAGATGGGACGCGCTCTGCTGAACGAACCGGACTTCGTCAACAAGATGAAATCCGACAAGAGCCACAGATGCGGATGCGACCATGTGAACTATTGCATCGCCCGGATGTACAGCCGCGAGATGGCTTGCCACAAACATCTCGATCCGGCAGAACTCACACCCGGAATTAAGCGTGAAATTGAAAAAATCAAACAGCGTAATTTCTGATTCTTATGATAGCAGTCGTGACCGGCGCGTCCGGTGGAATTGGTCTGGAATTCTGCAAGGCTCTCGCAGAACGCAATTATGACATCGTCATGATCTCAATCGACGACGACCCGCTTCATACGGCCGCCGCGGCCCTGGCCGACAGCCATGGCGTGAGAACATATCCGCTGACTCTTGATCTATGCAAAACCGACGCTTGCGACCGGATTTTTGCCTTCCTCGAGAACTTCAGGCTCGAACCCGATATCCTCATCAACAACGCCGGAATCTTCTCTTTCGCCCCCGTGACCTCAATCCCGGAGAGCAAAGTTCAGGCATTCATCGACCTCCATATCACCGCGACGACAATGCTCTCGCTGCGCTTCGCGAAATATTTCCGCGAACGCAAAAAAGGATATATCCTCAACATGAGTTCAATGTCATGCTGGATGCCGATGCCCGGAATCGCAATGTATTCCTCGACCAAAGCATATATCCGCGTCTTCTCACGTGCGCTCCATTACGAAATGAAAGAATCCGGCGTCAACGTCATGGTCGCTTGTCCCGGCGGAATCGCAACGGACCTTTTCGGTCTGCCAGAAAACCTCAAGCGGCTCGCCCTTCGCCTCGGCGCAATCGCCCGCCCGGAAACCTTCGCCCGAAAGGCAATCAAACATCTCCTGAAGGGAAAAGCTCAATATATCAACGGCTTCACAAACCGCCTCGCGATTCTCTTCATTGGAATCACACCCTCTCCCGTCCGCATGCTCGTCAAAAAACATCTTCTCGACAAAGGAATTCAAAAACCCTGATCTGATGCATCTTCCCGAAGAAATAAAAAGCGTCAAGCAACGATTCTCAATCGTCGGCAATTCCCCGGCTCTTATAAACGCAATCGAGCGCGCCGTCAAAGTCGCGCCCGTCGACCTCTCGGTGCTCGTCACCGGCGAAAGCGGAACCGGAAAGGAATTCTTCCCGCGCATTATCCACAGCTTCGGAGCCCGCAAACATAAGAAATATATCGCCGTCAATTGCGGCGCCATTCCGGAAGGAACAATCGATTCCGAACTCTTCGGACACGAAAAGGGTTCCTTCACCGGCGCGCTCACTGACCGAAAAGGATATTTTGAAGAAGCCGACGGAGGCACAATCTTCCTCGACGAAGTCGCCGAGCTTCCGCTTACGACACAAGCCCGACTTCTGCGCGTCCTCGAAACCGGAGAATACCTCAAAGTCGGCTCCTCTAAAGTTCAGAAAACCGATGTCCGGATCGTCGCCGCCACTAACGTCGACCTCCGCGCCGCCGTCAGAGCCGGCAAATTCCGCCAAGACCTCTATTACCGGCTCTCGACCGTCATTATCGACATCCCCCCTCTCCATGACCGCGGCGGCGACATCCTCCTCCTCGCCCGGAAATTCGCAGCCGATTTCGCCGAAAAATACCTCACCGCCCCAATCTCATTCTCCGAAGAGGCCGCTCGCGTTCTCACCCTTTACCGCTGGCCCGGAAATGTCCGCCAGCTCAAAAACATCGTCGAACAACTCGCCCTCTTCAACTCCGGCGAAGAAATCACGCGAAACACACTCATCGACACCCTCCCCGCCGGAAATGACAAATCCGGACGGACAAACGTCCCCTTCGCCGACACCCACTCATACGAACAGGAACGCGAATTTCTATGGCAGACGCTATTCGCTCTGAAAAGCGAAATCGCCGAACTCAAAAAAATGATCGGGGCCGACAATATCCAACAAAATGACCGCGACAACATAAAACTTACATCCTCAACTCCGCTGCTGACAAAACTCTCGCCACGTTCACACTCGGCCAAAGATCTCCTCAGCCCCGAACCCGAAGATTCCGTCTCCCGGGAAAGCCCTGTCACTCTCGAAGACGCCGAACGCGAAGCCGTGGCCAACGCCCTCAGACGGAACAACGGCGACAAGAAACTCGCCGCTCAACAGCTAAACATCTCCCAACGAACTCTATACCGAAAAATTCGAGAATATGGCCTGGACTAAGAACCTGACGCATAAAACAACCCTCGCGCTGGCATTCATAATCATTGCCATCGCCCTCACTTCCTGTCGGATCAGCTACAAATTCAACGGCTCAGCCATAAACTATGACACCTACAAGACAATCAACATAACCGAATTCCCAATTCGCGCGGCCCTCGTCTACCCGCCCCTGCAGCAGGAATTCCAAAACCGGCTCATGGACGCCGTCACACGCCAGACCAGACTTCAGATCGTCGACGGAAACGCCGACGGCGAGCTCACCGGCGAAATCACGGGCTACAACCTCTCACCGCAAGCCGTCGGCGAAGACGCATACGCGACCGAAACCAGACTGACAATCACAGTCCACGTCAAATATACAGACAACACAAACCCCGCGAACAACATCGACCAAAGCTTCTCGGCCTACCGGCAATTCTCATCCTCCCTACTCCTCATTGACGTTCAGGACGAGCTATGCCAACAGATCTCCGAAGAACTCGTCGACCTCATCTTCAATGCCACCCTCGGCAACTGGTAAATTTCTTAATCCTCAAACCATGTCCCCGACAACCTATCAAGAAGCAATCACCCTTCTCGACAAATATCCATACTTCACCTTCGCCGCAATCCGCGCCCTCGACAACGCCCCCGATGCCGAAGCGCGCAACCGCCTCAGCCGATTGATAGCCGTCAACATCGGCGACCACATCGACACAGCCGAAATCCTCGGACTCAACTCCGAATCGCTCGCCGACTTCTACCCCGACTCCCTCCCGCCGCGCCTCGACACCATCGACACCATCGACACCTTCCTCTCAACATTCGGAACCCAGCCCGCAAACCCCTCCCCTCAAACCCTCCCTCCGGACCAATTCGGCGAAACCGCTTTGTCGCAAGGTGAAACCACCAATCCCTCCCCTCAAAACCTTCCGTTGGAACAAATTGGCGAAGCCGGTTTGT
>CAYQQG010000058.1:0-12389 GCA_964419535.1 uncultured Sangeribacter sp.
CTGAAGATGCAGAGGGAAAATTTTGAATATCAGTTTGACGTCGCCCTCATCACGGGTTCATATCTCGAAAACGAAATCGAATATATCGAAGACGCCTTTCTCGCTCCGCTCCGCACCACCCGTTGAGAACCTTTTTCGAAATAGGTTCGGAATGAACCGGACCGAGTGGTGTTGAACACACAACCGCCTATAGAATGAAAATTTTTTATTATCTTCTGACAATAGTCAGTCTTGCCTGCTTTTCTCCGGCCAAAGCCGATATAACCTATCACAAAGGCGAGGTTGAGGACGGTTATGATTTCATATTATATGAACCGGAGCCTTCAGACCGCAATTTGAATCATAGCGCGAAGAAACCGTTGATAATCAGCTTGCACAGTCGGAAAGCATCCGGGAATAATTTAATGGAAGTCGATATATTCGGAACGATAGACGCACTCCGTTCCGGAATGTCGGCTGATGCTATCGTGCTCGCTCCACAGACGCCGACAGACCGCTGGGATCCCGAAAAGATTGTGAATACAGTCGACTATGTGTCGGAAAAATTTAACGTAGACAAAGATAAAATCTCTGCTATAGGCATGAGCATGGGGGGCAACGGAGTGATAGATTTGATTGAAAATTATCCTCACCGGATTGCATCCGCTGCCGTACTTGGTGCCGGGAAAGAGCGAGTTAAGGCTGAAGAGGTGGACAAAGTGCCGCTTTGGATTGTCCGGGGAATGGAGGATAGGGCAATGGCTATTCAGCGTACGGAAAAGATGATTTCGGAGATCAGAAATGCCGGAGGGTCAAGACTGGTCTACACTCCGCTTAAAGGGGTTGATCATCGTGGCCATGAGCGTATTCTCTATATGCCGAAAGTTTATAGATGGCTGACTTCCCACAGCCTTTCCGACCGGAACCGACCGGTTCATAAAGTTCCGAAATTATGAAATTGGGTCTTAGAACCGTAAGAATCACGATATTGACTAATCCTGAAAAGTCGGTCATAGAACCTAATTTAGTGAAAATTTGTTAAAGAGATATAAACTATATCTATAATCATTAAATATGTGGTTCGTTGAAACATTGAGACACACGCCGTCGTTGGCGGTTTTCCTTACGATCGGGTTGGGATTTCTTCTTGGAAAGGTAAAGATAAAGGGAATAGCACTTGGGACCGTGACCTCCGTGCTTATAGTCGGAGTGCTGGTCGGTCAGATGAATATTGATGTCGGCGGTCCGCTGAAGTCTGTCTCGTTCCTTCTGTTTCTGTTCTGTATCGGATATAGCGTCGGACCACAATTCTTCCGTTCGTTGAAGGGGGAAGGTCTTAAGCAGGTTTTCTTCGCGTTGGTTGTCTGCGTTCTTATACTGGGTGCCGCTATCGGCGTCGCGTTCTGGTTCGGGCTCAATCCGGGTCAGGCAGCCGGCATGATGGCGGGCGCGTCGACGGCCTCTCCAATTGTGGGAGCGGCCGAAGACACGGTCAATTCGTTGCCAGGAAATGCGGCTGCGTTGAAGGATATGGCAGATGCAATACCCGTATGCTACGCTATGACTTACGTCTTCGGCACATTGGGCGCTGTATGGCTTTTGGGCTATGTCGGCCCGGCAATGATGGGGGGCATTGACAAGGTGAAGAAGATGACGCACGAGCTGGAGAAGACTCTCAGCCCCGCTTCCGGAAACGATCCGGCCAGTTTCAACGCTTGCCGTCCGGTCGCCTTCAGAGCATTTGTGGCGGACGGAGCCTGGATGACGGAACAGCGTACGGTGGGCGCCCTCGAAAGCCGTTTTGAAAAAGAGGGACGCCGTCTGACAGTCGAAAGAATAGAAAGATCAGACAAGTCTGAAGTAATTGAAAATATCACTCCCGACACCGTGATCAATCCGGGTGACATCGTGGTGTTGGCCGGACGGCGCGAGATGATTGTAGGCGGAAATGAATGGTTCGGCCACGAAACGGCCGGCGTGAAACTGCTTTCATTCCCGGTCGAGGATGTCGATGTGACAGTTTCAAAGCATTGTCCCGTGAAGACGGTTCGCGAACTCTTCGAAAACCCTTGGATGGACGGCGTTGATGTCAAATCTATCAAACGAAATGAAAAGCCTCTCAATCCTCTGGATAACACAGAGATCCTTCCGGGTGATATACTCGAACTCGTAGGTGAGAAGAAGAAACTTGAGCGTGCGGCCAAGGAGATAGGATATGCGGACCCGCGTACGCTCATGACTGACTTTGTCTTTATCGGTCTCGGCATACTTTTGGGCGGCCTGTTAGGCGCATTGACGCTCAAGATCGGCAACGTTCCTGTCAGTCTTGGTGCGAGCGGCGGAGCGCTCGTCTCCGGTCTTGTTCTCGGTTGGCTGAGAGCGAAGCGACCCGTTTACGGTGCCATTCCGAAGGCTTCACTATGGGTTTTCAACAACTTAGGCCTGAATATGTATATCGCAGTGATAGGAATTGCGTCCGGTCCCTCATTCATCAGCTCTTTCACTGAAGTCGGTCCCAAGATATTCGTCGCCGGACTTATAGTGACCCTCATTCCGCTTTTCTTAGCCATTCTGATAGGCCATTATATCTTCAAGTTCCACCCCGCGATGACCTTAGGATGCTGCGCGGGCGCGCGGAAGACGACTGCCGGCCTCGGTGCGGTCCAGGAGCGCCTCGGGAGCACCGTTCCCGCTTTAGGTTATACGGTCACATACGCGGTCAGCAACACTGTCCTCATAATCTTTGGAATTGTACTCGTCCTCCTCACGGCCTGACTTTTCCGTTCTTTGTAGCGCACAACGGGTGAATTGCAGCGTTAGCGGTTATACGTAATGAAGCGGTTGTCAACGGCGCGCAGCGGTGCGAGGTGATTATGTGTGATAGGGACGGAGGGCGTAAATTTTTTTATGTATCTGTGAAACTCAGAGGGCCTTCAAACGTTTGTATTTTAGACAACATTTCTTAAAGCCCATTTCATAAAATGGCTTTTTAGAAAATATGCCGAAAGTCAGGGTGTCAGTCTCCTCAACCCAATTTCGGCGGACTGCATTCTTTTAACCTTTAATCTTTGAATGCTATGAAATATATATCTAACGGCCGAGGTTCTATTCCTCTGATCACTGCGATCGCGTTGCTGTCAATCTCTTTGACGGTCAATCTTCCGGGTCTGGCTGTCTCGCCATTGATGGGTAAGCTCGAAGATCTTTTCCCCGAGTCTTCGCAACTTGAGATTCAGCTTCTTACGCTCTTGCCAAACCTTGTTATAATCCCCATGATACTTATCTCGGGAAAGATCACGAGCATTAAGAATCAAAGCTCAATTCTGGGGTTCGGACTGGGTATCTTCCTGTTGGCCGGCATATTGTATTTCTTTGCCGATTCAATGCCTCTTCTTATCGGTCTGGGCGCGCTGTTAGGGGTCGGCTGCGGACTCATTGTTCCGATTGCTGCGGGAATCTTGTCAGAATGGTTCTATGGCAAAGCGAGGGTGAAATATCTTGGCTTCAAGTCCGGGACGTCAAACGGCATTGTCATTCTGGCCACTGTCTTTGTCGGCTGGGCCGCCACCTATAGCTGGCATGCAGCCTTTGCAGTCTATCTGATTCCGATCATTCCGCTCCTCTTGTTACCGTTCATGACCAATTCGTATATCAACAGCCATTTACGCGACGGCTCGGTTTCAGCTTCCATTCCGTCAAAGGTTTCGCAATCGAAATCCACTGATACCAAGCACGTTGGTCAGGTTTCGGAGACGGGCACTCCGATATTCAAGCGGCCGTTGGTGACATTGGCCGGTCTTATACTTCTGTATATCGGACTGACAGCCACTTCGATGGTTTTCACTTATTACCTGCCGTTCTCAATGAAACATTACGGACTGTCGACATCACAGGTCGGCGTAGCAACGGCAATGTTCTATGTGACCGCAATGATCGGGGGATTCTCGCTCACGCCTTATTTGAAAATAACGGATAAGACAGCGCTCTATTGCTGCATCATCATCATGGGCGCAGGTCTTTTGGTTTTGGGATTCCTCCACACGTTTGTCTCATATATAATCGGGGTTCTTCTTATCGGATTGGGATATGGTTTCTTTCAACCTATCATTTATAATAAGACCACAGAGATCGCACCTTCGAAAGAGGCGGCCACGAAATATTTCTCATATACTCTTGCGGGCAATTATATCGCAATTTCCTGTCTCCCGGTTGTCGTTGAATTTTTCCAATGGGTGTTCAATAATCACACGGCCGATTTCCCTTATTTCCTCAATGCCGCAATTTTAGGAATCATCTTCATCGTGGGACTTCTGATGCATCGTTCGTTCGTTTGGCAAACCCGCAAATAGAAATATCTTTATATAATATCTTCAATCCCCTTGTCAATATATTGATGAGGGGATTAAAATTTGTTAATTCGTTAATTTTTATTATCTTCGCATAATAATTATTAACGAATAACGAATCTTATGAAAATTTTTGACTATCTAAGGATTTCGGTTGCGGGCGTTTCGTTGGCGCTTGCCGGCGTGGCCTTCGGTGCTGCGGGGGATGCTTTTGAATTCTCGGGCTTGAAATTTCAAGTCTTAAACGAAGAGGAAAAAACGGCTAAAGTTGTCGGTGTCGCTGAGGAACAGCAGAACATGGCCGTTCCGGCCCTTGCGACTTTCGACGGAGTGGACTATACGGTGACGGAAATCTATGATCAGGCATTTGAAAATTGCAAGATTATGGAAACGGTCGATCTTCCCAATACGCTGACAGCCATCAGATATGGTGCTTTCGGGCAATGCAGCTCGCTGAAGGAACTGAAGATTCCGGAGAATGTCACAATTCTTGAAAGCTGGGTCTTTGAAAAATGCACCGCGCTTAAGAATGTCGAATTCCCGGAGTCACTGAAGACAATCGGCTATCACGCTTTCGACAGTTGCACGGCTCTCGAAGAAGCCATTCTTCCTCGTGAGATGGACGAAATATTAACCCACGCTTTCATCGATTGCAAGAGCCTTAAGAGAGTGCTGTTGCCCAAGAATCTCAAGGTCCTTGAAGCCTCGGTCTTTTTGGAGTGCACTTCGCTCGAATATCTTCCGCTTCCCGACGGGCTGACAACTATAGGAGGGAGCGCGTTGGGCTATTGCACATCTCTGAAAGAGATCACGCTCCCGACGTCGGTGACAACGCTCGATATCGGTGCGTTCGACAGTTTGACTGCTCTGGAGAACCTCTATGTGCTCAGCAAGAAAGCGCCGACCGCATATAAAGCGACCTTCAATCGGATCGATTTCAGCAAGACCGTAGTGAACATTCCGACGAACTGTCTCGACAATTTCCGTTATGCAGTGGGCTGGAACCAATTTGCAAAAGTGGGCTTTATTGTATCTATCGACGGTGGTGAATATTCGATTGAGGCCGGAAAGACTCTCGAATTAGAGGCTACCGTGCCGGCGTATATGACGGCTCAATGGGTCAGTTCGAATCCCGACGTGGCTACTGTTGACGACACTGGTCTCGTGACAGGGTTGACAAACGGTGATGTAACCATTTCGTTCGTGCTGACGGATCCGTTCGGAGATGAGACACGCCAGGAAGCTACAGTCAAGGTTGACGGCAGCTCAGCGGTTGAGCTGACAGCGGCTGACAACGCCGGGGAATATGAATATTATACGGTTGACGGCAAGAGAATCGGCAAGACAGTCACGGCTCCCGGACTTTATATCCGCGTCAATAACGGCCATGCAGAACGCATAATCATTAAATAAATTTTAACAAGAGTCCGATTGAAAGGATCATTTGACTTTAGACCCCGTTTCATAAAATTTTTAAAATTTTATGAAACGGGGTCTAAATATAGTGGCATGGTGTGCCATGTCACTATATTTTTTAGCTCCAGAAAGGGTGGAAATGGTGGATCGGGCCGTGGCCATGGCCGATCTGATATTCCGAGCCTTTCTCGATAGCGGCGGTTATGTATCGTTTTGCACTTTCGACCGCTTCGTCCAGCGTGCAGCCGTGGGCCAGGAAAGCCGCTATGGCCGACGACAAACTGCACCCCGTCCCATGTGTGTTAACCGTTTTGCACCGCGGAGCCGAGAACTTCAACATTTTCCCGGTTTCCGAATTGAAGAAATAGTCCGTCAACTTCTCCTCTTCAAGATGACCGGCCTTGAGCAACACCGATGTGCCTAAAATTCCAGCCAGTTCTGAGGTCGCATCCTCAAGCATGTCGGACTTCTCGATTTTACGGCCAAGAAGGATCTCAGCCTCCGGAATGTTCGGAGTGATCACGCGTGCCGAAGGTATCAGAATCGTCTTCAAAGAGTCGATCGCCTCGGGTTGCAGCAAAGGATCACCCGAGGTGGCGACCATCACCGGATCCAGAACAATCCCGCCTGAAATGTGATAATGTGATAGTGTGTCGTTGACGGTCTCTATTAATTCTGACGAATGGAGCATTCCGATTTTGACGGCGTCGGCGCCTATGTCATCGAGACAAGAGCGGATCTGTCCCGAGACGAACTCAACCGGAATGGGGTGAACACCGGTGACTCCAACCGTATTCTCGTCGACGACTGCCGTAATGGCCGTCATTCCGTAACATCCTAATGCTGACACCGTTTTCAGGTCAGCCTGCAGACCCGCCCCACCGCTCGGGTCGCTCCCGGCAATGGAAAGCACCCTTTTATAAGTCTTCTTAATTTTCATTATTCTAATAGTTTTCAGTTGTCAAACACTCCAAAATCTCAGCACGTCAAAATATCGGTTTTCTCTTCTAATTTATAGGCTGACTCCCAGAATAACAATTCCATTTTCGTGCCGAGTATAAAGGCCTCGGTCATCATTTGGCGAACCTCATCGGTTGTTTCCGCAGCGAGACGGTCACAGATTGACAGAGCGTCTTTGGTGGCCCGTGCAAATTGAGGATCGGCGTATGTCAAAATCCATTTTCCGTAAGGATTCGTTTCTGTGTCAGCACGTTTCAGAATCTCTTCTCCCACTCTCTGATAGACCCAAAAACAGGGAATGACAGAAGCCATTTCTACTTCGACCGGTGAATAGGCTTGTGATTTCAGAAAAGAGGTATATAAAAGACAGGTCAATGATTGATCAGAGCGCTCAGCCTCTTTTCCTTCCAGATACTCCTCATGGACTGCTTTTTCCACTTCGATTCCGTCCAGGGCAAATTCAAGCAAACGCCGACGCGAGCTCTCATCCGTCAGCCGCGAAGATATATGGCTTAGGACCTGAACGTATGATTTGAGATAAAGAGAATCCTGAACCATATAATTCATAAACTTCTCACCCGACAGATCTCCGGCCGTCAGTTCCGTTATGAATGGCAGTTTGAGGATTCTGTCATAGATCGGAGTGATCTTCTCCCAAGCTGATTCACTCCATTTTTCGTTTTTTACATTCATATAGAATATATTCTATTTTGTGCCTATGACCGCCACATAGTCCCCTTTGTCGTAGCCCTCGGAAGGTTCTTCCGTTTCGGATTCTGAATATAGAGGATGACGCGTAAGGGTCTGCATGAACTGTAAGTTCCTAAAACCGGCCTCTTTGAGTGTCTCAATCTTTTCGCGTGTTGTCCGCCAGTTAGCGGCGTTTACAAACTCTATTGGATAGGGTGACGGCGGGAAACAGCCTTCGAGAAGAGGATCGTCCCATGTCCCGGTCGCCTTCGCGAGATTATAAAGTAGGCCGTAAGAGCTCTCTTTCGGTACGTCGATAAGGATTATTCGCCCGTGCTCCGGCAAAGCATCATAGACCTTGCCGACAACCGATTTAAGATCCGTTATATAGCTTGGCGAGCCGTTGAAGAGTATCGCGTCAAATTCCTTGGCGCCGAAATCAGCTTCCTCCGCCGTCGAAATCTTCACATTCAAGCCGCGTTTCCTTGCAATTTCAGCCATTCCCGTGGAGGGTTCTATGCCGTTACGGATATGAATGTCATAGTCCTTTGCAAGTATCGTTTCAAACAGGCCGCTTCCACAGCCGACCGATAGAATTCTGTCGCACCCTTTGAGCGCCGCGGCCACAAGTTTTGCTTCCGAATTGAGAACATTCGGATTGGAAAGGAACCAGGAATCATATTCCCCTGCATATTGATCAAATGCTTTGCCCATAATATTTTATATTCTTTATTTTGACTCTCCCTCTTGAGCCTATTTAAAAATCAATTAAATTTGTTTCTAAGTTTAAAGTGTTGATAGTGAAAAGTTTCCCGGTCAGAGGAGATTCAATGCCAATGATCAGTTTTATTGCCTCCAACGCCTGCATGGACGCGACTATACCCGCGACCGGGCCCAAAACGCCTGAGACTGTCGGAGTCAGATTGCATAGATACTCACGGTCCGGATAAATATCTGAAAGACAACGTCCCGAGCCGGCTGCAAACACGCTGACGCATCCTCTGAACTCGCCGATCGCCCCGAAGACCCATGTCTTATTCAGCTTTCGGCATGTGTCGTCAATTAGAAAGCGGGTCGAATAGTTGTCGGTGCAATCTATAACCAAATCATAATCCTTGATAATATGTTCCGCATTTCCGGGTGTCAGCGCCTCCCGATAAGGGACAATGTCGGGATTCCCGGATCTCTCCCTCAGAAAGTCAGCGGCCCGTTCGGCTTTAGACATTCCGACCTGAGTGAGAGTATACAGGAGCTGGCGATGAAGATTGGAGAAGGAGACGGTGTCGCTGTCGATCAAACCGATCTTACCGATTCCGGAACCGTTCAGATAGGCGGCCACGACAGATCCGAGACCTCCGACGCCAACAATCAGCACCGACGCTTCCTTGAGGCGCCGTTGTCCCTCCACGCCGACCTCTTTGAGCATGGTCTGGCGCAAATGCAACTCCTTCTCTATATCTAAATCAATACATTTTAAAGTGTCGTTACACATAAGTTATTAGTGGTGATACTAAGATCACATTTCATTAAATGTGAGATATTCTGAAAAAAGCATCAATCAAAGACTTTGTCCCAATCTTTCCAGACAGCCTCATATCCTGAATTCCGGATTGACCGTGCGACTTCGGACGGAGTTCGCTCATCGCTGACGGCAAACTGTTCAAGCGATTGAGGATAGACAGCGTACCCTCCCGGGTCGGTTTTCGATCCGGCGCTCATGGAGGTGACGCCAAGAGTCATCATATTGTCGCGGAAAGCAGGGCTTTCGCGTGTCGAATAAGAAATGTCTATGTCGGGGTCGAAGATCCGGAATGCGAATGTCAGCTGAGCCAATTCCTTGTCTGACATGACTACATTCGGTTGGAAGCCTCCCTCTGCCGGACGCATTCGGGGGAAGTTGACACTGTAACGAGTCTGCCAGTAATGTTTCTGCAGGTATCGCAGATGACGCGCCATCATCGTCACGTCAGTCCGCCAATCCTCGAGACCGATCAGAACTCCAAGGCCAATCTTGTGGACTCCGGCCATTCCCATGCGGTCATAGCCATTAACCCTCCATTCAAAAATTGACTTCATCCCGGCCGGGTGATATTCCTTATAGCGTTTCCGGTTATAGGTTTCCTGAAAGCAGACAACGCCGTTGAGGCCTGATTTTGTCAGCCGTGAATAATCTTCACTTTTCAGTGGCATGACCTCTATAGTGAGATTGTTGAAGTACGGGCGGCAGACCTGAAGAGCCTTTTCGATATACTCCACTCCGGCCACTTTCGGATTTTCGCCGGTCACGAGCAGAAGATTGTCAAACGGACCCAACTCCTTGATCGCCTTGCATTCGCGTGCAATCTGTTCCGGAGACAAAATCACACGGTCAAAGCGGTTATGGATATTGAAACCGCAATAAACGCATGAATTCGTGCAAGAATTGGTGATATACATCGGGATATACATCGAAATCGTTCGCCCGAACCTTCTGAGAGTTATCTGGCGGCTGCGTCTGGCCATAAGTTCGATGAAAGGTTCCGCGGCCGGAGAAATTAGCGCCATGAAATCCTCAACCGAAAGATGTTCTTTGGCCAAAGCTCTTCTGACGTCGGCCTCCGTTTTTGATTCGATTTCTCTGAGAGTTTCCTCCCAATCATATTTTTCTAATACTTCTGAAAACATATTTTAATGTTCTTAGTCAAGAAATGAAGTGAGAGGGCTTGAGGCCTCGGCACGGTCTAAAACGGCGCCCAAGCCGGCTTCGAATGCCAGGCGTCCGGCGATGACAGCCATTCTGAAAGCGTCGGCCATTTTTGCAGGCTCTCCGGCGACAGCAATAGCTGTGTTGACAAGAACGGCGTCTGCACCCATTTCCATGGCCTCCGATGCGTGGGAGGGCGCGCCGATGCCGGCGTCGACAACGACCGGCACATTGCTCTGTTCAATGATGATTGAAATCAATTCGCGGGTGATCAACCCTTTATTGGTTCCGATCGGGGCTCCCAACGGCATGACGGCCGCCGTCCCGGCTTCTTCAAGCCGTTTGCATAGGACGGGATCGGCCTGAATATAAGGCAACACGACGAACCCCATTTTGGCTAATTCTTCGGTTGCATTAAGTGTCTCGACCGGATCCGGAAGAAGATAGCGCGGGTCGGGATGAATCTCAAGTTTGATGAAATCGGTTTCAAACGCCTCGCGCGCGAGCTGAGCAGCCAGAACAGCTTCTTCGGCATTCCGCACACCGGAAGTGTTCGGAAGTAAGTTGACACCGGCATTGAGAATCCCCCGTAGCAGGTTGTCGTCCGCGTTCGTCATGTCAATGCGTTTCATCGCCACCGTCACCAGTTCGCTCCCGGACGCGATTATCGCCTCGTTCATCTCTTTGTTGGAACGGAATTTTCCCGTCCCGAGGAAGAGCCTCGAATTGAATTTCTTATTGCCGATAATTAAATCTTTCATTTTTATTTTTCCTTTTTCTTTAATTCTTTATTTTGGAAGAGGTCTTTTGAGAGTTATTGTTTTGATTACCGATAATAGACATTATGGCGCGTGTGTAACTCACCGGATCGTCGGATTTCAGAATTGCGCCTGAGACCGCGACACCGGTCACACCGGCGTCCAACAGCTGAGGTATGTCCTCTATAGTCAATCCACCGATTGCGGCAATCGGAATGCTTAGACCGTGACGACCGCATTCAGCCATAATGGCGCGATAACCCTCCAGTCCTAAAATCGGACTTAAATTTCTCTTTGTTGACGTATAACGGAACGGACCCAATCCGATATAATCGGCACCTTCTGCGACCGCTTTACGGATGTCTCCGAAAGTGTTGGCAGTGGCGCCAATGATATAATCCTCTCCTAAGATTTCACGGGCTTCCCAGAGCGGCATGTCTAATTTGCCGAGGTGGACCCCGTCGGCGCCGGTCGTCTTGACAAGTTCCACGTGATCGTCCAGGATGAGTTTCGCGCCGTGATCCTTGCAGAGCGCAGATAGCAGGCGTCCTTTCTCTTCAATCTCCGTGGCGGAGGCATCCTTTATCCGTAGCTGAATCCAACGGCATCCTCCCTCAAGCGCCTTTTTGGCGCCCTCGATCTCATCGAATCTTTCTGTCTTATGGGTTATGAATTGAAGCATTGTTTTAGTCTTTTTATTATTTTCTCGGGTTCCCCTTCACCTGTCAGGTATCCGGACAACGCAACCGAATCGAAACCCATTGATCTTAAAATTTCGAATTTCTGAGGTTCAATTCCTCCGAGCGCCGTTATGTTCCTATGCTCCAATAATTCTTTCAATCGATTGTGGTCAAAGTGTTTAGCTTTATATCCCGTTTTGGAAATGCTGTCGAATATAGGGCTAAGGAAATAATAGTCGGCCTGTTGAAACTCAATCTCCTCAAGAGAATGACACGATCGGCTGACTGTTCCTATGAATCCCGGCGGGGCGTATGGATTCCGTCCGTTCAGATGAATGCCACATCCAAAATCCGAAGCTAAAGAGTGAAAGTCATGCAAGGATATGCGCGGCCTCATGTCCAAGGGTATGGATTCCAATATTTGCCGGATGTCGCTGATGTCCGTATGCGGATGACGGATATGCACGCGCGATGCGCCCGCTCCGATCATCGAAGCGAGAAGAGGACCCTCATTTATGAGGGGAGATTCCGAAGTGACATAAATGATTTTCATTATCCTCCGCAAACGGCGTGAATGACGGTCAGACGCATATCGTCACGGAGAATTGTGGCTGGCCATAACGATTTCGGGACGACTTTGTTGTCGATCGCAACGGCAATGCCGGGTTTGGCCAACCCCTCATTTTCAAGGAATGACTGCAGATTTTGTTCCGAGCCGTGGATTTCAACCGGCTCGCGATTCAAAAAGATTTTCATTTCGACCAGATATTATAACGAGGGATGCAGCCAATTAATGGCTATCAACAAGTCCTTCCGTCGGTTCTAACCGCGTCAAGTTCACAGGGTATAATCTCAGCCCCTCGGTCGTTGAGTGGGG
>CAYQQG010000059.1:0-12383 GCA_964419535.1 uncultured Sangeribacter sp.
TGGCCGACAATACACATCGCGCGAATTTGCAGGATTCTTAGAAAAACAAATGGCATCGGGCCGTAAACGGCTTCTATTTGTTGTCGGCGGTCCCTATGGCTTCTCCCAGAAAGTCTATGACCGTGCCGACTCCCTTCTCTCCCTCTCGAAGATGACCTTCAACCACGAGATGGTGCGCCTCTTCTTCACCGAACAGATCTACCGCGGTTTCTCGATTCTACACGGCCTCCCCTACCACCACGACTAACTAACCAACATCTAAACTGTGCAACGATCCTAAGGTATTGAGCAATTTTCGTGGCAATATGCACGCGTTCGTGCACTTGCTGCTTATTTTTTTTTAAATTTTCTCTAAATTCACTATGGTTACGGAAAACAAAGAGCCACGCTATCATTGACTTTCTTCATTACTAAAGTCAATGGTAGCGCAGCTCGTTAATTTCGAGAAAGAAGACGAAAATATTATTTCATGATTACTTTTCGTGTCGTTCCGTTGGAATAAACAATAATGTTGATACCTTTTTGGATCGTTGCGTATCGACGACCGGTCATGTCGAAATAACCGATAATCTCAGGTTCTGATTCATCCGAAGAAATGACCTCAATACCTGAAATACCTGACAGATCGGTCGTTCTGAATGTTTGTTCTTCACCATATTTGAATCCGGCGTCAGTTTCAACAAATGCGCGATATGTGTATGCCGTGCCGGGAAGGAGATTCTCGAACGTTGCTGTCATGATCTGACCAGTAGCAACAATAGTAGAAATCTCAGAGTTTGACGGTGCATACATTATCTTCTTCTTGGGCGAAGAAGATACCCAATACTGGAAACCCTGACGTTTGATATTGTCCGAGCCGGCAAGAGCATATCCTCTTACGGTAGCAGTGAAATCGCTTATATCCTGAACGGGATAAGTTCGAACTGTCGGTTCAAAGAAACTGAAATCACTCGGATCGAAAGTTACCCAATCGCCATAGTAGTACTTCCCGGACGCGTCTTTATAGAAAGGTCGCACTTCATAATAGAAAGCAGATTGCAGATTCTTAATATAGCCTTCGAGTATTCCATCATTCACGGCTCCATAACCTTCATTCGGAGCGAGAGAAGATGGTGCGTCATACTTCTTCCATTGGAAACCTACAAGCGGCTCATATTCCGAAATATTAGTTTCGGCCGCCACAATCGCACATTTCTCTGAAACGCATTTCGGATTCAGGGTCTTAAACTCAATTTTGGAAGTTGAAATAGATTTGCTTGCTATTTGGAATTTTCTCGATGAAATGCCATTATTATATTTATGTATCACATAGAAATCCGCATTATGATTCTTATCTGGGACTAAACTTGTAACAATGACATTTTTCCCGTTATGACGCACTCCGTCAAATTCCCACCAACACTCTGTTGGATGCACTTCGTTAGGCCCTTCATTTGCTGAGAGAATTAAAGTGGTTGGTCCACATTGAACTTGAGGTGAAAATAACCAACTATTTGTTCTAAACTTTTTCATTATCTCGACCGCCTTATTCTCTGAACTTAATGCATATAAAGCAAAATTATATTGAGTATCTATATAAAGATTCTTGATTTCTATTTGTTTGCCTTTATATGGATAACTGATTCCATCAAATTGGATACCTATCTCCTTGACTTGAAAAGTTTCGTCGGATTCAAGTTCGAGTTTATTAAACGTCATTTTAGTTTGGCTTCCTGACATACTATATTCTATCCCTTTTGTTGTAAAGTTAACGGGTACTTTATAGTTATTACCATCAATATCGCTATATAAGTAACTGATTGTGTATTCAGAATTGAAATTTAATCCATCTATAATGTAATCACCTTCTTTTTCAGGAATTTCAACAGTCTTCACCTCTTTACCTATTTCATCTGTAATAACACATCGAAGATTTGAATAACGTGAAACTCCACTAAAATATGGATTATCTACCAATGATAATTTAGCACCCAATATCATTGGGCGGAGATCAAAAGAGAACTGATCATATAAAGGATATTTTGTATAGTAACTGGGAATAGTTGATAGAAATTCTAACGGACAATAAATTACACTTGTATTTTCTAAGCCCCATAAATAACAGTTTTCAGGATTCCCATTTATGACAAGGGGCTTAAAAGAACAGTTCTCAAAAGCACTGAGTCCTATTTCTTTTACTGACGCGGGAATATTAAGTTGTTTCAGATCCCTGCAGTTATAAAATGCATAATTACCAATATTTATCACAGATTTAGGTATAGTAATTCTATATAAATGATAGCACCCATAAAATGCATTTGGCTCTATCCTTGTAACTGACTCCGGTATACTTATACTTTTAAGATTGTCCATACTAGAGAAGGATCCGAAACCTATTTCAATGAGTTCATAACCATTAGGATGGCTCGGAAGATCAATGTTAGCTCTAACAGAATGACTATGAATGTACGCACGATACATGGATGAATACGTACCTTCTTTTGTTTTGCAGGTTTTGTCGGCTTCGCTGATGACGGTATAGTTGATACCGTCTAAAGCGAAATCATCTCCGTCTTTGAGTGCAAAGACGGGAGAGAAACCGACGATAGTGAGGATGGCAAGCACAAGCCACCTCAACATGATGTCAGGTATTTTTTGTAACATAAGGTTTGTGAAGGCTGACTGACTCCCTGGCCGGCCGTTAGATTTAAAAATGAAATTGCGTGAGAGCCAAACCGTTGCTCGCTCTGCAATTGGAGGCCTTCGCAATGCCCGGATTAGTAGAACGAGCAACTGTGCAGAGGCCTCACGCAGATTATGATATATGTACGAGCAACCAAGGCAACCCCCTTGCCGGGACAAACCTTGACTTTGAGACATACATCTCCACAAAAGGCATCTACCGTTGCCGCATCCTTGACTAATCCAGAAGTTTGCGAAGTTTCCAATTGCCAAGAAAGAGCGTCGATAAACGCATTTCCTTTATGTCACGCCACTAAATGGCTTTCAACCTGTGGCTTTCAGACCCCACCGCTGAACCCTCTCCAAATGAGAAGCCTCTGCGATAAAGCCTTTTCAATTGCAAATTTAAAATAATTATTTCATATTCCAAAATAATTTTCTTAATTTTAAGTACTATTCAAGTAGTATATATGACAAAATCAAAATTTTATCTTATCTATGGTATATTCAACGGCATGCGATCTGAATACTTTTAGTATGAGAGTTGTTCGAGTTTCATGCGCACTGATTTTATAACCGGCAGTAAGTTTGGCACATCGGTCTTAACAGTGTTAAAAACTATATCTGCATTAAGATCAAAGTACCCGTGAACTATGTGATTCCGCATTCCCACAATTTCTCTCCACGGAATATCCTGGAACTCCTTTTGTAGGTAATTAGGAAGTTTTGTGTCAATTTTATTAACACCTTCGCCAATTGCTGATATTAACATTGCATCGGCAGCAAGTAATTGCATACCGGATTGTGAACAGGCAAAATCATCCACTGTATTTATCACCTTATTCCATTCTATCAACTGTTGTAAAGTTTCTTCAATGGAAAGTATGGTATTAATTGCATATCGAATTGCTGAATCAGAGTATAATGATTCCATCACGAGAGATTTCATTAAGGAAACGAGGGTTCATGTGAGAATGACGATGAATTAGGTCTACTGACATATTAAGAAGATTTTCAAGATCCCGCTTCAATGCGCTCAAATAAAATATTTTAGGAGGCATCTCTACAAGCAGATCAACGTCACTTTCCGGACCGCTTTCACCACGAGCAACGGATCCGAACAACGTTAATCCGGTCACCCCATATTCTTTCCGAATATAAGGTATTAAATTGCGCAGTTTTTCAATACACTCTTTTCTATTCAGCATTATTCACACTTAATAACCAATAATATATTAAAACAAATGCATTGAAGCATTAGTCAGAAATTTTACCGATGAAATATTTCGGTTTCATATCTAAGATTTTTATGTTGATGCAAAATTAATGTAATATTTTGTAAAATCAAAACTTAGTCTTAGATGAATTCGTCGATGAGGCGAGGAGGTCAGGGACGGATCGGTTGAAAACGGGGGCCGCGGATCTCGCACGGGAGCTGGGTGGAGATGCGGGTTGCGTAGTCTGTGCTGTCGATGACGTATGCTTTGGCGGTGCGCGAAGTCGGGAAGCGGTTGAACCATGGGTCGGTGCTGTAGAACCATTCTATGTGGTCCACTCTGGTATCAGCCGACCAAATTCGGTTGATCTCGAAAATTCGTGGACGCGCGGCCAAAGTCAGACCTAACCGGCCATTTTTCCAATGTGTAATGCAGATGTAATGATGAGCGAAATGAGTGTCACTGTTGCTGAAATCTTCGCTCACGGCGGTACGGACGGTAATGTTCCTCCCGAACCGCGTGTTTATATCCTTCATCATCCTCCGGAAAGCCGGTCCGTGTGCAGGTTCGTCATCTATGCGCTGAAGCCAGACCCAATAGTGAATCATCTCGTGTATCAAGGTGTCCTCGATGAAATCTTGCGGCCGGTCAAAACGGTTGCTGATCGTTATGCGGCACTCTCCCACCCCTCTCTTCGCCAAAGAGGGATAGCGAAGAGGATAGCGGAAACTACCCAACATTTTTCTTGCCGAACCTATTTTGAGCTCGATCGGAGGAAGCGACCCGCAGAAACACAGGCGGTTGAACTCATCGAATTTCTGTCTGACAAACGTTATAGTAGCGATCATAATCAACTCGAAAACTAACAAGATTCAACATGGTAAATCAAGATGAAACATGATTCAACATGAAAAATCATGATTCAACATGATGAAACTTGAAAAATCTTCGTTTATCTCGATAATTTCGGAATTATTTGAAGGAATCCGGGAGGTCGTTTTCGTAAAGGACGACGTCACCTTTGCGGAGAATTCGGCCAAGCAATTGCTGAGCGGCATTGAAGTTGTCTACGACATGAAGGTTCGACTTGTCAAATCCGGTCGACAGGATTCCCTGAACAAGCGGATCGCGGTTATAAGCATTGACTATGACGGCGATGTCGGCGTTATGGCCGATATGGCGGCCGAGCTGCTCGTTCAGTTCCTCACGACGGTCGCCGAGTTCGATCATGCCGGGAGTCACGCATATTCTTCGGCCGGAATCGAAAGCGCCCAACACTTCGAGTGCCATTTTCGATCCGTCAGGATTTGAGTTGAAAGCATCGTCGATTATTGTTACTCCGCCAGGGGTCCGCTTTATATTGAGACGATGCTCAACCTGCTCAATGCGGTTAACCCCGCGTTTGATAGTCTCTTCGTCCATTCCGAGCTTAAGCGCGACGATGATTGCGGCCATCAGATTGGAAATATTGCACTCTCCTATCAGCCTCGTCTTGAATTCAATCCGATTCCCTTCGGGTGTCACGACGACGAAAGAGCTTCCTTCGGGTGAATATTTTACCTCTTCGGCGATGTAATCACAATTTTCGGGATGACTGACGCCATAGCGAAGAGCCCGAGTGTTTGACACCTCGCGGTTTGCAGCAGGTTCGAAATCATTGTTGATGACAACGAATCCGGCCGCGGGGATAGCGTCGGCAAGCTCAAATTTGGTTGAACAGACAGTCTCGATGTTCCCGAATGTCTCGAGGTGCATCGGGCCGACGGCCGTGATGATTCCGCATTGGGGATCGACAAGATCGCAAATCTCCTTAATGTCACCCTTTTGTTTGGCGCCCATTTCACAGATAAAGATTTCTGTATAGGGCTTCATCATCTCGCGGACTGACCGGATAACACCCATAGGCGTGTTATAGCTTCCGGGGGTCATGAGCGTTTCGAACTTCTCGGAAAGGATTGTATGTAGATAATGCTTGGTCGATGTCTTCCCATAGGAGCCTGTGATGCCGACGATCTTCAGGTCGGGCATACTTTTGAGAATCGAACGCGCCTCGTCATAGAATTTTTGGTTGATCCTCTTTTCGACCGGCTGTAGAAGCCAGACAGCGGCGATCACGAAAGCCCATGAAAGCACGGCCGACATGAACATCACCGTGACGGTCACTTCCGGACCGCTATAGAAATCGAGCATATCGTCGCGGCCGCCATAGAAGATCATCATCAGGACGAATGGAATCAGCGAGAGAATACCCGCAACGGCATATATCCTCCGGACCCTCTTCGTGAAGACCAGTGGTTTCTTATGCTTTGCGCGCAAAATCGGAAAACATTTGCAAACACACACGATTCCGGCCAGCAGAAGGCAAAGCGCCGGCGTGAGAAGAGTGGACATGAGCAGGAACATCATGGCGATGTCGATCAGCCGCCACGCGGTGATGAAATTTCCCTGTTCGAGCCATCTCCAGTATCTGCTTATGCGATAGGAATTTTGCTGAAGGATGTGGATATCCCGCTTCAGGTTGAGCAGAAGGTAGACTCCACAGACGATATAGATTACAATCAAAAAAGCTGTCATATTTTATTTTTGATTTTTCTTTATTAATTCATGGTTTAACATGTTCAATCATGGTGCATCATTGAATTTCACGATTCATCATGTTGCATCATGGTTTTTCATGTTGAATCATGGTTAATCTTGATGAATCTTGTTGGATTTTGAAGTTTATTTTGATAATTCCTTCTTAAAGAATTCCTGCATCACGGCGCGGAAGCCACCGGGGTTGTCGAGGAAACTGTAATGGCCGGCACCCTCGAAGTTTACGAGCCCGGCGTCGGGAATGAGTTTTTCCATTGTCTTCGCATCTGAAAGCGGCGTTGCGGTGTCCTCGGATCCCCAGATCAATAATGTCGGAGCCTTGATTGAGGGCATGGCAAACTTCAGGTCTTCATTGACACATTTGCTCATAACGCCGCGCATAATGGGCGAAGACTGCCTATAGTCGGCCGATCCGGCTTTACCGCGATATTTATCAAGCAATTTACCACCGGTCTTCTTCCCGAAAAGAAGAGGGAGAAGATGCTTCAAAGTCTTATAAGTATAGACTTTTATATAGTATTTCGGCTTTCTGCGCGGCTTGATACCGGCCGCGTCCACCAACACGAGTTTGTGGATTTCCGGATTTCTCGACGAGAGCAAGATTCCGATCCTTCCTCCGAAACTATGACCGAGAAGGCTTACATTTTTGAGGTCAAGTTCCTTGATCAGTGTTTCGATGCATCGCGTGTAGTCATCGACACCCCAGACCGTTGGCGGCTCGTCACTCTGACCGTGTCCCGGGAGATCAACATTGATCACCCGCATTCCCGACTCAAGAATTGCCGCGATCGAGGCGACCGTGTCAACAGTGCATCCATAACCGTGCATGATCACGATCGGAAGCCCGTCCGGTTTCCCAGTCTCCCTATAATGGATCCTGACCCCGGCTATATTTATGAATTTATCCAAAATCTTATCTGTTTTCTTTTAGTCCTATAAGTCCATAAATTAGAAAGATACGTTTCCCAATTAGAGACATACGTTTAAAAATTAGAGATATCCTCTTCTGAATACCCAAAAACCGGGCTCTTAGTGAATGTCGTGAGAATCGATATATCGGCGGGTGATGTCGCCGTAAGCGTCAATCCTGCGGTCGCGCAAGAAGGGCCACCACCGTCTGACATTCTCCGATCTCTCGAGATCAATATCAACTATCCTTTCCTCAGCCTGGTTCTCGACACAGAGCGCAAGGAACTCACCTTGAGGACCGGCAGCAAAACTGGATCCCCAGAAATCTATTCCGGAAGTCGCTTCGGTCGGATCCTCTTCATATCCGACACGATTGACGGCAATCACCGGCAGACCGTTTGCCACGGCGTGACCGCGCATAACCGTAATCCAAGCTTCTCTCTGGCGTTTCTTCTCATCTTCCGGATCGTCCGGGTTCCATCCGATAGCAGTCGGATATATCAGCATCTCGGCACCGGCGAGAGACATCAGACGCGCCGCTTCGGGATACCATTGATCCCAGCAAACGAGCACGCCGAGACGGCCGACACTGGTCTCAATGGGTGTGAAACCCTTGTCGCCGGGGGTGAAATAAAACTTTTCGTAAAATCCGGGATCGTCGGGAATGTGCATCTTGCGGTATGTCCCGGCGATCGAGCCGTCCTTCTCGAACACGACGGCTGTGTTATGATAAAGTCCCGGCGCGCGGCGCTCAAAAGCGCTGGCGACAATCACCACGCCATTATTCTTGGCCGCTTCGCCATAGAAATCCGTAAATTCGCCCGGCAATTCGACAGCTAAATCAAAAAGATCGACGTTCTCGTGCTGGCAGAAATAAAGGGAGTCGTGCAATTCTGACAGCACCACCAATTCCGCGCCTTCATCTGCCAGATTCTGAATTGCGGCTAAGTTCCGGCTGCGGTTAGAATCTATATCTTCCGAAAAGAAGTGTTGGACAATTCCTACTTTCATTTTAATTTTCTATCAAGGTTTTAAACCGGGATCTGAATTTCAAATTACGACTCTATTAGTTTTGAATTGAATTTTCAAAATTTAGACATAGGTGATGAGAATCAGAAAATGGCGTCGTTGAAGAACCCTTTATGAAGCTGCATCGTCGCGCAATGAAGAGATCCATGCTGACGGATAAGAGCCGAACAATCAATTCCGACAACCTTATGTTCGGGGAATGCGATCCTCAAAGTCTGGGAAGCGAGAAGGTCATTCGCGGCCTGACCGTAAGTCGGCATAAATATGGTTTTTTCCGTCACTAAATAGTTTGCATAAGTGGCCGGCAGACGCTCGCCCTCTTCGTCATAGACAGGATCAGGAAGCGGCAGCTCCACTAAATTATAGGGTTCTCCATCGGGCGTCCGGAAAAGTGTCAGCTGTGCCCTCATCTTCAGAAGTTCTTCAAAATGGTCGTCGTCCACGTTCCGGCACCCTGTGAAAATAATCGTGTTCCCCGGAGCCAGACGTGCCAGTGTGTCGATATGAGAGTCAGTGTCGTCGCCGGCGAGAGCGCCATAGTCGAGCCACAGCACATGGTCCGCCCCAAGGCGTTGGCGAAGAATCTCGGTCAGCTCGGACTTCGGCTTCCCGCCATTCCGGTTCGGAGAGGTCAGACATCGGGTTGTGGTCAGCAGGGTCCCGCGTCCGTCGGTCTCGACCGAACCTCCCTCAAGGACGAAGTCTCGCTCATTCCGATATTGCTCAGGAAGAATAACATACCGGTCTCGGAGATAAAGATTGACAAGATTATCCTTATCGGCGGCAAATTTAAGGCCCCAGCCGTTGAATCCGAAATCGAGCGCGCGCTCACGCTCACCTCTCTCAACGGCCAACGGACCGTAATCACGTGTCCAAGTGTCATTGAAATCCGCCTCGACAATCTTCAGCCGTTCCGGGTTTGAAATATCTTTTGAGATTTCCGCTCCGTCATCCTTGGATTTAGCAAGAAGGATTACATTGACACATTCCGACGTCATGGCGTCGACAAGGCGCTTATAGCAATCCCTCACGTCACGGAGCATATAATTCCAGTCCGTGTCTTCATGAGGAAGAGCCATAAGAATGGCACCCTGAGGCTCCCATTCGGCGAGAAAACGTATATTTTTCATCTAACTCTCTTGAATATAAATATTTATAAGTCTGACAAACATCTACTCCGATACATAGCGGGAGACACCGTCAGCCCAAAATATCATTTATTCTTCAAAAATAATCATAAAATTTTAGATGTAAAAGGAAAATTAGTTATTTTTGCATAAATTAGACATTGAAATTAAACGGAAATGAGCAACAGAAACCATAATACAGAGAATGAATTCGCGCAGGAGATTGCGAGATGCCGCGACATTTTTGAAAAGAAAATGATTGATTACGGAACTTCCTGGCGGATCATGCGGCCCTCCTCTCTGACCGATCAGATATATATCAAGGCCGCTCGCGTCCGTTCTCTCGAAGAGAAAGGGGGCGTCGGACATGTAGACGAAGGGATCGAACCGGAATTCATCGGGATCGTCAATTATTGCGCCATGGCACTCATTCAATTGGAGCTCGGCCCGGGAGAGCCGCTCGCTCCCGAAGAGGCTATTAAACTTTATGACGCGGCCATTTCAAAAGCGACATCACTCATGCTCAACAAGAACCATGATTATGATGAGGCTTGGCGAAATATGAGGGTCAGCAGCTTCACCGACATCATTCTTCAGAAACTTTTGCGCACAAAGGAGATTGAAGACCACCGCGGGAAGACTCTGATTTCCGAAGGACTCGACGCGAATTATATGGATATGATCAATTATGCTCTTTTCGCTTTGATTAAACTTGACGAAGCCAAGCAATGAAAGAATCAACAGGTTTGAAAATCAAAATTGCAGTCACTTGGCTGTTTCGGATTGTTGTCGGCGCGACCTTTGCGTTCAGCGGATTTGTCAAGGCGATAGACCCATGGGGCACCCTATATAAGTTTCAGGACTATATGGGAGCAATGGGGCTTCCGAATTATGACAATCTCCTTCTCACGGGGGTTTTCTTCCTCTGCGCTTACGAGTTTTGTGTCGGCATATTCCTTATCACGGGATGTTTCCGAAGATCGACGCCAATCGCGGGAATGCTCATGATGGCAGTCATGCTTCCGCTGACCCTTTGGATTTACATCGCCGATCCTGTTCCTGACTGCGGATGCTTCGGGGACGCCATATTGCTTTCAAATTCAGCGACTTTCTGGAAGAATGTCGCGTTGGTGATCATGCTCGGCTGGCTTATTAAATACAACACCGTTTGCCGATGTCTGATAAGACCGCTGGTTCAATGGATCGCGTTGCTGAGCTCGACAGGACTTATTTTCGTCATCGGACTGATCGGATATGTCTATCAGCCTCTCATAGATTTCAGGCCTTTCAAAGCCGGCACCGTAATTGCGGATAATCTCGCGCTCGCCGAAAACAATGAACCGGACAGTGGCGAGGGGTCTTCGGAATATTCCGATGATGAAAGCTTTGACCTGGACAATATTTCTGACGGAGAAAGCTCGGAAGATGACAATCTTTCCGAGGACCAGGAGAATGATGAAGCTGACGATATGCTGTTCATCTATGAGAAAGACGGCGTTGAGAAGGGCTTTTCGATCAATGATGAACTTCCTGACGAGAATGACGGCTGGAAATTTGTCAGACGCGAATCGAAAAGCGGCGGAGGCCCCGGAGATGCCCAAAATACTGCCCTGAAAGCTAAAAGCGAAGATCCGGCCTCTCTCCAGATATGGAGCGAGGACGGAAATGAAGAGGTCACACAGGATGTTCTTCTGCCTCGCGGCGGTCAGCTCCTTCTTCTCATGCCCGATCTTAAGAACGTTTCGGTCGCAATGACATGGCGGATAAACTCTCTTCATGTGTGGGCAAAAGACAATGACATTGACATGATAGGTGTCGTCGCCGGCACACCTCAAGATATCGCATATTGGAAGGACATTTCGCTCGCTTCCTATCCGCTTTATACCGCCGAAGACACATCCATAAAGATGCTCGCGCGCGGGAATCCGGCTGTTGTCTATCTCTATGACGGAAAGATCATCTGGAAGAGTTCACTGCGCGCACTCGACACCGAAGATTTTCAGGCCTCCGGCGCACTCAAACGTCCTTCAGACTATGCTCGCGATGATGAGGGGATTCTAAAGCAGATAATTGTGGTTTATGCAATTATCATGGGCGCATTGATTTTTCTTTCATTATTGCCGTTGCTCGTAGGCCTGATGCCTAAAAAGCTCCGCACGAGAGTCGAAACCCGTGATGCTAAAATCAAGGAGGTGGAGACCCGCAGGGCGGATGAAATCAAGCAGCGGATATCGTCCGGCAAATCCAAAATCGAAGCAAAAAAAGCCAATAATCATGATTAATCAAGAATATTCATGATTTATCGTGATGAATCTTGATGAATCTTAAGAAATCTTGAGTTTAATAAAAAAGAGTCGGACTGATCTTTCAGTCCGACTCTTTTTTATTTGGTTGTCAGAAGATTAAATCCAACGGATATATGCGAAGTCCATGCGGTGCGGGAGATCGACGTTCTTCGGATACATTCTGAGAGCATAGCGGAACATTCCGGCGTCGCGGATCTTCATCTTCAGAGAATAGGTGAAGATGTCGCCATCCTTTTCGACGATCTTAAGGTCGCGGGTTCCGTCGAATGTGCTTTCGCCGTCATGCTCGCGATATGAGACGAGCTCAACACCGATCGCATCGCGCAAACCCTTGGTGTCGATCTTGCATGAAAGCTCAAGGTCGGAACCGGTTGAGAGAGCATTGCTCAGGCTGTCGTCATAGTTGACGGAAAGGACCTGAACTTCGTTCCATTTGGAAGCAACTTCCTCTTTCCAAGCGACAATTTCGCGTGCCTTCGCGAAGTCATGAGCTGCCAGTTTCGCAGCACGCTTCGCCTCGGGCTTATAGAAGCGGGCGA
>CAYQQG010000060.1:0-12308 GCA_964419535.1 uncultured Sangeribacter sp.
CGGCGGAATATTTCGTGACTCATCAGCGGATGTTCTTCTGAATTGACCCACTCCTCATAATTCCTCTTGACGAATTTGCAGAAATTGGCGTTTGCGTCACGTTTCTGAAGCAACAGCATCTCGTCCATAGCAGAATCGGACTCGGCAAGTTTGATTTCCCAATAGACAAGCTGACGGTAGACCTCTTTCCATTCTTCGACGGAATTGGCTATATTGATCATTCCTGAAATCCGCTGGAATTCCTGCTGATAGCCCGAAGAGGCCTCGCGGGCAACGAGCTCAACGCTGTGCAGATTCTTTTTCAGAGAAAGAAGGATCTGGTTCGGATTGACCGGTTTTATAAGATAGTCGGCGATCTGGTTTCCGATCGCCTGGTTCATGATATTCTCTTCCTCACTTTTAGTGATCATGATGACGGGAACTTCAGGATGCTCGCGGTTTATGCGCGTGAGCGTCTCGAGTCCGGAAAGTCCCGGCATGTTCTCGTCGAGAAGGATGAGGGAATATGCTTTTTGCTGAAGGGCTTCGAGAGCATCGAGGCCGTTGCTGACCGTGTCGACCTCATAACCTTTCGCCTTAAGGAAAAGGATATGCGGTTTCAGCAGATCGATCTCGTCGTCGGCCCAAAGGATTTTATTCATTTTCTATAGGTTTTAGCTCGCTTATTCTTCGGAGGGTTCTTCAGAGGGCTCTTCGGACGGCTCTGAACTCTGGTAGTTCTGAGAGTTCTGAGAGTTCTGGGAGGGAGCCGACGGATCCGGGTCTTCGGAGGGTACGGAATCTTCCGAGGGCTCCTCAGACTCTTCGGGGAGAGGCTCGAGCGGCAATTTTTCACCAATGACCTCTTCCTCCTTGGCATCCACTTCACTCTGTTCCTCAAAGCGGAAGTATTCTTCAAATGAACGTCCTTCGCGCAGAAGAAGTTCAAAGTTCGGTTTGCTGATCACGATCGGCCGGACGCCTTCGGGCAATTTGAAACCGCCGCGCGCCATGACTTCGCGATAATGCTCCAGTTCACGCACATTGGCGAAACCCTTGATGACGAGGAGTCCGACATTGCCGAAACTCATCGGCTCGAGATCGAAGTCTTTCACCACAAAGGATGAGAAGTTGAACCGCGCGACATCATAAAGCAATTGGTTCGCACTCACGGAATCTCTCGGGAAAGCGAGAACAAAATATTGGGGAGAGTTGGGATCACGTTCGAAAGCGGCCGGTCCGGAAGTCTCCGATCCGCCCTCTCCGGATTTGTCTGTCAGCTTCATATCCCAGAGCATTCCGCGCGCGTTCTCCATGCCGGCATGGGGAACACGGCCCTCTTTCAAGCCTTTAAGAATTGCTCCGGCCATGGGGGTCATGTCCGTTTCGGGCCATTTTTCAAGAAGATAGGAGAGACGATCCTTGAATTCATCGTTCTTCCCTTGAGTGAGATATGAGAGAGCGTCGATAAAGACGAATTTCGGGAGAATCGGAGAAAGTGGATATTCCTCCTCCATCTCTTTGGTCAGTTTATGGACACGGTCGTTCTTATTTGCAAGATAGGCCTCGTATGCCTCCTCATACATCTCTTCCTGACGGGTGTGCATCTCCCGCAGCTTGCTGAAATAATCCGGGTCAAGCATTGCCTGGCCATAAGGGGATTCGGGGAATTCAGAAATTATTTTCTGACGCCATTTCTCGGCTTCGGACCGCTCGTTTTCCCGGACGGCCATAAGATAGAGGTTATAGTATGCATCCAGACGATAGACATTGTCGGGATATCGGCTGTCGAGGCGATCAAACTCGCGGCGCGCCGCCGTGAAATCCTCCAGCTTATCCTTGAGGATGACACCCATATTGTAGAGTCCTTCCTGAATGATATCGTTTGAAGTCTTTATCTCTTCATCGGTCTTCGGAATGTTCTTGAGATAATATTCGGGGAAATGCGGATCGCTCTGTTTCTTTGCGAGATCGGCGTCGGCCGCGTTTGCAACCGAATCCGCCGGCATCGAATCTGCCGAAGCGGCATCTTCAGAACCGTTCTGCTCGGGTTCTTCATCCGCGATTGAGAACGAAGATTTGTTCCGGCGCCGCCAGTCGTCTTCGAGCTTTCGGGCGCCCCATTTTCTCTGGAACTCCGTTTTTCCGGCGTTCTTTGTCATGGTGTTATAGAAATACCACGAGTTATCGCCGTTTGAGAACGCCGGAGCCGCCGGGGTATTGCTGTTCATGAGAGAGTTGTCATCACGGTTCGCCATAAATTCCTCTCGGGCGGCCTGGCGTGCCTCTTCCTTCTCTTTCTTCACCAGTTCGGCCACAAGCCGGTCGGCAACTTTCTGCTGCTCTTCGGGTGAAAGCTTGGAAAGTGCAAGAAGTGAGTCCTGTAGCTGGACATTGCCGGCATAGACGCCAAGTTCGTCAAGCACGTCGCTGCGCCGTTTCAGATTCTCATAGTCCGGATAATTCTTCGGCAGCTGAGGGATAGCTTCCGAATAGCACGGCTGGGCTTTGACATAGTCCTGTTCCTGAAAATATATGTTTCCCAGAGCGAGTTGGGCGAGAGCCTTGTCAATGCCGTTGCGGGTTGATTTCTCGACGGCCAGCAGGTAATTCTTTTTAGCTTCGGCCGTGTCTTTACGCGACAGATAGAGATTGCCGATCGCGTAATAAATCTGGTCGAGGAATTCGTTGTTTCGCTCATAGCGCGTCATGGCGCGGAGCGCGCGCACCTCGGGCCCGATATTCTTCCCGGTGTATACTTCGGATTGCTTGATACGGGCGTTGAATTTGGTCCGGTAGGCGGTTGACATTCCGCTTCCGGCCTGTTGGAAAGCTTTATATGCGAGATCCTTCTTCTGGAGTTGGGAATATACCTGTCCGAGAAGGAAATAAAGGCGGTTCTTCTGGCTCCCTTTGGCAGCCTTGGCGGCAGCCGAGAGAAAGGGGACAGCCTCGTTGTATTTTTCCGTCCGCACCAGATAATCGGCCTCGACGAGATTATACAGATTTCGGAGTTTGGAGTTTGTCAGCTGTTTCTCCTTCACCTGATGAAGGACGTTCTCGGCTTCATAGTCCCAGTCAAGGGCGCAATAGGAACGGGCTTGCCAAAGACGGGCCTCGGTCACGACGTCCGGTAGCCATGTGAAGTGTTTCGTTATATAGAAGAAGGTTGAGGCCGCGCCTAAGAAATCGCCGTTCAGATATTGCGCCTTTCCCAACATCAGCCACGCGTTATGGATGAATGGATTGAACTCATCGCGGGCTCTGAAAGCCTTCTCTTTGGCACTCGAGTTCTTTTTTGCCGGCTTTTTCTTGATGCTGTGAAGCTGAATGGCCTTCTGCATCTTTTCGATCGTGCGCTTGAAATCACCCGACGGCTGCGGCAGTTTCGTGTCGGCGCGCGCATCGGCGGGATGAGTCAGCACAAACCGCGTGTAGTCATCTTCATATGCCCCTTCCATGGATTTCAGTGTCTCCTTATAATGCTCATCACCGTTGTAATAGACATTATATCGGGTCGTGAAGGCTTGCCATTGGCGCGACATGGCCGTATTTTTCTTGGTCGAACAGGCCGACAGAAGGATAATCGAGATCAGAGTCAGCAAAAAGCAGGACAACCCGGCGAGTGTTCTCGCCGGGCGTCTGTGAGTTATATTGATTCCACGTCGGGATTTCATATATTAATAACGCGGAATTTTAGATATTTATTGCCGAGGTCCGTCAGCCGTCAGAAAGAGGCCGTGAACACAGCCTGAAGGCGGTTGGCATTGGCATGATCGCGGTTGAAATTCATTCTTTTGCCGGCGAGATATTCGACGCCGAGCTGAAGTCTCGAAGAGAAGTTATAAATGAGATTGACCGCTAAATATTGTCCATATTTATAGGATTCGTCGTGGGTCGACTCCTTTGCGAAGTTGCGAAGCGTGGCGACAGCGAACGTCGAAGTCAGCCGATCCATCCAGAAAGCCTTCAGACCGACTGTGGCACTGAATGTTGTCGGAGCATATAGGCGGCCGGGATCCATGGCGTCGGCCATAAGGTCATAATTGCCTATGGAAAGATCACCGGTATAGCTCGAGATTCCCTGGCCGATCGAGGATTGCCCGAAGATCTGGAGGAATCTGGCGGCGCGGACCGTCGTTCCGAGCATGACGCCCCAACCTGTCTGGTTGTGGCTCTTGTTGGTCTTGAGGTCGCGATAAGACATCGTGCGCAAAAGGGCGGCGATCCTGACATGGCTCAAACCGCGATTCCACTGATATTGGCCGAGAGCGGCGACGTCAGGAACATAGTCGTTGCATTTCCTTACGTCCACATCATTCACATCCGGCTGCGATTTGGGAAATTCAAGAGAACCGGCCACGGTCCATTTCCCGCCTTTGAAGGTATGAAGATAACGCACGAGGACATTGGACTTGTCAATCTTTCCGCTGGCACCGGCACCGTCAAGGAGGTCAGGCTGAGCCGCCGGATCCGAGAAGGTGGTCGTCGCCAGACCGACAGTGAAGTCACGGAGCTGGAACCAGGCCTTTTTCAGCTTGAATCCGACATTGCCGTATCCGTTGAATCCGCCTTCGATATATCCCTGATAGTCACCCACGGGAGTGTGACGGCCCATGATATTGAAGAAGAGCGTCGTTCCGGCACAGCTCGCTCCCAACTGGCGCCAGTTCTCAGGCGTCTTGGGCATATTTATGAGATATGTGTTGAAGCTCGCATTGGGTACAGAGCCGTTCCAATCGAAATATCCTCTGACCTTTATCACGCCGCCGATTCCCATCGCGAGATTGGCGTCACGGCTCATGAAGGTGAAGTAAGGGGCTTCCGGATCCTGAGAATGGCGGAACTGATTCCTATAGAAGCGGGCGATCATGCTCTCCACGGAATCTCTCGAAGCGCGTGCGCCCTCTTCACCATTGATGAATATGACTTTGGAATTCTTAAGGATCTCACTGCGCAAAACCTCATCCGGATATAGACGGACCGCGGAATCGGGTGCTGTTTCTGCAACCGAGGGATAACTTCCGGTCACAACCGCAGAAGCCTGAAAAACGGAAGCGGAGGCCAATATGAGAGTTGCGGCGGCTCCGGTTCTCGCTATTGTCTTTTTAGCCATAGGAGAAAGCGTTATCATTTCGTTGTTGATGAGTCTTCCGGAGCGTGATCGATGAGGTCGAGGAATTCATCGAGCTTGGGAGTGATGATGATTTCGGTGCGGCGGTTGCGCTGTTTGCCGACCTCAGTATCATTGTCCGCGATAGGATTGAATTCACCCCTTCCGGCAGCGGACAGACGCGACGGATTGATTCCGAACTTCGTCTGGAGGCACTGAACGACCGATGAAGCTCTCAGAGCTGAGAGATCCCAGTTGTTGCGGATATTGGTGCGGGAGATCGGAACATTGTCGGTGTTGCCCTCGACAAGCACGTCATAGTCGCTGTAATCCTTGATGATCTTCGCTATCTTCGACAGAGTCTCCATGGCACGGTCCGAAATCTCGTATGAACCGGACTTGAAGAGCATATTGTCTGCCAATGAGATATATACCACACCCTTGAGGACCTTGACATCGACATCCTTCAGTTCCTCGTTTGAAAGCGAGCGTGTGAGCTTGTTGGTCAAAGCGATATTGAGTGAATCAGATTTGGACTTGGCGTCTACGAGCTGCTTGATATATTTATTCGAGGCGTTGATTTCATCAACGAGCTTGGCGATGTTGGCGCCGGATTGGGCCGAAGCGTCCATGGATTTGTCGAGGGTCGCCTTCATGGCCGCAAGGCCCTGACGCAATTCCTGATTGGCCTTCAAGGCGGCGTCAAGCTGGGTCTGCAGGTTGCGCGAATCGGAGTTGCATTCGATAAGGCTCTCCTTTGTTGTCTGATATGATTGCTGCAAAGCGGCATATTTCTTATTGCTCACGCAACTGCCAAGAAGCATCAGGGCTCCGGCAGAGAGAAGTAACAGTCGGTTGGTTTTCATATTCGTAAAGTTTAGTTTAATATTCGCAATGTACTATTCGATATCCGTAAAGTTCAGCCTCCCGCATTAACATTTTTTGTGGAAAGGGGGCTTTAGTTCGATACTATAATTCCTAAACAACAAACCGGCCTAAATCTTTCGCTGGAAATGTAAAAAATTTTAACAAATCGCAAAATTCGCTGATTTTTTATCGGTTATTTGGAAAGTAAGCGTATATTTGCGGAAAAAATAATAAATATGGAAATAACGGAGGCACAGCAGCGCGTGGATGAATGGATCCGCGGAATCGGAGGGGGGTATTTCTCGGAGCTGACAAATATGGCATTGCTGACGGAGGAGGTTGGCGAGCTTGCGCGCATCATTGCGCGGGTATATGGCGATCAAGTTGCCAAGAAAGGAGATTTAGCCAAAGGGTTGCCGGAAGAATTGGCCGACATTCTGTGGGTCACGATATGTCTGGCCAATCAGTGCGGAGTCGATTTGACGGAGGCTCTTGAAGCATCTTTCAAGAAAAAGACGGCCCGGGATTTGAATAGATTTCAAAAGGAACAATAATTTCCGATAGATTTCAAAAGCAATTATGACTTTAGATTTGCATACTCATCTGCCGGGTCCGAAGCCGGAAGCGATCATCTCCTGCAGTCCGCCGGAACTGCCGGCACCGGGGGAATGGCCCGGACAGCTTTATTCAACCGGCATACACCCGTGGGATTTAACCGCTGAAGGGTTGAGCGAAACCGATTTAGCGATTTTGAGAAACGCGGCGCTGCGGGAGGACGTTGTGGCGATCGGAGAGTGCGGAATCGACCTCGCGAAACCCGGAGCGGCACCTCTTTTCATTCAAATGCTTGCGCTCAAAGTTCATATAGCATTGAGCGAAGAGATCGGGAAGCCCTTGATTTTGCATTGTGTCAAAGGTTTTGACATCATCATAGGACTCAGGAAGGAATTCAGACCGGCCCAACGCTGGATAATCCACGGATTTCGCGGAAAGCCGACTGTCGCAGAGATGTTGCTAAGAGCCGGACTAGACCTCAGCTTCGGCGAAAAATTCAATCCTCAGAGCGTTGCGATCACACCGGCGGACCGCCTTTTCTCCGAAACCGACGAATCCGCACTTCCGATCTCCGAGATCATTCAGTCTCTCAGTCTGGCAAATCCCGAAATCAACAGCGGCGTCATAGCCTCCAACATCCGGAACCTTCTCGGTTAGCCTCGAAAAAGCAATCCTCTCTCTTTGTCATTATGTCAAAATGTCATTATGACAAACTGACATTCTGACAAATTGACATTCTGACAAACTGACATTTTGACATAATGACGTTAAAAAATTAATTGGACAGCCTCGGATTTGACGAGGCTGTCCAACTATATTATTCCGGTTCTCTATTTCTAAAGAGCGGTTTTTATCGGATAATCACCTTCTGAGCTTTTGAACCCGAAACTTTGACATAGATTCCGGGAGCCGGTTCCGTGACTTTCACACCCTGAAGAGTGTAATAGACAGCGTCTGTCTCAGAAGCGTCGACAGCCTCAACACCAGAAATCTCTGCGTCTTCATAATATACGGCAATTGTGGTGAGGATTACGGGAGAGTCAGAACCCCACACATTGGTGTTGTAGTTGACCACAACGTCATTTTCCGTAAATGAGTCGGGACGTTCCCAGGTATATTCCGAGGAGTAGTCGGGAAGATATTCTTCCACTAAATTGCGGCCGCCCACTGAGAGTGTTATCTGCGCTGGAGTGACAGCGACAATCTTCGTAATCTTCTTGCCTTCGGCCGCAACTGTGATTGTTCCTTCACCCTTATTGACGGTAAGACCATTGCTGCTGATCCCAAAGGGGCTTTGTCCGGTGCGGTTGACTTCATTGTCAAATGTCAGTTTCACGATTCCCTCATTCAGGATATACGGAGAGTCCGCCCATTCGACAGTTGTTGAAGACGAGAGGGAGGCGAAGTCAAAAATCACTTCATTTTCTACGGGGATTCCGGGATCTTCACCCTCTTCATATACTTTAAGCGTATAGGAAGCGGAACCGGCTTCATATTTATCCGTAGCTTCGGAAACAGCCGTGATCACAGTGGTTCCCTTGCCGGCAATTGTCACATTCCCTTCGGCATCCACAGTTGCGACAGCAACGTCGCCCGATTCCCAGGTCACGGCAAGGCCATTGGGATTTATAAGAGCGGGTGGCGTGAATTCCTCGCCCAGCTTCACACTGACAGAGGTGGCATCGAAAGAGAGTCCGGCCTCTTCCTTGACTGTCGCGCCGGTGGAATAATTGATCTTCACATTAGTGATATATTGGCCGCCTTCGACGAAGTCAAATCTGACCTTACTCTTGGCACCGGTCCAGATATATGCGTTGGCATCATCGTCATAAGGCACGTTGACACCGTCGACATCGAATTTGGGATATCCCATGGAGGTGAACCTGAATTCGATCCGCGAGATGACGCCATCCGGAACAGCGATGGAAATAGCGGCGTCATTGGCCGTCCCGCTGATCCAAAGGCCATTGTTGAGAGTGTTTCCGCAACGTGCATAGCCGCCATTAGTGACCGGTTCGAGAGTGAACGTCACGTCTCCCTCTTCAATGACATACGGTGTCTCGATGAAATTCTTTGTTGTGGTTCCGGACTCGAACGGAATCCCGTATTTTTCGAGATCCTTTCCCGTGAAGTCGAGAGTCACCTCCTGTGCGTATGCACATGGCAATGCGAAAGCGACGGCTGCTAAAGATAGAAGAATTTTCTTCATAAGAAAAAATGTTAGGTGAATAAAAAAGAGTTAATGATGTTACTCGATGAAAATTATATCAAATTCCAAATCATGCTATAAGAGCCCATTTCTTGGAGTCCATTTCATAAAATGGGCTCTTAAAAATTTTAAAGTTGGCTCGAAATGCCTATTTTTTTGATTTTTGCAAAGAGCTATAAATCATTTTGCAAAGATAATCAAATAATTGCAAGATACAACCCCGTTTGTTAAAAAACTTAACTTATTTATAAAAATCTCCAAAATTATTTTTTACTGCCCCCTATTTCATAAAGACAACGCGTTTCATAAAAATCCGCGTTTCATAAAAAATCCGCGCCGAAAGAATTCTCTTTCGACGCGTAATCGTTATTTCATGAGATTTTTATTCTCTCAGCTAACACTGTCTCCCTAAAGCGGAATTAGAGAATTTGAGATTCTTATTCTTCTTCCGCTTCAGCAAGAGCTTCGTAATAGCAATCGGCGACGGCAAGCCATTCTTCGAGACTTCCGGCTGTCGTATATCCCGGTTCTTCGGCCGGATTGCCAAGCTCCTTGAGAGCGCTGTCCTTTGAGAGAGTGACCACGACAGGCTTCACCTCAGAATCGCGGTTATAGAAGTCATTGAAATTTATTCGCGCTTTGTCCTCTTCAATCAGATAGAGCAACCCGTCGTATGCATAAAGGCCCATTATGCGGGCCGTATCCGGCATCTCCTGCTCATCCTCAGCGAGATTGATTTCGGGAATATAATCAAATCCGGCCATTGCGTTGTCCCATATAATGGCTGCGATTCCGCGAGATTGCATGTCTTCATAGAGATCCTGCTTCGCTTTTCCAAAAAGATCTGTATTTTCCATAAGTAATAAAATATAATATTTTTCTATATTACGTTTCCGAATCGCTTTTTGTTCGCGGCGAGAGCTGAAGATAGCGGTTCAGCCAATAATCGCGCAGTTCGGAGACGGGAACAGTCATTCGGGCGGGGTCGTTCACCGGGGAAACATTATGACCGTTAAGCCGCATCGAGGCATACAGTTTCCCGGATTGGCCACGCGAATATATGATTGCGAGATTGGCGGCAAGGGGTGTCAATTCAGCGTCGCTCCAGACATCATATAGATTTTCATAATCGTGAGGGAAGGCTGTGGTCGTCGGGACACCAAGGAGTGCGAATATCGGCAGCAAGGTCTCCGCATGTCCGAAAATGCCGCTGAAGCCCGGCCGGACCTGTGTGCCGTTGATGAGTGCTTCCTGTTGCGCTATGAGATCAAAGAGAACGTCGGACGCTCCTTGTGCAGGAACAGCCGATAAGGGGGACAATGAGTATTGGAAATATTTCTCAAGATTGGTGGCATGCCAGCACGATGCATATTCGTCTTCTGACATCCATTCATCCGTCGGCGCCGACAGCCCCATGGCGCGGAGACCCTGAAGCACTTTATACAGATCATAAGAGAATTTGCGGAGCTGACCTTCTGTCAGACCCGAATTTTGACCCAACAGTCTCAAAGCCGGCGCGACAGGCAGGTGATTGTCCGCGAATCCTTTGTAAACTTCTTTCCAATCACCGTCCTTGCGCCATGAGACATATTCCGGTTCAATTGAGAAGAAGCGGGTGAGACGGCTATATTCATCTCCGGAGGAGGAGGTGACGGAGAGTCCGAGGATAGTGTCGGCTATTGCCAAATTGAAATTATCCATAGTCTCTATGACCCGTGGAACGTAAGAGCTCACACTCCTGATTCCGCTTCCTTCCTTAACGAACACTTCCGGAAACATCCTGACCATTTCGCGTCCAAGCCTCAATTCCTGTGCTTTTCCGATCGGGGAGAGCATTCCCCATTGACCGGCCGTCGAACGGCGGATGTTCTCCATCAGTTTGAGACATTCACGTCCCTTGGAAGTAAGGGAACCTCTCTTCCGGGCTTCGCCGAGCATTTTTTCCACATCAAGAATTTTCTTTTCCGAGGTGAGAAAGCGGGCACCGTGGCGAGCTATATATGAGATCCATACGGGCCTCAGCGAATCGGGAATCTGACGGGCCTCGACGGAATCGAAATCATAAAGACTCATCGAGCCGTCGAGTTTTGCCGGCAAGTCTGAAAACTGTCGGGCCGGTAGAGCCGACAGCGCCACAAAGAGCAGAAGGATTGAAAGTATATGACGCATGTTTAGGGAGGGATTTGGGGATTTTGGGGATTTTGGGGATTTTGGGGAAACAAAAGCTTCGCTTTTGAACGGAACAGCTTCGCGCGGACCGGGGAGGTGAGGGGAGCCTTAGGAGGGAAAGGGAAACAAAAGCTTCGCTTTTGAACGGGACAGCTTCGCGCGGAACGGGGGCTTCGCGCGGACCGGGGAGGTGAGGGAGCCTTAGGAGGGAGGGCGACGGCTAAACCGGGTCACAGTCGCGGATATCCTTGAGGATGCCGAGCGCTTCGGAGACACGATCAACGCCGCTGACAACCATTGACCGCTTCCCTTTGACTTCGCGAAGGGCGCAGCGCTTGAAGTTCTTTTGCATATAAGCCAGGACGCGCCCGAAGGCCGGAGACTGATAGTATGCTTTATTGTCATCACCGACGAAATAGAGATACATCTTTCCTCCTTTGAGTGTCAGACGCTCGATTCCGAGCCGGCGAGCGGTCAGGCGGAGGCTTACAACCTTAATGAGCTCGGAGGCAGTGTCGGGGATTTCACCGAAGCGGTCACGAAGATGCTCGGCGAAGATTTCCGTCTCGCGCTCGCTCTCCATGTTGTCGAGACGCTGATAGAGCATTATGCGCTCGCTCTCTTGCGGAACATATTCCGGCGGCAGCCTCAGTTCGAGGTCGCTCTCAATGACGCAATCGGCGACAAACTCTGCTTCATCCCCTGAATCTCGGGTCATATCGGAGAAGGAATCTGCAAATTCCTCTGTCCTCAATTCCATCACAGCCTCTTTCAGAATCTTCTGATAGGCCTCATATCCCAGATCGGCGATGAACCCGCTCTGCTCGGCACCGAGCAGATTGCCGGCACCGCGGATGTCAAGATCCTGCATGGCGATATGTATTCCCGAGCCGAGATCGGCAAAGGACTCAATCGCCTGAAGACGCCGCCGGGCCACCGGCGTCAGAGGATTTCCGGGGGGCACAAGCAGATAGCAGAATGCCTTGCGGCTGCTTCGGCCGACGCGTCCGCGCAACTGATGAAGTTCCGAAAGACCGAAATTCTGAGCATTGTCGATAATTATGGTGTTGACGTTGGGCATGTCTATTCCATTTTCGACGATAGTTGTCGAAAGAAGAACGTCATAATCTCCGTTGGCAAAGTCGATTATCGCCTTTTCGAGTTGTTCGGGAGGCATCTGGCCGTGGGCCGTCACCACTCGGATACCGGGGACAAGACGCTTCAAGGTCGCCTCGATGTCTGCAAGCCGGCTTATGCGATTGGAAATGAAGAAAGCCTGGCCGTTGCGGCTGAGTTCGAAATTGATTGCTTCGGATATTATGTCGTCGTCGAATCCGGAGACTGTGGTCAGAATCGGCTGACGGTTTGCCGGGGGAGTATTGAGCGACGAGAGGTCGCGGGCGCCCATGAGCGAAA
>CAYQQG010000061.1:0-11898 GCA_964419535.1 uncultured Sangeribacter sp.
CTCTTTTCCTCCGGTCCGCGCGAAGCCGTTCCGTTCAAAAGCGGAGCTTTTGCCTCTCTAACCTCTTTTCCTCCGGTCCGCGCGAAGCCGTTCCGTTCAAAAGCGGAGCTTTTGCCTGCCTGAACCTCCTGAAATCCTTTAAGAGAGCAGCGCTTTGACGGCGGCGTTGATCGCGCGGCCTTCGGCGCGTCCCGAAAGACGCTTTGACGCCACGCCCATAACCTTGCCCATCTGCGACATATCGGTCGCTCCCAGCTCGGCGATGATCGCCTTCAGCTCCGCCTCAAGCTCTTCGGGTGAGAGCTGCTTGGGAAGGTATTCTTCAATCACGGCCGCCTCGGCAAGTTCGTTTTCAGCGAGTTCCGGACGGTTATTGGTCTTGTATATCTCAGCGCTCTCCTTGCGTTGCTTAACCATTTTGACAAGTATCTTCAGAGCCGTCTCGTCAGATAGCTCGCCGTTGGCTCCCTTGGCCGTCTTGGCCTCGAGAAATTCCTTTTTTATGCCTCTGAGGGCTTCAAGACGCACTTTCTCGCGCGCCAGCATGGCTGAGCGGATATCCTCGCTCACTTTGTCGAAAAGATTTGTTGCCATATAAATTTTATTGAATAATTACTGCAAATATAATTTAAATTTGTGTAAATGACAAATTTATCGTATTTTTGACAAATATTTCTCTAAAAATCCCTATCAGAAGGCTCCCGGAGCCTGAAAAAATAGTATATTTGTACTTAGATTAAAAATTTGACGATTTTTCTAACTTAATATTATGTTTAAAATCATCAGCAGGCGCGAACTCGCGCCTAATATCACGGAGATGAAGGTTCTGGCTCCACGTGTGGCCGCGTCGGCCAAACCGGGCCAGTTTGTCATTGTCCGTGTCGACGAACTTTCGGAACGTATTCCGCTGACAATTTGCGACTATGACGCCAAGGAGGGAACGGTGACGATCGTCACCCAGAGCGTCGGTCTTTCCTCCCAGAAGATCAATGCCCTTCAGGAAGGGGATTATTTCGATGATTTCGCCGGTCCGCTCGGTGTCCCCTCGGATCTTCTCGAAATTCCGCTCGATGAGCTGCGCAAGATGAAGATTCTGTTCGTCGCCGGAGGTGTCGGAACGGCTCCCGTCTATCCTCAGGCAAAATGGCTGCACGAACACGGGGTCACACCGGATGTGATCATCGGCGCCCGCACGAAAGATCTCTTCACTTATGTTGACGAAATGAAAAAAGTCGCCAACGTTCATCTGGCGACCGATGACGGCACGGCCGGATTCCACGGAATGGTCACCGGCCTGATGAAACATCTCATCGACGACGAAGGATATAAATTCGACCGCTGTGTGATCATCGGCCCCATGATCATGATGAAATTCGCCGCCATGGCCACAAAAGAATATGACATTCCGACGATGGTCTCGCTCAACGCCCTTATGGTCGACGGCACCGGAATGTGCGGCGCTTGCCGCGTGACAGTGGGCGGCGAGACGAAATTCACATGTGTCGAAGGTCCTGAGTTTGACGGGCACAAAGTGGATTTCGACGAGGCTATGCGCCGTCAGAATATGTATAAAGGCGATCATAAAACAGATCCGGCAACCCATAAATGTACTTGTCATGGCAAATAGGATTCCCCGCACCCCGGTCCGCGAACAGGACCCTCAGGTTCGTGCACATAATTTTGAAGAAGTATGTCTCGGATATGACAGAGCCGAGGCTGAACTCGAGGCTTCGCGCTGTCTGAACTGCAAGATTCCGCGTTGCCAGCAGAAGTGTCCGGTTCATGTCGACATTCCGGGCTTCATCGCGAAAGTAGCGGCCGGAGACATCGCCGGCGCGGCGAGTGTCATCAGCGCCGACAGCAGTCTGCCGTCCGTCTGCGGGCGTGTGTGCCCGCAGGAGAGCCAATGTGAAGGCTCATGCGTGCTCGGCGTGAAATTCGAGCCGGTCAGCATCGGAAAACTCGAGCGCTTCGTCGGCGACTGGGCTATTGAGCATGCCGACGAACTCCCCGTTCAAACCGCACCCCGCAACGGGAAGAGAGTTGCCATTGTCGGCTCGGGTCCCGCCGGACTTGCCTGTGCTTCGGACCTCGCCCGCCTCGGATATGAAGTCAAGATTTTTGAAGCTCTCCATGAAGTCGGCGGCGTGTTGGTCTATGGCATTCCCGAATTCCGTCTCCCCAAGACGCGGATTGTCGCCAAGGAGGTGGAAGCGGTCAAGAATCTCGGAGTCGAAATCGAGACGGACGTCATCATCGGACGCACGATGACTATTGACGATCTTCTTGACAATCAGGGATATGACGCTGTCTTTGTCGGTTCGGGCGCCGGTCTCCCGAGATTTATGGGGATCGAGGGAGAAAATCTCAACGGCGTTTTCTCGGCCAATGAGTTTCTGACGCGCGCGAACCTGATGCACGCATATGATGAAAAATATGACACGCCGATATTCGCCGGCCGCCGCGCCGTGATTGTCGGAGGTGGAAATGTCGCTATGGACGCCGTGCGCACAGCGAAGCGTCTCGGAGCTGAAGCCATCATCGTCTATCGTCGCTCGGAAGCCGAGCTGCCGGCCCGTGTGGAGGAGGTTCATCATGCCAAGCAAGAGGGGATAGAATTCCGCATGCTGACCAATCCGGTGCGCATCCTTGGCGACGAGAACGGACGCGTTGTCGGCATCGAATGCGTCGAAATGGAGCTTGGCGAACCGGACGCATCGGGCCGCCGCTCACCGATCACGAAAGAGGGGAGCAATTTCAACATTGACTGTGACGTTGTGATTATGGCACTCGGCACGAGCCCGAATCCTCTAATCAAGTCGACGACGGAAGGTCTGGAGACGAATCGCCGCGGATGCATCGTCGCCGATGAAGAGGGACGCACATCGCGCGAAGGTGTCTTCGCCGGCGGTGACGCCGTGACGGGCGCCGCGACCGTGATTCTCGCCATGGGCGCCGGCCGCAAAGCCGCGAAAGCCATTGACGAATATCTCCGTTCGAAATAATCCGGCACGCCGTGTGCCGTGGACAACGCGGCACATCGGTGGCCGTGCATAATACGGCACGCCGCGTGTCGTGTCTTCAAAATTCTATGAAATATTCAAATCGACATATCCGTTTGCTGCTGCTCTCTTCGGCTCTTTTTGTCGGCGCGACAGCTCTCCCTTTCACGGTTGAGGATCCGGCGGCCGTCATGGCGGGCGCCCCTTATCCTGTTGCGTCGGCTGTCCTCGGACAGAGGTTGGAGGAAGCCGCGCAAATGTCTGAGGACCGGAATTTCCGGGGCGTGATCGATCAGCTGAACGCGATCGTGACGGCCGGAGAGCTTCCACTTTCGCCCGAATCCGGACGTTGCTTCCTTTTCTTGCTCGGAAAAGCATATTATGAGACCTCCGACAGCAGGGCACTTTCAATCCTCGACCGGTATCTCGCCGAATGGCCGGCCGGCGAGGAGGCGGGCACCGTCCGTCTTCTCGAAGCCGACTTCTATTTTTTCGCTCACGACTGGAGCCGTGCGCTTGAACGATATAACACAATCGATGCGTCGACACTCAATTCGGCCGACAAGGCGCTCTATACCTATCGGCGCGCGCTCTGCATGCTCAAATGCGGCTTCATCCCTGAATCCAGACCCCTCTTCAATTCGCTTTCCTCGGTGAAGGCATTCGCTTTGCCGGCAAAGTATTATGAGGCATATACATATTATGTCGAGGGTCAGGACCGCCAGGCCATGAAACTTTTCAGCGAAGTGGCCGACCGGATGGAAGGTGAGGATCCTCAGATTGTACCTGAATATTATATCGCCCAGCTGATTTTCCGGCAGGGGGAATGGAAGGAGTGTGCCGAAAAGGCCGTCGGTTTGCTCAGACGCAATGTCAACCCGGAACTTGCAGCCGGCACCCGCCGGATATATGGCTTGAGCGAATATGAGTTGGGGAATTATTCCAAGGCCCTTCCCATTCTTCTGAAGTATGCTCAGGAATCAGGTTCCGAGGCCGCACATGATGCGCTCTATGCCCTCGGTGTCTGTCTATATGATGAGGGGCGCCTCTCGGAAGCCGAAGAATATTTTTCGCGTGTGGCCGCCGACAGTGACGTCATCGGTCAGGGAGCCTCACTGTTCCTGGGTCAGATTGCCGCCAAGAGAGATGAGCCCTCCGCGGCCGCTATGAATTTCGAGCGCGCATACAGGATGAATTATGACAACCGTGTCGCTGAGTCGGCTCTCTATAATTATGTGTCGGCCCGCGCGCGCGGGGGCAATGTGCCCTTCGATTCGAATGTTGAGATGCTTGAAGAATTTATCCGCAATTATCCGAATTCGGAATTTGCTCCCGTCATAGAGCGTCATTTGGCTACGCTCTATTATAACGACGGCGACTATGACAACGCGCTCAGAGTAGCAAAACGGATCGATTCACCATCGGCATCCGACAAATCATTGCTTCAGATGATTCTATATTCGGCGGGCACTTCGGCTCTGTCATCAGGAAATCCTGAAAGAGCGGCCAAGCTGCTTGACGAATGCGTCGGGATCAAGGCGGCCGATGAATCAATCCGTGCCCAGGCGCTTATATGGCTCGGCGACGCCGAATATGAGCTTTACGCCTATGACAAAGCGGAGCGCCATTATGACGAAGCCTTGAATTCAGGCCGGGCCGGCGGAAACTCAGTCCATGCCCTGTATAACTTGGGCTATTCGCGGATGATGCAGAATAAATTTTCACAGGCTGAGTCCGCATTTTCGCGAATGCTGTCGTCGTCGCTCGAAATTTCGGATGATCTTCGCCGCGACGCGCGTCTGAGAATCGCTGACTGCAAATATTATGCGGGCAATTATGCGGGCGCGAAGGCTGATTTCGCAAATTTGCGGACCGGTGGCCACGGAGCCGATTACGCATCTTATCGCCACGCCCAGATTCTGGGAATCGAAGGCAATTTACAGGATAAGATTGCCGAATTGCGCTCGATTGAAAAGAATTATGGAGATTCGCGGTGGATGCCCAATATATTGAACGAACTTGCAGACACATATATAGCAGTCGGAAATTCAAAGGAGGGAGCGGCCGCCTACAGCCGTCTTCTCCGGAAATATCCGGTTGATGCGTCGGCACCTCATGCCCAGCTCGGACTCGCCGCCGCTCTGATGGACGACGGGAAGAAGGAGGAAGGCGCCGAGGCTTATAAGGAGGTTCTCAGGCGATGGCCGTCATCCTCCGAGGCCCGGATAGCCGATCAGGCTTTGCGTGATTATTATGCTGAGCTTGACCGTTTGCCGGAATACGCGCGTTTCCTCGAGTCCATTCCCGGATTCTCGCTGAACGCCGCCGACATGGAGACACTTGCATATAACGCTGCCGAAAGACGATATCTCGAAAGCCCGGCGTCGCCCCAACCCCTACGGAAGTATCTTCAGGATTATCCCACGGGCAGGAACGTTCCGGAAGCCCTCTCGCTTCTCGGCCGCCATTATCTTGAAAAAGGGGATAAGCCGAATGCTTTGGGAGTTTATCAGGAACTTGAAAAGCGCGGTGGCGCGGAATATGCCGTCGAAGCCTATACGGGCATAATGCGTTCGGCCGATAATGTGGCTGTCAGAGCGGAATATGCGCGTAAGATCCGTGGCGCCGGAGGCGCTTCGGCGGATGTCCTGGAAGAAGCCGATTATTATCTGAGCGAAAATCTTTTGCGAAGCAAAACGGCCGCTGAACGCAAGGAGGGAGAAAGGAAATTCCGCGAGCTGTCCGCGAATCCGTTCTCGGAAACCGGAGCGCGCAGCGCCGTCACACTGGGCGAATATTTCCTGGAGAACAAACGTCCGCAGGAGGCTCTGGAACTGATGGAGGAATTCACATCCTCGGGCTCTTCGCTCCAATATTGGGTTGCGCGCGGATTTATCGTCATGTCGGACGCATATAAAGCCTTAGGGGATGACTATATGGCACGCGAGTATATCCGGAGCCTCAAACGGAATTATCCCGGCAGCGAACCGGATATCGTCAATGCTATCAATCGCAGACTAAAGTAGCAGATTATGAAACTATCATATAAAATTGGAGGCATGGTCCTGATGATGTTCGGCGCGTTTTGCACCGACGCCCGGGCACAGCTGAAGGAATCTGTCGATGTCGAGGGGAAATACAATAAGGAGATCCTCTATCCCGATCGTCTCGGCCGTCTTCCCGAACGCCGACGGCTGACGCCTCCGGGCTCGTCGCTGCCCTATTCGTTCAAGGGTGTGGCGGCGGATTTCGTCCCTTCCGCGACACCTCTGAATTCCACTGATTACGGCGCGCGGCGTCCGGAGGATTATCCTCGCGGATACCTGAGTCTGTCGGCCGGCTCGTGGCTCAATGCCGGTCTGTCGGCCGGATATGCCGTGATTGACAGACCCGGGCGGTCGCTGAATATATGGCTGCGCCATTCTTCGACCTCGCTTTGGAAACCTTTCCCGGAACTGACCGACAACAAGAGATTCAGTTATCAGGAGACGGTGGGAGCCGATTGGTCCTCCCGGCTTGGGAATGACCTGATGCTGAGCGCCGGATTGCGCTATCATGCCGGATACTTCAACTATTACGGTGTGGGGCCGGTGGATGAGGCCGAATCATACAGCCCGTTCCCGGCTTTCCCGACCCAGACTCTCAATGACCTTTCCGCCCGTGTGGCTCTGAGCGACAACGGCGATTCCGACTTGAAGAACCGCTGGAATTCCGAGCTGGAAGCGAGACATTTTGCGTTCCGCACCGCCACCCGCGAAACCTCTCTTAAACTTGGAGGTGCATACGCTCGGGTCCTAACGCATAATCCCGCTGATGTGACGTCGAAATCGGTTCTCGGGTTCGACGGCGCTTTCCAATGGCTATTTTACGGAGCCGCCGAGGGGACGCGGACTCCGGACGGATACGGCAACTTCCGGCTCTCTCCCTTTTATAGAATAAGCCGGTCGAAATTTTCATTCCGCGCCGGGTTCAACGCAGATTTCACATTCAAGGCGGACGTGCCGGATCACAAGGACCATTATTCGCTCTTCCATATTTCACCGGATTTCAGAATCGATTACTCAACCTCGAAATTCGCTGTCCGTGTTCACGCAACGGGCGGCCAACAGCTGCAGACCTTAGGCTATATCGCCGACTGCAATCTTTATTGCTATACGGAACTTCAATCGACGACACCGGTCTATATTCCCGTGGATGCGTCGGTCGGAATCCGGGTCAATCCTTTCGCCGGATTCTCAATCGAAGGGTGGGCCGGATATCGTGTGACCCGCAACGTCCGCGGAGACGGCTGGACAATTCCCCTGATGAATTCAATGCTCGGATATGCCAATTCCGGGATTCCCCTGCCGGTTTTGGGTGAAGATAGCGGAGAACGCGGAGATCTTTCAGCAAGCTTGGGCCTGGGCCGGGCACGTTATAATCTATCGGGCCTTTATGCCGGGGCGTCCATGCGCTATGAATTGGGAAAAATCATGAACGCGGAGGCGAAGTTGGAATACGCTCCTCAAAGCGCCGTCCACGGAATTTATAACGGGCTTGACAGACCGAGGTGGCTCATCACGCCCAAACTGAATGTGCATCCTGTGGATGCTCTCACGATCGGCGTGAGCTATGAATATCGGGGTGTGCGAAGCGTATGGAGCGCTGTGACAGACACTGAGAATCTTACAAGAGCCGGCGGCGTGTCCCTGACCGAGAGTTCCTCTGCCCAAAGCGGCGGCAACGGAGGCGGCACATCTGTCGAACCCGGCAAACCGCAGACCCCGGCCGAAGACACCGATTCCAAGATCCGGCCTGTCTCGGTCAGGCTTCCCGACATCACGCGCCTAAATGTCCATGCCGCCTATAGATTTGAAAAGGCCGGTCCCTTCCGCAATCTCACCTTGGGTGTGACCGCCTCGAACATCCTCAATCAGAAGGAGGTCATGATTCCCGGACTGAGAAGCGAAGGCCTGACGGTCAGCGGTTCCGTGTCGGTCCTCTTCTGAGAGGCCATTTCATAAAATGAACTCTAAACCTCGGCCAATATTCAGGCGTTTTAATATGTGGAAGACATTTTAATATGTGGAAGACATAAAATTAAAGGAAAGTAAAAAATATGACTTTATCATACAGCAATGAAGATGATCGCGCCTATGGACTTGCCGGAATGGCAATTTCCTTGGCCGGACTTGACGCAATAGACTCCGTTGTGGACATATCGCTCGATGCCGACGGACCGATGGTGACATTCTCTCAGGAATATTACTACTCCCTTTCGCCGGTCGTGTCGCCCAAGTCGGTTTGGGAAAATCTCATGAGAAATTTCCACATCACGGCTTCTATGGTTGTCGGCAATGTCCTTGCCCGTTCATTGGTGCGTCTTCATGAAGATCTCCCGAAGGACATCGAACGCGAGATCTTCAATGAAATCGAAGCCGAAGGCGAAGAGACCTGTGGTCTTGAAAAGGATGAGATAGAAACATTCTATCGCCGGATCCTGACCCAGCACCGCCGCCTGTTCTCGAATCCGCGGCTTCATCCGGCAATCGATCAGTTGGCCGGCATAATCTCCCGCCGGCGCACCCTCTCCGGCCTCGAATTGCGCGAAGAACTCGAATTCCTCCAGTTATAGCCTCATTATGTCCGATTTTGATATTCACGACCGTCAGCGTCCGACAGAGAAGGAGGGCGGGGACATCGAAAAGGCGCTGCGTCCGCTTGAATTTGATGACTTTGCCGGTCAGGAAAAAATCATATCCAATCTCCGCATCTTCGTCCAGGCGGCCCGCCTGCGTGGCGAAGCACTTGACCATACCCTCCTTCACGGACCTCCCGGACTCGGAAAGACCACTCTCTCCAATATCGTCGCCAACGAACTCGGTGTCGGATTCAAGGTCACTTCCGGACCGGTGCTTGACAAACCCGGCGATCTCGCCGGCATACTTATGAGTCTTGAACCTCACGATGTGCTCTTCATCGATGAGATTCATCGCCTGCATCCGATTGTTGAGGAATATCTGTATTCCGCAATGGAGGATTACCGGATCGACATCCTTCTCGACAAGGGTCCCGGAGCCAAGAGCGTCCAGCTGACCCTTTCGCCATTCACTCTCATCGGAGCGACCACAAGAAGCGGACTGCTAACCTCGCCGCTGCGCGCCCGATTCGGAATCAATTGTCATCTTGAATATTACGATCATGAGGTTCTGAAGGGGATTGTCATACGTTCAGCCAGGCTGCTCAGAGTGGCAATAGATGACGACGCGGCTCTTGAAATCGCCTTGAGAAGCCGCGGCACGCCGCGAATAGCGAACTCTTTGCTTCGCCGTGTGCGTGACTTCGCAATGGTGAAAGGCGACGGACGCATATCGCTCAAAATCGCCAGAATGGCGCTCGAGGCCCTCAATATTGACCGTTACGGACTGGACGAAATCGACAATAAGATTCTGTTGACCATAATCGACAAATTCAAGGGTGGCCCGGTCGGACTCACAACGATCGCCACAGCGCTCGGCGAGGACGCCGGCACGATTGAGGAAGTCTATGAGCCCTATCTGATAAAAGAGGGATTCATCAAGCGCACACCGCGCGGACGCGAAGTCACGGACCTCGCGTTCACTCATCTCGGCCGCACGCCCCTCTCTTCCCCCGACTCCCTCTTCGAGTAAGCCCCGCTCCTCCCTCACTCTTCCTTATTACTTATCAACTATTCCCTATTACCTATTACTTATCTTAAACTCCTAACTCAATAAAGTGGCAGGTATAAAATCATTGGTGAAAGATACGGCCGTCTACGGGCTGAGCAGCATTGTCGGAAGATTTCTCAACTGGATCCTCGTTCCGCTCTATGTCTATCTTTTCCCGGCCAACGAATATGGCATCGTCAGTTATCTGTATAGTTTTACGGCCGTGGCTCTCGTAATCCTTAACTATGGAATGGAGACCGGTTTTTTCCGTTTCGCCAATAGATCTGACGAACCGGAAAAGGTCTATACAACTTCTCTATGGTCTGTAGCCTCGACATCGCTTGTCTTTGTGATTCTTCTGACAATCTTTCTTCCGGCAATATCCTCGGCCATGCTTTTGCCGAAACATCCGGAATATATCTGGCTGCTCGGAACGACCGTCGCTATAGATGCCTTCTCGAATCTCCCGTTCGCCTATCTGCGCTATAAGAACAAGGCGTGGACATTCGCCGGAATAAAATTCCTGAATATCGGCGTCAATATTTTCCTCAACGTCTTCTTCATCCTTATATGCCCCTGGCTTCAGAAACATTCCCCGGGATTGATCGATTGGTTCTATGAACCGATGGGGGGACTGAAATACGGAATCGGGTGGATATTCGTTGCCAACATCATCTCAACGGTCGTCGTGCTCATAGCTCTTATCCCATATCTGGCCAGACGCCGTTGGAGCTTCGATCCGAAACTGCTCCTGAAAATGCTGAATTACAGCTGGCCGCTTTTGATTTTAGGGGTTGCCGGCATTGCAAGCCAGAATATGGGCCAGATCATCATCCCTTATATTTTCAAAGGGAACGAGGAAGCGGCGCGCACGATGGTCGGAATCTATGGCGCCAACATCAAGATTGCCGTGGTGATGGTGATGTTCACACAAGCCTTCCGCTATGCCTACGAGCCGTTCATCTTTGCCCAAGACCGCGCGAAAGGGTCAGACCCCAAAAAGGCCTATTGCGACGCGATGAAATATTTCGTCATTTTCGGACTGCTGATTTTCCTCGGAGTGATGTTTTTCCTCCCGATTCTGAAACATTTCATCTCTCCGGGATATTGGAGCGGATTGCGTGTAGTTCCGATAATGATGTTGGCCGACCTGTTCTTCGGCATCCAGTTTAACCTCTCGCTCTGGTATAAACTCACTGACCGCACGCAATGGGGGATGTATTTCTCACTGTTGTGTTTCGCGCTTATGTTCGGACTCAATGTCTGGCTCGTGCCCGCAATCGGCATTCCGGACGGCTATATGGGCTCGGCGTGGGCCGCTTTTATCAGTTATTTCATCGTCATGGTTCTCAACTATTTCGCCGGACGCCGTTTCTATCCTCTCCCTTACCAGACGGGGCGGATGGCGCTCTATACGCTTCTGGCGGTTGCGCTCTATTTTGTTGGAGAAAAGACTGAATACCCCTCCATGATGTGGCTGACCTATATAATCCGCCTGCTTCTGCTCGGAGGCTATCTAATCGTGGTCGCTTTCTTTGAGGATATTCCCGTCGTCAGCCAAAAGACGCGCGGAATCGTAAATAAATTCATCCCACGCAAATGAACATGCAGCAGCCTATCAGCACGGAAAATCCCACGTTCCGGTTTACATTCCCTAAATCGGAACGCCTGCGCCATAAGATTCTTGTCGACACACTCTTCGCGAAGGGTAAATCTCTCTATGAATATCCGTTCCGAATGGTCTATCGGCCCATTACGGAACAGGAACTGACGGACGCATTCAAGATCGGCGTTCCGCAAGGCATAGCGCCGCTTCAGGTGATGATCACTGTTCCGAAAAAGAAACGCCGTCACGCCGTTGACCGCGTCCTTATGCGCCGTCGAATCCGCGATGCGTGGCGATTGCAGCGCCGTCCGCTCCGCTCAATGATAGAAACCGATCCGGTTCTTCGCACACTTTCCGTCGCGCTTATATACATCAGCAATGAAAATATAGAATCCGGGAAACTGCGTGTGAAACTCCAAAAACTCATCTCCCGTCTCCAAACCGCCCTGACCCAATCCTCCTAACCGCCGAGCCGAATGTATGCGCAGGACTGAGGGAAAGAAAATAAAAAAGGAGATAATCTCACGATCGTCTCCTTTTAAATACATTATGAAAAAATTAATTTTAGGTGGGTGATTACGGATTCGAACCGCAGACCCTCTGCTTGTAAGGCAGACGCTCT
>CAYQQG010000062.1:0-11716 GCA_964419535.1 uncultured Sangeribacter sp.
AACTTCGTGACCAAACGAGGTCTACTCCGCGGCCACCGCTCGACGATTTCATGGAATCAGGTCGAATACGGCTCCGCCATCACCTGGAAATATCCTTCCTGCATCCTCAAAGGGGACGAATCTGTCGGCGAGTTCTATAGCGTTGCCGTAACAAACAACTATCAACAGGCCGACACCGGAACAAAGATGATTCATATCGGCAAAAATTCCCGTTCGACAATCGTCAGCAAGGGAATATCGGCCGGCAAATCCCAAAACTCCTATCGCGGACTTGTCCGGATCGACCGCAACGCGACCGGATGCCGGAATTTCACACAATGCGACTCTTTGTTGTTGGGAGACGAATGCGGTGCCCACACGTTCCCATATATCGACGTGCGCAACCGCGAATCGGTGGCCGAGCACGAGGCGACGACCTCAAAGATTAATGAAGAACAACTCTTCTACTGCCTCCAGCGCGGAATCCCCATGGAAGAAGCCGTCGGACTCATCGTCAACGGATACGCAAAAGAGGTTATGAACAAGCTCCCGATGGAATTTGCCGTCGAAGCTCAAAAGCTCCTCCAAATCACATTGGAAGGATCCGTAGGATAAAGAAATATATGATTGAAAGAACAGTTATAGTTGACGGAATAGACCCTCAGACATTCTATGGCGTCAACAATTCCAATATCAACCTCATACGCAATCTCTTCCCGAAATTGCGTATGGCCGCGCGCGGAAGCGTCATCAAGGTCATCGGCGAGGACTCCGAGACTGCCGAATTCGAACGCAAGATTAAGGCGATTGAAGCTTATGCGGCAAAATATAACAAGCTGACCGACGAAGTCATCATCGACATCATCAAGGGCCAGCCGCCGAAAGCCGTAAACGCCGAAGGCGTCATCATCTTCGGACAGAATGGGCGCCCGATCGCTCCGCGAAACGCCAATCAGGCCAAAATGGTCAAATCTTTCGAAGAGAATGACCTGACATTCGCACTCGGACCGGCCGGAACCGGCAAGACATACATCGCGATCGCTCTGGCCGTCGCGGCCCTGAAGAACCGAGCCTGTAAGCGCATAATTCTCTCTCGTCCCGCCGTCGAAGCCGGCGAAAAACTCGGCTTTCTCCCCGGCGACATGAAAGACAAGATCGACCCATATCTCCGCCCCTTATATGACGCACTCGAAGATATGCTCCCCGCCGTCAAGCTCAAGGAATATATGGAGGCCGACACAATCCAGATCGCTCCTCTCGCCTTCATGCGTGGCCGAACCCTCAATGACGCTATCATCATCCTCGACGAAGCCCAAAACACGACGAAACATCAGATGAAGATGTTCCTCACCAGACTCGGCGTCAACGCCAAAATGATAATCACGGGCGACGCCACCCAGATCGACCTGCCCCGTTCGGTCCAATCCGGGCTCATGCAGGCCCTCCGCATCCTCAGAGGAGTCAAGGGAATCGGTATAATCGAATACGCAAAGAAGGATATCGTCAGACATCCGCTCGTCCAGAGGATAGTCGACGCCTATGAGGCCCGCGAAGAGAAAGTCGATAAAGAATTCGAAGAGAAACTCAACTCTTCTCCCCTACCATCCAAACAGGACTGAACCAATCGGAGCCCTTTTATTAAAAACGACTCTAAAAAATTCATCAAAAATAGAGTGCCTTAGGAATAATCACGTTCCGCTCGGATAAAAATAGCTTAAAATGGTAAAAATAGGTGATACAGTAAGATACCTCAATTCCGTCGGCGGCGGAGTCGTCACACGCATTGACGGCAAAATCGCATATGTCGACGACCAGGGCTTCGAAACGCCATTCCTTGTCAAAGAATTGGTGGTTGTCCTCCCCGCCGGACATCAGAAAGATCCGGCCGGAGCAAAACTGATGTTCGACCAGAACGTTCTGGATGCCGCCAAAGATCCCCGCCGGGCCGAGCCGCAATTGACTAAAGACACGACACCGGTCCCGGAACCACTCCCTCCGGCCCCCGAGACCGAATATGGCGACCGGCTGACTATATCGCTCGCCTTCGAACCCTCCAACCTGAAAAAATTACAGGATTCGACCTTTAACGCCGTGCTGGTCAATGATTCCAACTATACGCTCCAATTCTATCTCGCCGGCCGGGCACCCGAAAGCGCCGAATGGAACATTATCTATCAGGGTGATGTCCAGCCCAACGAACTCATCGACCTCGCACAATTCTCACATTCGACTATCGGCCGGATTGAACGCGTGGTCTTTCAGGCAATCGCCTTCAAGACCGGAAAGGAATTTGAAATCAAAGACCCGATCGCAGTTATGCGAAAACTCGACCTCACAAAATTCTTCAAGGTCCATTGTTTCCACCCCGGACGATTCTTCGATCAGCCGGTTCTCGAATTTCCACTGATAAACTACGACCGTTTCCAACGGCAAGAAAGATAAAGAATGGCTAAACCTTCCGAAATATTCTGGACATATCCCGCCGAAGCCGAATCGGGCAAAACCCTGATCGTCACCGGAAGGGATGATATTGATTCCTTCCGCGAATCCGGAAAATATCCTTTCCGGCTCAATGTCTACTGGGACTACAAGTCCCTTCCCGACGGAATGCCGGAAAAAGAGGATGCAGAACTTATGGAGCAGATCACCGATCGCTTCCTTGCAGAGACCAAGAAAGACACGGCCGCGATCCTGACCGGCATATACACCGGCGACGGACGCCGCGACTGGGTCTTCTACACCCGATCGCTCCATATATTCCGCAACATCCTCAATCGCGCTTTGGCCGACCTCCCTCTTCTTCCACTCGGAATCGACGCCACGGAGGATCCGGAATGGCAGGAATATCTCGAAATGCGTGAAAACACCTATATTCCCCCTGAGGATTAGCAACACCCGCTTCAGCGAAGCCCTCCACCTCCATAAGAATAAGGAACTAAACTAAATAAATATCATGTTAAAATTCAAGCTTCTGACAATCTGTGCCCTACTTGCATGTGCTCTTGGCCTTAAGGCTCAAGTTGTCACCTTTGAGCCCGATCCGCTCTATGACAACAGCCAAAATGTCGTGATCTATTTCCATGCAGACCAGGGCAACAAAGGACTCGCCAATCAGGCCGAGTCAGTGAAAATCTATGCTCACACAGGTCTAATCACCTCCTCTTCCAAGGACAACTCCGACTGGAAGTATGCAACAAAATGGCTTGACAACTCCGCCAAGTACGAGATGACCTATGTCTCTCCCAACCTCTACAAGTTGGAAATCGGTGACATCAAGACCTTCTATGGTGTCAAATCCACAACGGAAGTCATCAAAGACCTCGTCTTCGTTTTCCGCAATGCCTCCGGCAATAAGGAGGGGAAAGGTGTGGGCAACACTGACATCCTCGTGCCGGTCGTTTCCACAGCTCTTCAGCTCGAATTCAAAGCCGACCCCTCGGCCACTACCATCTCGGCCGCAAACCCGACCGTCAACTTCGATTTCAAGTCGAATCAGGTCGCAGACCGTATGTGGATCGCTATCAACGGCAACCCCATTGCTGAAGGAAATAACATCAAGGAACTCAAAGCCTCTTACACCTTCACCGAACCCGGCTTATATCTGGTCTATGGCAACGTGATGATCAACGGCAAGCAGTCATCGCAAGGCTATCGCCTGACATACGTCAACGCCTCGGCCCAGAAAAATTATCCCGGCGGCAAGCCGCTCATGGGCGCGCACCGCGCCGAAAACGGCGATGTCCTCTTCTGTCTCGCCGCACCCGAGAAACTCTCTTGCGAACTCCTCGGCTCGTGGAACAATTTCGCTTCCGACCCCTCACAGAAAATGTATTATCAGGACTATGAGGGCCAGCGCTATTTCTGGACCTCCGTCAGCGGTCTGGACAACACGTCGATGTATCTCTATTATTACAACGTCGACGAAGGAACCAAAGTCGGCGACCCGTATGCCAAACTCGTTCTCGACCCCTCGAATGATAAATATATCCCCGCAAACGTCTATCCCAATCTGCCGGAATATCCCGCCGGATTAGGCTCAAATATCCCCTTGGCCGTATATCAGGAAAATATAAACGATTATGCTTGGACCGACAAGGATTTCAAGCCCGTTGACAAAAAAGACCTCGTGATCTACGAGCTCCTCTTACGTGATTTCACAGGCACCGAAGGCCGCGCATTGGGCAATGGCAACGTCAAACTCGCCATGGAGAAAATCCCCTATCTCAAGCAGCTCGGCGTCAACGCTGTTGAACTTCTTCCGATCAACGAGTTCAACGGAAACATCTCATGGGGTTACAATCCCAACTTCTACTTCGCTCCTGACAAAGCCTACGGCACACCCGACGACTACAAGAATTTCATCAACACTTGCCACGAAAACGGAATCGCCGTCATTCTTGATATGGTGTTCAACCAGAGCGACTGGATGCATCCCTGGTATCGTCTCTATCCCGTCGGCTCGAATCCGATGTATAACGCCGACGCCCCCCACGCCTATAGCGTGCTCAACGACTGGAATCAGGGTCATCCCCTCGTGCGCCAGCAATGGAAAGACGTTGTGAAATATTGGATGGAGGAATATCACGTCGACGGCTATCGCTTCGACCTCGTCAAAGGCCTCGGAAATAATGACTCATACGCCAACAGCGGTGACAGCGGCACGAACGCCTACAACAAGTCTCGCGTCGAAAACATGCACGCCATTCAGGAAGCGATGAACGAAATCAACCCCAACGCATTCTTCATCAACGAGAACCTCGCCGGCTCTAAAGAAGAGAACGAAATGGCTGCCTATGGAATGCTTAACTGGGCCAATGTCAACACCGAGGGATGCCAATATGCAATGGGCTTCTCAAGCAATTCAGGCCTTCAGAGAATGTGGGCCGTCAAGGACTCACGCACTGCCAATTCGACAGTCGCTTATCTCGAATCTCACGACGAGGAACGCCTCGCATACAAGCAGATTAAGTATGGCAACACTCTCATCCGCGAAGACCACGAGGCATGCTGCCGCCGCCTCGGTTCGGCTGCCGCTCAGATGATTCTCGTTCCCGGCGCTCACATGATCTGGCAGTTCTCTGAAATGGGCAACGCCGAATCCACAAAGAATGCCGAAGGCGGAAACAATGTCGATCCCAAAAAGGTCAACTGGAATCTTCTCGATGATCCCGACAACAAGGGTCTGTATGACAACTACTGCGAACTCATATCCCTCCGCACTCTGAACCCGGACCTGTTCGACTCCAACGCATCCTATACTTCCAACGTTTCCGCATCAAACTGGAAAGACGGACGCTCAATCATCTCGAACACTCCCAAGAAAGAGATGATTTGCGTGATCAACCCCAACATGTCCGGCACTCTGACAATGAATGTGTCATTCTCATCGACCAATCAGGCAGATTATTACGTAGCTTCAAAATCTTACGCTACTAATCCCACTTTCAATGTCGCCTCCGGCACAGTGACCGTTCCGGCCAACAGCTATGTAGTTCTGGTGAACAACAACGTGCTTGCCGTCGACGGTGTCGCTGAAGAAGGAACAGCTCTTTCAGCTTATGGCACTGAAGGCTCACTGACAGTCAATTACGCTCCTGAAGGAATCGAAATTTACGGCATGGACGGCAGAATGCACTTCTCATCGAAGGCTGAAACGGCCAACGTTGCTCTCCCCGCCGGACTCTATATCGTCCGCAGCGGCGCGAGCGCAGTCAAAGTCCTCGTGAAATAACGATTCGACCCTATTCATTAAACAGTAACCATTTTATGAAATAGGATCTATCTAAAATAGTCTATATTTCACTATTATCCTCATAAACCCGCTTCACGCTACCCCGTGGAGCGGGTTTCCAATATCCATAGGATGTTTCGCTCCCCTCAAAGTCCTAATCAAACAATACATAAACATTTTGCATTTCTTGTCACTTTCAGCCAAAAACATTTTGCATTTCTTGACACTTTATATATCTACACACTGAAATCCAGCTATATACACATTTAGACCCATTCTATAAAAAATTTTTAACCAAAATCTTCGAAATGACGCAGTCCCTCTTTGTCTCCCGATCTACATAGACAACTTTTTACAACCATAGGTATAAAATTTAAAGGTAACACATTAGGGATATAGTATTTTGAAAAAAATTGAACTAAAATTCAAAAAAATTTGGTTAATTCGTTTAAACTATTTAAATTTGCAAATGCATATCGCCAGCAGAGACCCGATATGGGATAGCGGGCGGGATGCAGACATAATTAGGAAGCGTTTACTAAACGCTCTTTCTTGACATCTTGAAATCTGGAAAATTTCTTTAGGTATAGTCAAGGATGGAGCAATCAGTAGATGGCTTGTGGATATGTAGATAAATGTAAGCTTTGCATTATTCGAGAGAATAATAAAAGTGAGTGCTATTTACATATTTGCGTGAGGCCTCTGCGTTGCTCGTTCTATTATACCGGGCAATTCCAGAGCCTCAAGATGTGGAACGAGCAATAAGTACAGACTCTCACGCATTCTTTTTTATCCACCTATCGGTCCAAATCCGGTGAGTCTATAGGACCTGACGGTCTATCATGAAACAAAACAAAAAGGAAGAACTCCAATCGAGACGTCAGTTCTTCAAAAAAGCTGCAAAATCTGCCCTCCCAATTTTAGGGGCAATCGCATTGGCCAATATGCCAATGATCGCTAACGCCGCTCAGTCATCTAATCACTGTGGTTATTGCCAATATAGCTGTACCGCATGTGTTGGAGGATGCATGGATAAATGTGCAAGAAGCTGCAGTGCATGTAGTTTCGGATGTGCCCATAGTGCAAAATCATAGTTAACCAATCTATTGGAGTGTGGTATGTGCTACACTCCAATTTTAGTTGAATTACAGTATGAGCGAAAAAAAGTTATCCCCGGAATGGCAAAGTGGCAGCGCGAGAACTATTACATTCATAGTTACAAAAGATTGCCAATTGGCATGTAAATATTGCTATCTTGTAGGTAAGAATGAAAAAGAAAAAATGTCTTTCGCCACTGCGAAAAAAGCGATTGACTATATTCTTTCTGATATAGAACTATGTAAAAGTGAAAGCGTCATTTGGGATTTCATTGGAGGTGAACCATTTCTTGAAATTGATTTAATTGATGAGATTTGCGACTATATAAAGAAATCTCTTTACGAAAAGAGACATCATTGGTTCAATTCTTACAGATTTAGCTTCTCGACAAATGGCATCAATTATGATATTCCTAAAGTCCAAGACTTTATTGCTAAGAATCATCACCATCTATCCATAGGAATGACCATAGATGGAACCAAGAAAAAACATGATTTAAACAGAATCTGGAAAGGCATTGAACCTGAAAAGGGTTCTTACGACGATGTAATTAAGAACATTCCACTTTGGTTAAAGCAATTTCCAAATGCTTCCACTAAAGTAACAATTAGTTCGCCGGACATTCCCTATATCAAACAGAGTGTACTGCATCTATATTCCATCGGAATTAAAGAAGTGAATATCAATGTTGTATTTGAAGATGTATGGCAAGACGGCGATGATAAATTATTTGAAGAACAATTGATACAGTTAGCAGACGAAATTATAGATAATGATTTATATAAAGATTATGTTTGCTCATTTTACTCAGAATTAATTGGCAAGCCATTAACTGAAGAAGATAACAAAAACTGGTGTGGAGCCGGCAATATGCTCTCGATTGATGCGACCGGCAATTTATATCCATGCACAAGATTTGCTGCATATTCTTTAAGAGATAAAAAACCAATAATAATTGGAACTATCGAAACAGGGATTGATAGAAATAAGCTACGTCCGTTCTACACTCTTGATAGAACTACACAATGCCCGCAAGAATGTATTGATTGTGAAGTAGCTTCCGGCTGTGCATGGTGTCAGGGTGAGAACTATGATGCCGCTGAGACTGATACAATTTTCCAAAGATCTACTGCTATCTGTAAAATGCACAAAGCACGCGTCAGAGCTAATAATTACTATTGGAATAAGCTTTTCCGAAAACTTGAACTTGAAGGAAAGCGAGAGGAATTTGAATTGAATAACCCTAAATCTAAAAGTCCAGTATGCTGAAATATTTGATCATTATTCTCGACGATTCTTCTGTACCTTTCTGCCACTATCAACCCTTTAAGGAAAAAAAACTTATTTCAGAAGAAGATTTGCAACAGGCCGTAAAATTCGCAATGATCCATAATCTGAACGTGCAATTTGTATGGCCGGACTATGAACTTCCTGAAGTCTATAAGAGAATTATATCTTCCATAGATCACACAAATATCGTACCTATCGCCCTCTCTACGAATGCTGATATAAATGCTGATATTATTGTAGTTGATCAAACGGGGTTCTCCTTAGGTTCCGAAGGAGTTATAGTCGCACGCATAGATCTCCACAAATTAATTGACTCTCCAGAAACATTACTCCCTCTCCTACAAAAAGCGGAACGAGTCAATATAGTAATAACTGATCCGGAAAATTTTAAAGAGATCTATACTGAAGCTTATCGTAAAGCTTTAAAATACATTTCGGATGAAGTATTTAATCAACTGAAAGATGGTCATAACCTTCAGGTAAATCTTATAACTGACCGTATGGTACTAACCGGGATGAACAACTGTAACGCCGGTATGGAAACGCTTACAGTTGCACCTGATGGCAATTTTCATATATGTCCGGCCTTCTATTTTGGAGGATCAAAATCTCTTGGCTCAGTAGAAAACGAACCGAATATAACGAATCCCCAATTGTACCGTATCGATCATTCCCCTATCTGTAGGGAATGTGATGCATGGCATTGTCGTCGCTGCGTATGGCTTAACAAAAATGCCACTCTTGAAGTCAATACTCCGGGCCACGAGCAATGTGTTATGGCGCATCTCGAACGTGAAGCGGCTCGCCAACTAAACGAACGAATTCGCCAAGCCACTGGAAATGCGCAAGGAGAAGAGATTCCAAAACTTGATTACCTTGATCCTTTTGATATAGTAAATCAATGGAAATAATATAAAAACTATATGAAGAAAGCAGTATTGATAATTTTCTTCCTAATTGGATTGTTCAACTCTGCAAAAGCACAGTTGCCAATGGGAACTTACGGTCCATACTATTTTGTAACCAATTACGATCATAATGGCGAAGAAATGGAAGTAAAGGGGTTCGATAAGATTTCGGTATGTGTCGTCACAACAGGATTTTTCGGCATTATACAATCGGGTGCTTTTTATTCTTATAATTTCGCCGGACAATATCAACAATCCGGAACTTTTGATTATCAAGGAATAAGCGATGGATGGTATGTTTATTCTTTCTATAATCAACAACTTCTTATATCCCGTGACCGAGAACGTGTTTTATTCACAAATCCGTATGGAGGTATGTCTCTATATGCAAAATAAAAAATAAGATTGATAATGAAGAAAGAAATTGGCCACGTTTCAATAGAGGAACGCGATGAAATACAACGGCTGTTTGAACGTCGAAATGGTCTAAATGAATTGGCAAAAATACTTACCGCTGATAATGTAGAGCTTTACGAACGAATGATAACTGATCTTGGCGAAACCACCTCTAAATTCCAGAATTGGTGGGACTCTATGGCAAATAAATATCAATGGGAAAGTGTTGAAGATGGCCATTGGGAGATCGATTTCAACGAATGTAAAATATATTTAGTGACGCCGGAATGATACTTTGCATGATTGGCGCAACTGAGATTATTCTTATTTGTGCAGTGATTCTCCTTATCTTTGGAGGTAAAAAACTCCCCGAACTCATGAAGGGAATGGGAAAGGGAGTCAAGAGTTTCAAAGAGGGAATGAGCGAACCAACAGAGGAAGAAATGAATCGGCGTGTCGAAGAGGAAATCAGAAGACGTGCCGACGAACATACGAAGGTTTTGTCTGAATCAACGGATAACACTGAATCAATAGATATTAAGTGACTGAACACACAGATAACGAAGGGCTATTGTCGTTCGGTGGGCACCTTGAGGTTTTACGCAAGATGCTCTTCCGGATTATCGGGGTTGTTGTCGTTTTGACAATTGTGATTTTTTGTTTTAAAAAACAAACTTTTGAAATTCTTCTCGCGCCCCATAATTCCGATTTTATCACTTTCAGGCTGATTGAGGAATGGATTAATCATTTGGGATTCAGTTTCCATTTTAATGATTATGATATTCCTCTGATCAGCACTGAACTATCGGCACAATTTATGACCCATATAACGGTTTCGTGCTTATTGGCAGTGCTATTGGCTTCTCCGTATATCTTGTTTGAATTGTTTAAATTTATTTCCCCCGCATTATACGAGAGCGAAAAGAAGTATTCATATTTAGTTGCCGGTGTGGTGTATGCTCTTTTTCTCTTGGGATTGCTGATGAGTTATTTCCTTCTCTTTCCCATATCCTTCCAATTTCTCGCTACTTATCAAGTTGACAAGGCAATCACGAATACAATAACTCTCGATTCTTACATCACAACTTTCACGACTCTGACCTTTATGATGGGGGTTGTTTTCCAACTCCCGGTATTGGCGTTTGTGTTAGGAAAAATGGGAATTATAGATGCAAATCTTTTGAAGAAGTATCGGCCGTACGCATTCATCATAATTATGATAATTGCCGCTATTATAACACCTCCGGATCTATTCACCCTCATTATCGTCACTATTCCAATTTACGGGTTATATGAATTGAGTATTATTGTACTCAAAAAATGGGCGACGATGCCAGACGTTCATGAAAATGAAGACAAAGGTATTTTTTTGAAATCTTCAGAAAATAATGCGGACTTGAAGAATTAGAGTTTCCTATATTGCTATATAAACATAGAGCTGATGATTTTTCAATTAAGCAACTTATAGTTCTGCGCTGTTCTGCCGGTTTATCGAAATCTGTTATTTCGGATTAGGTTGCAATTATTGTCCTCAATGATTTTCAATTCAGCGTACCAATCACCACCATGTTTCCTCAATGGGTTGACGCATAGTTCATTTCAGCGTTTTGTTCGGATAGGAACTCACACGCCCCATCCAGTGATGACTCTCAGAATCCATATCAACACTCAATCTTAAAGGAGTGCTATATCCTTAACTGTTCTTTTAAGCAGAAATGCAAACATTTTGCATTTCTTGTCATTTTCGGCCAAAAACATTTTGCATTTCTTGACATTTTATATATTTATCCCATTTCTAACAACTCTCTAACACATGTCTAACTTTCAAATATTCATTTCATAATTCAAAAATTTTTCGTAATTTTGTAAGAATTATTCAGATTTACAATCAAAGAAGTAGCAATATATAGTAATGAGCAATAACAAAGATTTCAAACGCACGCTTATAACGTCCGCTCTGCCATACGCCAACGGTCCGGTGCATATCGGACACCTCGCCGGGGTTTATGTGCCCGCAGATATCTATGCACGCTATCTCCGCCTCAAGGGTGAGGATGTGCTTTTCATCGGCGGCAGCGACGAACACGGTGTGCCGATAACGATCAAGGCCAAAGCCGAGGGTGTCACTTCTCAGGATATCGTCGACCGCTATCATAACATAATCAAGGATTCTTTCGCCGAACTCGGAATCAGCTTCGACGTCTATGGACGCACAACCTCTGAGACCCACCGTAAGACCGCTTCCGACTTTTTCCGCCGGCTATATGAAAAGGGTGAGTTTATCGAAAAGACTTCCGAACAGCTCTATGACCCT
>CAYQQG010000063.1:0-3263 GCA_964419535.1 uncultured Sangeribacter sp.
AATGCTTCCGCGACGAAGACCTCCGCGCTGACCGTCAGCCGGAATTCACTCAGATTGACTGCGAGATGAGCTTCGTTGAGCAGGAAGATGTGATTGACATGTTCGAAGGCCTCGTCAAACATATCTTCAAATACACAAAAGACATCGACTTCACCGAGCCCTTCCCGAGAATGACATGGGCCGACGCCATGCGCCTGTATGGAAGCGACAAACCGGACATCCGTTTCGGAATGCCCTTCGTCGAATTGACAGATCTCGCTCAGGGAAAGGGATTCAGCGTGGCCGACGACGCGCAGATTGTTGTCGGAATATGCGCTCCCGGATGCGCTTCATATACCCGCAAACAGCTTGATCAGCTGACTGACTTCGTCAAACGCCCTCAAGTCGGAGCGAAGGGCATGATTTGGGTCAAATTTGAAAATGACGGCAGTGTGAAAAGCTCTGTCGGAAAATTCTATACCGAAGAACAGCTCAAAGAATGGGGTGCACGCGCCGAAGCAAAACCCGGAGACCTTCTCCTCGTTCTCACAGGCGAAACGATGAAAACCCGCAAACAACTCTGTGAACTGCGCCTGGAAATGGGAAACCGCCTCGGTCTGCGCGACAAGAATGTCTTCGCTCCGCTTTGGGTCATCGACTTCCCCCTCTTCGAATGGGACGATGAGACCCAGCGATATTACGCGATGCATCACCCCTTCACCTCACCTAATCCCGAGGACATCCCCATGCTGAAGACCGACACAGGCAATGTGCGCGCAACCGCATATGACATTATCGTCAACGGCACCGAACTCGGCGGCGGCTCGATCAGAATTCACGACGCTGAGCTTCAGGACCAGATGTTTGAACTTCTCGGTTTCACACCCGAAAAAGCTCACGAGCAATTCGGATTCCTTATGGACGCCTTCAAATATGGCGCTCCGCCTCACGGCGGTCTCGCTCTCGGTTTCGACCGCTTCGTCTCCATTCTCGCCGGCCAGGACACTATCCGTGACGTCATCGCCTTCCCCAAGAACAATTCCGGACGCGACGTCATGAATGAGTCACCTTCCCCGATAGACCAGGCTCAGCTCGACGAACTCCGGCTCGCTCTCGTTCCCGATGAAGATAACATATAACCCTTATATAATTAAGGAATGCTAAAAGTCAAAGATATAGCATCTGCAATTGAGGAATTCGCTCCTAAGAAACTTCAGGAATCATACGACAACAGCGGACTTCAGATCGGTGACCCCGAGATGACCGTCAACGCCGTTCTGCTCTGTCTTGACGTCACTGAAGATATAATCGCCGAGGCGCGGAGGCGAAAATGCAACATGATTGTCAGCCACCATCCGTTGCTCTTCTCAGGCTTGAAGCAAATCACGGATTCCACGCCAACCCAACGAATAGCAAAAGAGGCAATCCTCAACGACATCGCGATTTATGCCGCTCACACAAACCTCGATTCAACCCGAGAGGGAGTAAGCTATGAAATCGCTCATTCCTTGGGGGTCACGCAAGCGTCTCCCTTGCGCCCGAATGCCGACAACGAAACCGGACTGGGAATCATCGGCGACATCAAGCCCACGCCGAAGTTGGAATTCCTGCGCAAAGTAAAGGACACCCTGAAGATTGAACACCTCAGATATTCCGCTCAATCACCTCATATTGTCATCCGCAAGGTTGCAATATGCGGCGGTTCGGGCGCGTCAATGATCCGTGACGCGATTGAAGCCGGAGCCGACGCACTTCTGACAGGTGACCTCAAGTATCATGACTTTACTTCTTTCGGCTATGCGATTCTTCTGGCCGACATCGGACACTATGAGAGCGAACTGTGCAGCAAAAAGCTGTTTTCACGCATCATCAGAGAGAAATTCCCGGAATGCGTTATATATTTCGCTGAATCAGAAACAAATCCGATTGCTTACGTATGATCGGTCCGATTCATACTTCATCACTTACACGCATTTCATTAATTAGAAAAAATCTTATATCAAAATAAAATGGCAGAAAAGAAATCCGAAAAAGAACGCAGCGTTGAAGAACGCTTGAAATCGCTCTACAAGCTGCAGACACTCCTCTCGGAAATCGACCGCATAAAGTTCCTTCGCGGCGAGCTCCCTAATGAGGTGAAAGACCTCGAGGATGAAATTATCCGTTACCAGACCAGAATCCAGAAATTTACGGATGAAATCGCAGAAGCCGGCAATTACTGTGAAGTCAAAAATCAGGAAATCGCTGACCGCCGTCAGAAAATAGCCCGCTACGAAGAGCAGATCAATAATGTCCGCAACAACCGCGAATATGCTTTTCTTGAAAAAGAGAAAGAGTTTGAGAATCTTGAAATTGAACTCGCTGAGAAGAATATCCGTGAGGCAAACGCCAAAATCGAACAGAAACAGCAGGACATCGAGAAAGCTAAACTTGAACTTGCCGATCAGGAACATATTCTTGAAGAGAAAAAGGCTGAACTCGAAAGCATCGTGAGTGAGACACGCGCTCAGGAAGAGGATCTTCGCACTCAGGCCAAGGCTCTTGAAACTGAGATTGATCCTTATACCCTCGCCGCTTTCAAACGGATCCGCGGAAACGCTCGCAACGGTCTTGGAATCGTGACTGTCCAGCGTTCGGCTTGCGGCGGCTGCTTCAACCGGATTCCGCCTCAGCGTCAGCTTGAAATCAAGATGCACAAGAAAGTGATCGTATGCGAATATTGCGGACGCATTATGATCGACGGCAATCTTGTCGGCGTTTCCGACGGTGTCAACGAGGCACCGGCGAAACCAAAACGCACTCGCAAAACGACTAAAAAAGCCGCTGCCAAAGCATAATTAGCCAGGGGCACATTTATATTAAAAAAGGTCTCTGAAATCCGGAGACCTTTTTAATTTTTCTTATTACAATGGTGTTTTCCTAAATACAATTTTAGGAAAATAATATTTAAAGCCACATGAGTGGCAACCACATTTTTCTGAAGAATAATGCGCAACGATAAAGAACTTGAAACCCTCTCACTCTTAGGAAATCAGGGTGTGAAATACCCGACTGATTATAACCCCGCTCTTCTCGAAACTTTCGACAATAAACATCCGGACAATGAATACGTTGTCACTTTTGATTGCCCGGAGTTCACAACACTGTGTCCAAAAACGGGCCAACCAGACTTTGGCCATATATACATATCCTATATTCCACGTCAGAAAATGGTTGAGAGTAAAAGCCTGAAGCTCTATCTCTTCTCTTTCCGCAACCATGGCGATTTCCATGAAGATTGCGTC
>CAYQQG010000063.1:3273-11589 GCA_964419535.1 uncultured Sangeribacter sp.
ATGGATCCGAGATTTATTGAGGTCAGGGGACTGTTTATACCGCGCGGCGGGATCAGCATCTTCTCCTTCGCAAACTATGGCGATCCGGAGCATAAAGATCTTGAGAAAGCACGCCGATTGGCCGCTTTCAGCGAAAACACAAAGGCCTATCAGCTCAGATCTCTTTAAGTCGCCGTTTCATAAAAATTTTATAAAGAGCCAAATTCATTAAATGGACTCTTAGAGCCAAATTAAGAAATATGTGATCATGGCAAAGGACAGTATAGTTGTTGTCTCCGGAGGCATGGATTCAGTGACGCTTATGCACGAATATAAGGACCGTATAGCGTTGGCAGTGACCTTCGATTATGGGTCGAATCATAACGCCCGCGAGATTGAATGTGCACGCAAAAATTGCGAGTTGCTCGGCATTGAGCACCTTGTTATTCCTCTGAAGTTCATGGGGGAATATTTTGAAAGTTCTCTGCTTTCCGGTGCCGACGCAATTCCGGAAGGAAACTATGACGATGAAAACATGAAGAGTACGGTCGTCCCTTTCCGTAATGGCATAATGTTGAGTGTGGCGTGCGGATTGGCTGAGAGCCGAGGATTGAAATTCGTCATGCTTGCAAATCATGGCGGTGACCATGCGATCTATCCCGATTGCAGAGACGGATTCGTCAAGGCCATGAGCAAAGCGATGGAAGAAGGCACATACGACCATGTCGCTATTTTCGCCCCCTACACGTCACTAACCAAAGCCGAAATCGCCGCAATCGGAGGACGTATAGGTGTCGACTACTCACTGACATACAGCTGTTACAAAGGTGGTGAACTCCACTGCGGCCGTTGCGGCACATGCGTCGAACGTCGCGAAGCCTTCCGACTCGCCGGCCTCCCCGATCCGACCCGCTACGACAGTTAGACATTACTCATATAGACATTCCCACTTATCACACATACAAACAGTTAGAGCCCATTACAACGATGGGCTCTAACATTAATATAATATTTCAATTTGCGCCTCAATTTAATATGTATTATTCCTATAATTGTACTCTAATCCCAAAGCATTTCTATTTCAGATTTTGGAAAGTCAATAGTGTTCACAACTTCTACCAATGACATTCCACTCTTTTTGAGTTTCTGAATTATTTGGCGAAGTATGCTTCTTTCTCCCTCTATCTTTCCTTTCTCCATCCCTTTCTCCATCCCTTACTCCATCCCTTTCTCTATCCCTTTCTCCATCCCTTCTTCGACGCCTTTTCGGTGTTGCTGCTCCCCATAATAAAGCAACCCTTGACGGTCATCTTCGAGTTTCATCTTGGACGCATTATATGTTACCACCTCTTCGTTTGAAAGATAAGTCATATCGGCAGCCTCAAACATGTCATCATACATCGGATATTGTTTCGGTCTCTCTTCCATCTTCTCCATATTTTTAATCAAAAACAATCTTCTTTCTATATCATTCTTACAAGTCTCCAAACTTTTTCGTTTCATCATTTTCAAATCAAAGAAAATCATGTGGAGCTTATCTGAAAAAATCTCGTGTGTCTGTTCGTCTATAAGGGAAATTCTTCTGATGAGTCGCGGTGGCGCGTCAACCAAATGAAAATTCATTATAAATATTCCATAGACTTTTTCAAAGTTATAACGTTGTCCCTTGAGTATCTGTTTGACAATGCTTTGAGAGCAATAAGCCAAAGCACGATTGGAAAATGAAGGTTGTAGGGTTCGTTGAATTTCAACAATAATGTGAGATCCATTTGAAGTAGTGCAATATATGTCGAATATCATTCTTTTGCCGTCTTAGACAAATGGAAGCATTTCCTTATCCCGAAATTCAACGTCAACAATATCTTCCTTACCGTTCAGCGCCGCGTTGAGAAATTTTATAAGCACCGGTTTGTTGCGTTCTGAACCAAATACGCGTTTAAAAGCGTAATCGGTCAACAGATTCATATATCGCGGTGTTCTCTTGACTTTTTTACTCATAAAGGTCAACTATTATAACGCAAAAATAAAAAATTTCTTTTTAAATTGCAAATTTGTTCCACAAGATCGATTTTGAACTTGAGATAAATCAGACTTAAGATTTTTATCTCAAGAAACACATCTTGAATCAACATCTTGAATCAAAAAGATTTATTTTGCAAATTAAAAGATTTTTTATAACTTTGCGATGCATACCGCTCGCAGAGGTCCGGTAAGGGCAAAAGCGGGAGGGTATATTCAAATTTTGGATGCGTTTACTCGACGCTCTTTCTTGACTGCTTGAAATCTGGAAAATTTCTTTGGTAAAGTCAGGAATGCAGCAAACAGTAGATGACTTATGTGGATATGTTTATTCAGTTCTTAATGGCACGAGAGTGTCCATTTGAGGACTTGTATCATATTCTGCGTGAGGCCTCTGCAAGTTTGCTCGTTCTACTTTACCGGGCATTCCAGAGCCTCAAGCAGTGGAACGGGCAAAAGGTACAGACCTCACGTATTCTGTATATAAACCAATCAAAATCCGACGAGAAGGTCCGACGGCAAAGATTCCACATCATGAAAAAAATCCTTTTCTTATTGCTTTTATTTGTTTGTGGTCAATCCGTGTGTAAAGCAGTCTATAAGGACTCTTTTGAAGTAAACGTAGGTGATACATTTACTATCGATGGGGGGAATTATAAAAACTTAGATGTTGTATTTTGGACTTACGACAAGTCTGTATTTGAAACTGTGGACGTAGACTACTACTCAACAAAAGCAAAATTCAAAGCGATTGGTCCTTGTCCTAAAGGTTCTGTGATACAAGCTACCGTTTGGTATTATAAGGACAACACCACCTCTTCGGGAATGAATAAGGATGTCATCGATTGGAAAATATATGTGGCAGATGATGGATCGGAGAGTACTGTTTCCTTACCGCTTTCTATGGATATGAATTTGTATGAAACACAAGATGTAGTCGCCACCCCCGGCAATCCTAAATATTCTGGGAAATACACATGGTCTTCATCCAACCACTTTATAGTTGAGATAATAGATTCAAACGAAAATACTGCAAAATTGCGTGCAAACTCAGTTGGTAGTACATACATACACGTTAAACTTGACAACGGTAATACTGATGCTGTGTATGTTACAGTAAAAAATAATATGCCATTGACTGTTTCAGCTTCTCCTTCCTCAGGTACATACGATAAAGGAACTAAAATATATCTGTCTGCATCTCAAAGCAGTGCAACAATTCGGTATACGACCGACGGGACAACTCCGACCTCATCTTCGCCAAAATATTCGTCTTATATTATACTAAACGATTCTTTCACCCTAAAGGCCCGGGCCTATGACTCTTCCAGTAATGCCGGAGAGGTGTTAACATGCAATTATACTGTTAAAAATACCCCTGTCACAGTTTCCGCTTCTCCTTCATCAGGTACATACGATAAAGGAACTAAAATATATCTGTCTGCATCTCAAAACAGTGCAACAATTCGGTACACAACTGACGGAACAACTCCAACCTCATCTTCGCCGAAATATACATCGTATATTACATTAAACGATTCATTCTCTCTAAAAGCTCGTGCCTATGACTCTTCAGGAAATGCCGGGGAAGTTCTAACATGCAATTACACAGTTAGGAATACTCCTATCACTGTTTCAGCTTCTCCTTCCTCAGGTACATACGATAAAGGAACTAAAATATATCTAACTGCATCTCAAAACAGTGCAACAATTCGGTACACAACTGACGGAACAACTCCAACCTCATCTTCGCCGAAATATACATCGTATATTACATTAAACGATTCATTCTCTCTAAAAGCTCGTGCCTATGACTCTTCAGGAAATGCCGGGGAAGTTCTAACATGCAATTACACAGTTAAAACAGTAACACCGATCCTTAACTACAATATTCTTTCTGAAAAAGATAAAACCGTAGAATTGATTGCTCCAAATTTAGGACAATATCATGGAAATATTGACATTCCGTCTTCTGTAAAAATTGGAAACAATATCTATAATGTAGTACAGATAGGAGCAAACGCTTTTTACAAATGCTCAGAACTAACTAATATTAATCTTCCAAATACAATCACAACCATTGAGAATAGCGCCTTTTATGGATGTAGTAATTTGACATGTATTTCTATACCAAGCTCAGTAAAGAAGATATTTGGAGATGCATTTTGGTTAACTTCTATCAAATCTGTTTATATCACAGATCTGAAAAAATGGTGTAATATTGAATTCCAGGATAATTCAGCAGCACAACCCTTATGTTTAGGAGCAGATCTTTTCTTAAACAACGAAAAAGTAGTTGATTTAATGCTTCCGGAGGGTATTAGAATGAATTTTGCCGCCTTCTATGGATGTAAAAGTATTGAGTCCGTCACGTTTCCAACTTATTATTATGGGTTTACAGACGGTCGTTGGTTTCAATATTGCTATAGGCTAAAAAGGGTTTATTTAACCAGACATATGACAAAAATCCCGGGCTACTCTTTTGCAAATTGTAAGGCTCTAACTGACGTCTATTGTGAAGCAACAACACCACCCAAACTTGATAATGGGTGGAGTAATGAGTCTTTTGAATCATATTATGCCTTTGTCAATTGCGATCTGAATTCAGTTACTCTGCATGTACCAAAAAATTGTAAGGCCAAGTATGAATCAGCCCTCGGGTGGTCAAATTTTATCAAAATCAAAGAGGACTATGAGTCAGGAGTTGATGAAATCTACTCTGATGACTTCTGCGACTCCGAAAGTATTGAGATCTTTAACCTTAACGGGGTATATGTCGGAGATTCAAAAGAAAGACTTGATCCGGGAATCTATATCGTCCGACAAGGAAATAAGGTGAAAAAGATTGCAGTGAAATAAAATAATCTCCAAAGTATTCATATTTATATACACCAAAAGTTTGAAAATCACACATGGATTTCCTCAAAAGGATTTCATGTGTGGTTTTTATTCGCATAAGAATACCTTTAGATAAAAATATACTTGAATTCGGAAATTTAGTGTTTAAGTCAAAAAATATTTTGAGTTTGGGGGTGATTGCTTGATAAAGTTGAATTGAATGATTACCTTTGCAAAACATTAATCAATTGCATAAGTTAGTGTAATAATAATCGCATGAAGCCAAACCTCTATATCATAGCGGGGTGCAACGGTGCCGGGAAGACAACTGCATCTATGACAGTACTTCCCGAAGTGCTTCAATGTGAGGAATTTGTCAATGCGGATGAGATTGCTAAAGGTCTTTCCCCTTTCCATCCGGAGGAAATGGCGATTGAAGCCGGCAAACTGATGCTCCGCAGGATAGATATCCTTTTAGAACAGCATAAAACCTTTGCTATCGAAACAACTTTAGCCACGCGTTCTTACAAGTCGTTGATTGCACGCGCAAAAGAAAAAGGATATACTGTGACGCTGCTGTTCTTCTGGTTGCCCTCGCCGGAAATGGCTGAAATGCGAGTTGCTGCGAGAGTAGCCTCCGGTGGGCACAACATTCCAAAGGATGTTATTCATCGCCGATATTGGCTCGGCCTTCAAAATCTCTTCAATATCTTCGCTCCTGTCGTGGATTATTGGTCTTTATACGATAATAGTTTTGATCAAAATCCGATTGTATTAGCCAATGAAATTGTTAATTCTATAAAATTTAAGCAAATCAAGGAATCATGTCAGAACAAGAAAAAATAAATCTTTATACTAATTTAAGAGAAGCGATGAAACGCTCAACAAAGTCTATGCTCGAGCGCAAAGCCAAACTCGGAGAGACAGTTGTTATTACAGACTCCAATGGTCAACCGATTGTGATTCCGGCTTCTGAAGCCCTCAAACTTTATACAAAATAGATTAAGAGCCCATTTCATTTAAGTTTTATGAAATGGGCTCTGTGTTTGAGAAACAAACGTCATCAGGTGTTTATACCGACTCTTAACACCCGCAGATCTATTTGCGGGATTTCGTGTCCGGTTCCGGGGGGAAGCGGTTGGGGAAGTCCCAATGTTGGCGAGGGCGGATCATGGCGATTGCGATCAGGACGATGCCGAGAAGAATAAAGGGGATGCTCAGGATCTGGCCCATATTCATGCCGCACCGTGCTATGAGCTCGTATTCGGAACCAACCTGGACGTTCTTGACATATTCTATCAGGAAGCGGCATCCGAACACCCATACGAAGAAGACTCCGGTCAACAGCCACGGGCGTTCTTCGGCATTGCGCTTCCAATACATCCACATTAGCAGCCCGAACAGGATGAAATAACATCCGGCCTCGTAGAGTTGCGTCGGGTGACACGCAACTGTCTCTCCGTTTCGCAGGAATACGAATCCCCACGGAAGATTTGTCGGCCCTCCGTATATCTCAGAGTTCATCAGGTTGCCCAGACGGATCAGACCGGCGACGAGCGCAACCGCAACCACGACCTTGTCAAATGTCCATGACGGTGCTTTCTTACTCACAAACCACGAGAACAGCAGAATGGAGATTATATTGCCGATTGCTCCGCCGTGACTCGCGAGGCCACCATTCCAAACTTTGATTATTTCACCCGGATGTTGCGAATAGAAGTCCCATTCGTAGAAGAACACATGACCGAGCCGGGCACCGACAATCGTTCCGACAACCAGATAGGCCAGCAGAATGCCGAGCCATTTCTCAGGCGCACCTTCATGTTTGAACATTGAGGCTACGATCTGATAGCCGATAAAGAATCCGATGGCGAACATCAGTCCATACCACCTGACAGTGAAAGGGCCGAGCGTGAAAAGAATCGGATCGGCATTCCATAAGACTTCGAGCAACATCTTTCTAAGGAATTAGGGAATGAGGAGTTATGAGTTATGAGTGAGAAGTGAGGAGTGAGGAGTAAGTAATTTGAAAATTCGGGGACGCGATTATCCATTCGCGTGGAATCGCGTCCCCGAGATTGTCTATTTATTATTTTGAAACGATTTCAGCTGTGTCGCGCGCAATCATCATTTCTTCGTCAGTCGGGATGACAACAACCTTCACTTTTGAGTCCTTGCCTGAAATCTCAACCTCTTTCCCGCGCGCCTTGTTTGCCTCGGCGTCGAAAGTGATTCCGAGATATGCAAGCTGCTTGCAGAGTTTTTCGCGGGTCGAAATCTGATTCTCACCGACTCCGCCCGTAAAGACGATAACATCGACGCCACCGAGAACAGCCGTGTAGGCGCCGATATATTTCAGGATTCGGTATTCATACATATCCATTGCCAGTATGGCCTTCTCTTCGCCTCGGGCCATTGCGTCTTCGATATCACGCATGTCGCTCGAGATTTCTGAAACACCGGCCACTCCGCTCTCCTTGTTGATGAGCTTCATAAGGCCGTCGGCGTCGAGGTTGAGACACTTCATAAGATATACCAATGCGCCGGGATCGACGTCGCCACAGCGTGTTCCCATCATCAGACCCTCTGTCGGGGTGAGGCCCATTGACGTGTCAATGCTGATGCCATCCTTTATCGCCGTGATAGAAGCGCCGTTGCCGATGTGGCAGGTGATGATGCGCTCTTTCTCGTAGGGGAGGCCGAGGAATTCACAAGCGCGGCGTGAAACATAGCGGTGGGAAGTTCCGTGGAAGCCATAGCGGCGCACGCCATATTTCTCATAATCCTCGTAAGGCAGAGCATACATATAAGCCTTTGCCGGCATGGTCTGGTGGAAAGCCGTGTCGAAAACAGCCACCTGCGGAACTTCAGGAAGAATCTCGCTTACGGCTTCAATGCCCGTGATGTTGGCGGGATTGTGGAGCGGAGCCACGGGATAGCATTCCTTGACTTTTTCTATCACTTCGGGAGTGATGAGCTCAGACTTGTTGAATTTCTCCATACCATGCACCACGCGGTGACCCACAGCCTGGATTTCGTCGAAGCTCTTGATCACACCCTCCTTCTCATCGGTGAGAACTTTCAGCACCTGACGGACAGCCTCCTTTGCGTCAGGCATTGAAACGACGATTGTCTCTTTCGAACCGTCGGGACGCTTGAATTTAAGGAATGAGTCGGGAAGCCCGATTTTCTCAACGCCGCCTTCGGCGAGAACCTCTTTTGAATCTGATTCGATCAGTTTATATTTCACGCTGCTGCTTCCGCAGTTGAGCACAAGAATTTTCATATTTTTAGGAAAAAAGTTTAAATTCAGCGATATTCTCTTGCAAATTAAGAGAATATCACTGAATTATGATTAATTTTATGCTTTCTTTTCGCCGATTGCCTGATTGCAGGTAACGATAATTGTGTTGACGATGTCGTCGACTGTGGCGCCACGTGAAAGGTCGTTCACAGGAGCGGCGAGACCCTGAAGGATAG
>CAYQQG010000064.1:0-11365 GCA_964419535.1 uncultured Sangeribacter sp.
CATCCATAGATTTTCCGAAGATATAGATCTTGCTATAGACCGTTCATTATTTGGGTTGGAAGGAGATCTCACAAAGAAGCAACTCAAAAAGTTGCGAAAGGAGTCATCTCTATTTGTAAGAGATAAACTATCCACGGATATAACGGAATCATTGATCCAATATAATCTTGACCAATATTGTGATGTTATTCCAGAACCTGATGGAAAAGGAGATGGTACATATCCGGAACCAAGAAAAATTCATGTTGCGTACAAATCAGTTTTTGATATAGGTGATGGATACCTTCGCCCAGAAGTGTTGCTTGAGGTTGGTGCTCGTTCGCTATTCGAGCCGACATCTCAGGCAACTGTCAAGTCCATGATCTCAGAAAACAGTGAAATTAAAACGAGCATAGCGAATCCTATGATTACCTGTGCTGTCCCACAAAAGACTTTTCTGGAAAAAGCATTTCTTCTTCATGAACTTTTTACTACAGAAATGGGAATGAAGGCCAATCGGAAATCGAGACATCTGTATGATCTTGAACACCTTATGACTCACAAAGAAATATTATCAGCAGTCGACAATGCAGACCTTTGGGAGACTATTCGGCATCATAGAGAAGTATTTACTTCAATTCGGGGAGTGGATTATACCCCTGATATCCGACAACGTATTTTACTAATTCCGCCCCAAAAAATTGAGTCAGAATGGCGCAAGGACTATGACGCAATGCAAAAATCCATGATCTATGGCGATGAAATGCCATACGATGAACTAATTTCAAAAATATGTCAATTACAGGAGTTATTCAGGAGCGTATAGAGCAACGATAACAGTTGGCAATATCTTTTGCACTTGTTATTTGAGATTTGGGTTCATTTTTGATTTGAAATGAATACAATATAACATATAAAAATTTGTAAAATAAGAAAAAAAAGCTAATTTTGCAGTATCAAGACTATTCGGTATTGGGATAAGAACATATCTTCCTTCATAATTAACGAATGATAATCCCGATGTCGGACAGTGAACTTTTGAAAAGGCGTTTATCAATACTTTGTTCCTGACGGACACGAATCTCGCAAATTCAATACAGATCAGGACTAAGCAGCGGTGAGCGTTCACTGATATGTATCTGTAAGTACATACATTGCTATGCTTTTATTGCTACGCAAAGTGTGTAACCTACTCTCATATCGGCGTGGGCTCTGCGTTGCTTGTCTTATCTGTAAAGGCAATGCGAGAGCCTGTGTTCGGAAGACAAGCACCGATGCAGGTTCCACGTCTTTTCATATAAAATAAAACTTATAATCGTATCTGTGGGAGCCTGAGATACATCAAATCCGAAACTAAGATGAGATTTTTAATGTTTCTCTTTAGTGTAGCCATTACTCTTACAAGCGTCTATGCCCAATCCTCCCAAATGGCTACTCTCCTTCACAAGGGCACTATCACAAACTATTATTCCTCAACAGCCTTTATAGATGCGATGGAAGAAGCTGAAGACGGTGATGTGATCAGTCTTTCCAGCGGTGCGTTTGAGGCTGCCGATATTGAGAAAAATCTAACCATAAGAGGCGCAGGCATAACCGTTCCCGGGATTAATGACAATGAAATTCCCACAGTGATTTTGGGGAATCTTTCTATCGATATTCCGGAATCGACCCCCGGAAATCTAAGTTTGGAAGGCATCTATTTTAATGGAGATGTATCCATCGGTCAAAGCGATGGCTTAACTGTAAACAAATGTCAGATTCAAAAACTTTATGCTAACAACCGGGTAAAAGGACAATGGAATGATTTCAAATTCCTGCATTGCGTAATCAGTGAAATCGATCCCACAAATACTGACAAATATTCTATGAATTTTGTGAATAGTGTAATCACAAAACAATTTAATTTCCGCAATGATAAAAACAAGGTTTCCCAATTTACAAATTGTGTGATAACATCGGGTGCTGGCATCGGATATGCGCACCTAATAAATTCCGTGCTTATTATGGAACAAAAGAGTGCATATTCTGCGACTGTTGAAGCCTCATGCACTTTGAATAATTGCATTATTGCTAAATCCACCAAATATATGGCCAATCAAGGCGGCAACAAATTCTTGAGTCAGTCAGACGGGATTTTCGATAATGACACCTTTTATCAACTCTCAAGTGCTATGGACGACATAAAGGGCACAGACGGGAAGGTGGTAGGAATATATGGTGGAAATCTTCCGTTCACACCCGCAACAAGTCGTCCCAGAATAACGAAATTCAATGTCGGTTCAAAAACTACAGCCGATGGAAAACTTAGTGTAGATATAGAAATTAAAGCTGAAGATTAAATTCTGATAATCTCCAATTATGAAAAAGATAATTTTTCTATTGGCAACGTTATCAGTATACTTTGACTTATTTTCTAATGATCAATATACTCATTATCTTTGGGTAGATAACTCATCTAACCCAATAATTTATAATGATAAAAATATTGAATCGTTTATAGATATGTCATCACTTGATGACGGGCTACACGTATTAAAACATGTAGCCATTTTGCCTGATAGCACGATTACGCCTCCAATGCAATCGTATTTTATAAAATATGGTTCGTTTGTCAACAACCATATAAATTGTCACGTACATATCGATAATAATATTACAAAATATCTTGATTGTAGTTTTAAAAATGGAGTGGCAGAATTTGAAATGGATATGTCAGATATCCCGGAAGGTTTCCACAGTTTGGTTATTGACCTTATACTGGAAGGTTCTAAGACCGTAATCTCATCCACCACATCATATTTTGTGAAAACTGCATTAATAGGAGACGGACAAAATCTGAACTGTTATGCCATAGTAGATAATGATAAGTCAAAACGTTATAGTTGCAGTCCTCAAGACAATGGAATGATTCATTTTGATCTGGATATGACAGATCTAACCAATGGATTGCATCAACTCACAATCTATCTAACATCTGATGAAGACAATACCATTATATCGCCTTTTTCTGCATTTTTTATAAAACTGCCTGAGGGAGGTTCTGCAATTTCTAACTATTGTTATTGGTTCAATAATGATACGGAAAATTGCAAAAACATACAATTACCGAGCCCGGTAACACCCTATAATCTTATGAGCCTATTAGAAGCCGATGTATATCCTTTGCAAACTTCTTCTTTTGACTTCGGAACAGAAGGAGAAGATGTCATTATGACATCGCGAAATAATTTCAACTTATGGGCAATGGATAATTCAGGCCGCTTCTCGCAAACAATCACACAATCATATTCTGATCCAAGATCAATTCGCAGAATTAAGGCTAATGAAATAGAATTATTGAGTTCATGTGAATACAAATCCGTTGGGAAGATAGAAAATAATGATATTAAATGGTATCGATTTGAAGGAGAAATTGGAGATAGTGTTGCAATAAATCTAACCCAAAATGCCATGTATGAGGTATTCTCTCCGACTGGTGAAAAAATTATTGCTAAAAAGGGCGCTGCCGCTCAATCAATTTCAACTTGCACTCTACTGGAAAAGGGGGCATATTATCTTTCATTACATGATATCGCCTCCCCTAACAAAAGTAGTTTAAAATTAAATTTTAATCATATTCCAAGGAATTCCATTCTTTCTGTTACGCCTTCTACCATTTCGAATAAATCAAAAGTTGCCGTATTGGATATTTTTGGGAATGGCTTAGATGAAGTGACTGAAATTAAAATTGACAATGGAAGCGGGACGTGTATACCACTTCAAATAAATTCTCTTTTAAATAAATACAACGGCGCGTATGTGTTGAATATCAGTGAAGATATGCCTTTGGGTTCATATTCAATAATTGCTAAGGTAAAGAATCGCCTTTCGGGAGAAGAACAAGAAATAAGAAAAGATAATATCTTATCAATCTTAGACACGGTCAGCAAATCCAAGTTAAAGGTTGAGGTCATTCCTTCTAAAAAGGCAAGCACTCCCTATATGGTGGATATTACCATCACAAATGATAGTGATATTCCTTGTTGGGGAATTCCTTTTAACATTGCTTGTGAACGTGATGGCGGAACAAATGGATACATATTCTATATGCGCGATTTATTGGGATATGATGTTGACCTTGAACATATTCCATGGTATGAATCTGACAACATTTTAGGAACAGGTGTAGATGGTCTTTATTTTCCTCTAATTCTGACGTATCTTCAACCCCATGAGAAACGGACTTTGAAAGTAGGGGTGATATCAGAGGCTCATAAAAAGGTGGGCTTATATGCCTGGGCCGGTACACCATATAATGAGGAAATCCAAACAATTCTCGGAACACCTAAGGATTCTCTGAATTCCATGCCTATAGCATATTCCAATCTTTTAGACCTTAAAACAGTTGCTTATATAAGCACAGCATTGAATGAATTCAATAATAAAAGAGAATATCCAATTCACCGAGCGCCCTCTAATGACAATAGAGTTCTTGAATTCATGCGTGATTATGGTCCGGATATTGTAGGCTGCTATGAGCCCTTAGAGGGACCGACTAATTATGCCGATAGAGCTGCAAAAATAGCACAAGGAATAGGCGAAGCCGGAGCGGGGATTGTGAATTCAGGAGCCGCAATGCACAGTTATATCGCCTTGGAAAATTTGCATATCCCTGGCGCTACCCTTAGTGAGAAACTGCACAATGTTGATCTCATGTATGGAGGATTTGAAAATATAGGTCCGGAAGCCGCTGATCTTAAGTATTATTATCTTCAAGGAAAAGCTGAGTTAGCGAGAGCGAAATCTCCTGAAGATATATTTGATGATGCATTTGACACGCCTGAGTGGGCAAAATATTTACGGGGTTTCATTAGAAGAAATGCTAATTCTTCTAATCCTATGCCTCTTCGACATGAATTGGAATGCTTCATAGCATACGATCCTAATATGATAACCGGTTACACGGATCCTTGTGGAGGTCCTTATATTGGATTGGATATAGACAAAATATACTATACCGTTGAATTTGAAAATGATCCTGAATTGGCAAATGCTTCGGCAAGTTATGTCTGTGTTGAAAATCGACTCGATTCATATATATTTGATACGGAGTCTTTTGAAACAACAAAAATAGAAATAGGGCAACGAACTATTGATCTTCCAACCGGACAAAACTTTGTCACAACGGTGGATATGCGTCCTGATATTCAGTGCTTGGTTGAAGTCAAACAGAACTTTGATATTGAGTCAGGAACTATCAAATGGAGTTTCACTTCACTTGACCCAATCTCACTTGACCCGGTTGATAATTATTTACAGGGATTCTTACCTGTAAATAGTGATACAAAATCAGGAATAGGAACTATAACTTATGCGATAAAGTTAAAAGAAGGTATAGCCCATGGTTTAACTTTTAGTAATAGTGCTTCTATCATTTTCGATGACAATTCACCGGTTATTACACCAGAGTGGAAAAATACTACGGATTATTCGCCACCCCGCGCCCGCATAGTAAATATATATGAGTATAATGGTGAATGTTATGCCTTTGATGTTGAATGTGAAGATCAAGGTTCAGGAATTGCCTATTATGATTTATACGTTCAATCGTCAAATTCAAAGGAGTGGTATCTCGCTATGGCAAGACAAACTGAATCACATATCGAATTCTCAACACCTGAAGAATTGGCAAATGCAAAATTCGCTGTGGTCGCCGTAGACAAAGCCGGAAACCGTCAAAATATTTCATCATTAAATGCACTTTTAGGTGACGCTGACGGTAATGGCCTTATTGATACGAATGACATTGAGATAGTTCGAAGTTACTATTTGGATAAATCTATCATGATCATCCATGAGAATGCGGATGTGAATTTTGATGGTGTCATAGATGTACAAGATGTGATAGCCATTAGAAACATTTGCATGTCGCAAAAAGAAAAAAGCAAGCAATGATGAAAAGTTCAATCATAATTAAGAGTTTAAGTATATTGTTGATGTTGTTTGGCTTTACGCTAAACGCATCTGCAATATATGATGTCGTAAAAACCAATAACCTAATTGTTTGGGCTGATTTTCAAGAACCTATTATTGCTGATGGAGAAACTGTTAACTATATAAAAGTTTACCAAAAAAATAGTGAAAATCAAGCCTTCACTGCCTTCAATATGAATTTCATTCTTCCAGAAGGATTTCATATAAATCAGTTAATGAATGACAACATAATGGTTAATGACATATTTCTAAGTAACCGTGCAACCCAAACGCATTCAGTTTCATGTAATCTCCTAAATGGTGTGGATTTACGGATTATTGGTGATTCCAAAGATAATGACAATTTAACCACTTTTGACAGAAATGGAAATCATCTTGATGAATTGCTGACAATAGGAATAATTGCAGACAATTCGATTAAAAGTGGAGTATATGACATCCGTCTATGTGGAATAAAATTTTGTAAAAAAAACGGAGATGCATGTGTGCCTGAAGAAGGTGAAAAAGTCTATAGTGTGGTAGTAAAGGATGAAAATATTTTGGACGAAATCAAAGAAATAACTTTGGATGAACTTGATATAAACGAGTGTTATGATATATCAGGGAAAAAAGTTGATCCACGATCAGTACATAATATAATTATTATTTATAAAGGTTCCTCTTACTTCTTAAGATAGTTCATATCACTATAAAATGTAATGTATTCTTAAATGCCTCTCAATTATAGAGGTATCTAATATCGATACAATAAATAAATGCGGGGCGCGCCGGAAATCCGGCACGCCCCGCAGGGTTTTGATAATGCAAGTTAGAAACATCTCAAGAAATTTCGAGATGGATTCTTAAAAACAGGTCAGTCGCTGAGTTCGCCTACCATTGAAACCTGCAGATAGTTGCGGATTTCGTCGGAGGTGTAGCCACTGCCGATCAGATACATAAGTTTGGTGATCGCTGCTTCGGCTGTGATGTCGAAACCGGTGATTACGCCGGCCTTCGAAAGCATGTCTCCGGTGTAATAACGCTTCTGCTCGTCGCCGCCGTTGAGACACTGAGTGACGTTATAGACAATCAAGCCACGGTTGACGGCATCAGTGATCGCATCGAGGAACCATTTCTCGGTAGGAGCATTGCCGGCGCCGAACGTGCGGAGCACGACAGCCTTGATTCCGGGGGTCGCAAGCTGAGCTTTGACAACCTCTTCCGTAATACCCGGATAGAGCCAGAGAACGAGCAAGCTCGGATCCATATTGTAGAAAGGCTCCAGAGGAAGTTTCGTGTCGTGACGCATCAGATAAGGCTCGTTATAGGTGATATGAAGGTCAATATCACCGAGGGCCGGATAGTTGAAGCTCTTGAAGGCATCGAAACCTGTCGAAGTGAACTTCGTCGCGCGGCAACCGCGAATGATATAATCCTGGAACGAAATTACAACCTCCTGAATCATCGGATCGCCGTTCTCATCCTTGGCTCCGGCAACCTCGACTGCGGAGATAAGATTCTCCGTTCCGTCCTCACGCACGGCTCCGATCGGGAGCTGAGAGCCTGTGATGACAACCGGTTTGCGGAGATTGCGCAACATGAATGAAAGTGCCGAAGCCGTATAGGCCATTGTGTCCGTTCCGTGAAGCACGACGAAACCGTCGAAATCATCATAATTGTCGGCGATGTCCTTGACAATCTGTCCCCAGTAAGCCGGATTCATATTGGAGGAATCGATAGGCTGCGGGAACTGCACGCTCTTGATCTCATATCCGAGATTACCGATCTTCGGGACATTGTCCATAAGATGAGAGAAATCGAAGGGCTGAAGACCATCAGGTGTCTCCACCATGCCTATCGTGCCGCCGGTATAAATAATCAGAACTCTGGGTTTTGCTGTGTTTTCCATAATTTTTTGAATTTTTATATTATCCGCATCCGCCCGGGATGCGGATAATGAGTTAATATAAATGTTTTAAAGTTACTAAATAAATTGATTAATAATAATTCTTTGACATACCGAAGACGAAGTGACGGCTGCGGAGAATTGTGATGATGAAAACGACTGCGAATGCGATTCCGACGAAGATGAACGGGAACATTGTTGAAGTCGTGTGGAAGATCTTCTCACCGGCACCGATGATTACCGGAACCATTGAGATTGCCACATAGTTTGCAACCTGCAAGTAAGCCAATGAAAGTGTCGATTTGTTTTCAGAAGTTACGACCTCAGTTGCTTTGGTATAGAAGATCGGCTGAGCGATACCATTTCCGAGACCGCAGAGGGCACAAGCGATGATATAGACGGCGGCCGAATGGTGAACGAACACGAAGAGCGCGAAGCCACCGAGAATCATTGCCGAAGCAGCGATAAATGTTGTTTTGCGGAACATCTTCATGACCGGAGTCAGAGCCAAGCCGACTACGAACATTGCGAAATAGAAGACCGAAGTCATCGTCGAAGCCTGCTCAGAGCTTACCCAATCGAAGTTCGGGAGATAATAGCACGGAATACAAGTCGCGAACACGAAGAAGAAGTAAGCGAGAAGCAGCCAGAGCGTGCGGCCAATATAGAAGCCGCCGCTGACCTTCTGGCCCTTAGTGGAGAAACCGTCGGCATCAACTGTGGGGATATCGAGCTGCTGACGCTTGCCGGCAGCGATCGACGGAGTCGCACTCTTGGGATCCGCAGTTGCCGTTGCTGTCTTAGCGGGTGCAGCTGTCTTAGAAGCAGAATCAGAAGCTGCTGAATTAGAAGAAGCTGTAGCCGGTGTTGCGGCATAATCCGATTTCGGAATCTTGTTCAGGAACGGGATCAGGACGAGTGAGATCAACGGGATGAGATATACAAAGAATGCTCTGTGCCATGTGTGCTCAAGATTACCGGCTACGAGATAACCGACTGCGAATGTTGCCAATACGAGGGCGATATTGCCGATAGCGGAGATGATACCCATCTGTTTCACACGATATTTGCCTGTGAAGACATCAGCGATAAGACCGGTCGAGAACGGAAGAATAAGACCGCAACCGGCGCCGAGCAGACAGCTGAGCCAGATAAGTTCCGTCAGTGAATTGGCGAAGATTGACCACACGCCGGCGACGAGATAGAGAATCGTACCCAACGCGATGACCGACACCTTATGACGTGTTTCCGACAATTTACCGGAAAGCAATACGAACGGGATGATTACAAGATTGGGGAGCATTGTGAGCAACTGGATCTTGAGGTCTGTCGCGTCCGTGAAAATATGACGGAGACTGCCCTCAATCGGTGTCACTGCAAGCCCCGGGAGATCGACGGCCAAAGAAAGCGACCATATAGCGAGCACCACAATCATCGAAATGGTGCCTTTACCTGTTTTTACTTGCATAATTGTGTTTTTTATAGTTTAAATTTTTGATAATTATAGGGAGTTTAGCGAGCTTAGTCTATTATTTCTACCGTATCGCCGTTGAAGACTCCGAGGCCGAGCTTATTCATAATTGACTTGATCGCAGCCTGAGCCTTGACTGAGTTGCCGGCATCATCCAATGGGGGAGCGAACGCAGCGACACCGAAGAGTCCGGGCATCACACCGAGTACGCCGCCGCCGACTCCGGTCTTTGCCGGTATGCCGCTCGTATACATCCAGTCGCCGGTGTGCTGATAGAATCCGACAGATGAGATGAGAGTCGTAATCTTCGGAGCAAGTTCCGGAGCGAAGGCCTCGACCTTAGTCACGGGATTGACACCCTTGTTGGCGATCGTGGCGGCGCATATAGCGAGCTGTTCGGCCGTGATGCCGACACTGCACTGGCGAGTGTAGAGGTCAAGGCTCATAGGCACGTCGTCATAGATTCGGTTGTAATTCTTAAGCAGCCATGCGATCGAACGGTTCTGGAAGTTTGTGTCTGATTCCGAACGATAAAGCTCGTCGATCACCTCGGCGCGGGATCCACAAAGGGTTTCGAAATTATTGATGATCGCTTCCCATTTTCCCCATGAATCACCCTGAGGCTTCACCATGGAGCAAGCCGTGATAGCACCTGCGTTCACAAGAGGTGTCGAGGGGTGATCGTTCTCAAGAAGGATAGCCGCGATCGAATTGAACGGGAGTCCGGTTGCGTCCGCACCGATCTGTTTAAGCACTTCTTCAGCGCCATATTGCTTAAGGATAAGAATGGCGGTGAGAACTTTCGAGACAGACTCAATGCCAAACTTATAGGCTGTGTCTCCGACGCTGATGACGGTTCCGTCAAGCAAGGTGAGACTGATTCCGAACAGGTCCGGATTCACATTTGCAAGATAAGGGATATAATGGGCATTAAGACCACCCTTGATATCCTTACACTCAGCGTATGCTTCTTCCACAGCTTGCTTGATCTGAGCTTTTGTTAGTGTTTTTTTCATAATATTAATTTTTATATAAAGTGAATTTCATAATTTCTGACCCGCAGCCGGAATGTGAGCTTCGTTTGCAACAATTGAGCTATCCTTTTCGGAGCCCCGAGCCTGAAACCACGTTTCTGCTCAATGTGTTTTTCAAAAATATAACAACGTGCTCTTAAATAATGTTTCAAATTGTCAATTAAATATGCAAAACCATTCTCAAATATTTCATATTTTTCCTCAACTTTCGCTTTTTTTAAAAGAAATTTGATTAAATTCGCGGACATTGACTCAATATTAATGAGCCACATCATAGCCCTAGAATAATTCAGACTTAAAAATGAATAATATGAAAAATAGCGAAATTATCGCCATTGTGGCGATAGGTGATGATTTTGAGATCGGGATGAAGAATGAATTGTTATGGCGAATTCCGGAAGATCTCAAGCGGTTCAAGGCGCTGACATCCGGTCATCCGGTCATAATGGGGCGCAAGACCCGCGATTCACTTCCCAAGCCGCTCCCGGGACGAACAAACATCGTCATCAGCCGAAATCCAGATTATGAATCAGAAGGCTGCCTGACGGCCAAAACTCCGGAAGAGGCTATCGAAATTGCCCGACAGGCCGACGGAGCGGACAAGATTTTCATAATCGGCGGCGGACAGGTCTATAAACAGACTTTCCCTTATCTGGACCGGATTGAGATCACTCACGTTTATGACAATAAGGAGGGCGCCGACACTTGGTTTCCACGAATAACAGAAGAGGAATGGGAACTGACAGAGATTTCCGAGCCTATGACCGGCGCCGGAAATCTTCGCTATGCTTTCAAGACTTACAGGCGCAGATAATATACATATATTATTAAGTTCGACTTTTTAGAGTCCATTTATATGTCAAGACCACATTTCTTTATATACTTAGACTCCCTTCCACAAAAAATGTTAATGCCGGGGTCGCAGCTGCAAATCAATCGTTTATGCGCCTTTTCCTAAACCGGCTGGATAAGACCCCGTCCCACAAAAAATGTTAATTTCCGGGTCGCAGATGTGCCCCGGAT
>CAYQQG010000065.1:0-11346 GCA_964419535.1 uncultured Sangeribacter sp.
CATATCGCGTCTGGTTGGAGAATATTCAGGACTGGTGCATCAGCCGCCAGCTCTGGTGGGGCCACCGCATTCCGGCCTATTATTATACCGGAAGCGACGGCGAAGAACATATCGTGGTGGCCGAGACGAAAGAGAAAGCTCTCGAAAAGGCATGCGTTGAAAGCGGACTTCCGCTGACTCCCGATTCCTTGCGTCAGGATGAAGGAGCCCTCGACACATGGTTCAGCTCTTGGCTTTGGCCGATCACCCTCTTCAACGGCATTCTCGACCCGGGAAATAAGGAAATATCCTACTATTATCCGACGGCGACACTCGTGACCGGACCGGACATTATCTTCTTCTGGGTGGCACGTATGATCATGGCCGGATATGAATATGCCGGCAACAAGCCGTTCGATAATGTCTATTTCACCGGCATCGTCCGCGACAAGATCGGCCGCAAGATGTCGAAATCATTGGGCAACTCTCCGGACCCGATTGATCTCATCGAGAAATTCGGCGCTGACGGTGTCCGCATGGGTCTGATGCTCGCCGCTCCGGCCGGCAACGACATCATATATGACGACACGCTCTGCGAACAGGGCCGAAACTTCTGCAATAAGATATGGAATGCTTTCCGCCTTGTCAAAGGCTGGGAAACGGCCGAAATCGATCAACCCGAATCCTCACGCCTCGGAATCGAATGGATGAAAGCCAAACTCAAAGAGACCGTGGCCGAGGTTGATGACCTTATGGGCAAATTCCGTATCTCGGAGGCGCTCATGGCCCTATACAAACTCTTCTGGGATGAGTTCTCGTCCTGGCTCCTTGAGGTCGTGAAGCCTGCATACGGCTCGCCGATCGACAAGAGGACATACGACGGCGTACTCGAAATCTTTGATAATCTTCTGAAACTTCTTCATCCTTTCATGCCCTTCATCACCGAAGAGCTCTGGCAACACCTCTATGAGCGCAAGGAGGGGGAAAGCATCATGTATGCCCGCCAGCCGGAAGTGAAGGCTCTCTCAGAAGAAGAATCAGCTCTCATAGCCAAATTTGAGACTTTAAAAGAGATAATCGCCGGGATCAGAACCGTCCGCAAGAAACGTCAGCTTCCCCAGCGTGAAGTGCTCACACTCCAAGTCAAAGGCGCACACGACGGCCTGCTTGACGCCATTCTCGTCAAGATGGGCAATCTGGATAAGATTGAATCTGTCGAAGAGAAAAGCGGAATGACCCAGGGCTTCATCGTCGGCGCGACGGAATATCTCATTCCGCTTTCCGGCAACATCGATGTCGAAGCCGAGCGCGCTAAACTTCAGTCTGATCTTGAATATCAGCAAAAGTTCCTTGCCGGAGTTGAGAAAAAGCTCTCGAACGAACGCTTCGTGTCATCTGCCCCCGAAAAGGTCGTTGCTCTTGAACGCAAGAAACGCGAAGACGCTCTGACAAAGATCGCCGCCATCCAAGCCGCTCTTGCTTCCCTCTGATACAAAAGCCTCTTAATACAAAGCCTCCGGCGCCGAAAGCGTCGGAGGCTAATATTTTATAACATCGGATCGATAATATAACTTATAACATCGGATCCGTTTATCAGTCCACTTTTTCAAACTGGTCCTTGCCTACTCCGCAAAGGGGGCAAACGAAATCTTCGGGAAGATCCTCAAAAGGTGTGCCGGGAGCAATGCCGTTGTCAGGATCACCAACTGCGGGATCATAAACCCAATCACATACTGTGCAAACGTACTTATCCATAATTCAATGTGTTTTTTATATTATTAAACTAATTTAATTCTTATTTCAATTATTAAACACCACTGATCATATTTTTGTTCAATCCCCGGCTTGCCTCTCAGCTTTATGTTATATACACACGGCTCTTTATGAATCCAATACGCTTGACGGAATGATGATTCAAGTCCTCACAATACCCTCTTAAGGGTATTGCAAGGACGGTCTTTTTTATCTAATTTTGCAACATGATTGACAGCCACAGTTCATATAAGCCCGGAGATTCGATGCGCGACCTTATGCGCGATAACAATCTCTTGCTGATGACAATCAGCCGCTTCGGGATCGGTTTCGGATTTGGCGATGACTCGGTCAGGAACGTTTGCCGGATCAATGGCGTTGATTGCAGCACTTTTCTTGCGGTCACAAATCTGCTTTCGTCAAAAGAACACGAACAATATGACGCAAACCTCAGCGCGCTGATGGAATATCTGAAAGCCACCCACAGATATTATCTCGAAATTTCGCTCCCCAAATTGCGACGAAAGATTCTGGAAGCGATCTCAGCCGGTGGAGACAAAGACATCGCCTTGATGCTCATAAAATTCTATGACGATTATGTCTTGGAGATCAAAGCCCACCTCGAAGAAGAGAATAATTGCATTTTCCCATACGTCACCGGTCTTTTAGACGGCAAGTCCAATCCCGGTTTTTCACTAAGCAGCTTTATGAGCGATCATTCGCCGGTCACCCAGAAGTTACAGGAGTTGAAAGACATTTTCATCTATCATTATACGAACCGCAACGCCGTCCTAATGGGAGAAGTCTTGTTCGACATCGTCAATCTTGAAAAAGATCTTCTGAGCCATTTTGAGATTGAGAACCACCTTCTTCTGCCGGCCGCCAAACGGCTCGAAGAGAGCCTCAGATCGACGGAGGATGAGGTAAAGGAACAGCAGGTTTCGGATTCGCCGCTTGACACACTCGGTGAAAGGGAAAAGGAGATAATACGGCTGATTGCTTGCGGATATTCAAACAAAGAGATTGCTTCGGAACTCTTCATTTCTGTTCACACCGTTGCCACTCATCGGAAAAACATAATATCGAAACTCCAGATTCACTCCACGTCCGGCCTGACAATTTTCGCCATCCTCCACGGCCTTATCGACATAAAGGATATTTCCAAATAGTGTTTCCCGACCAATGGATATCTTTCTCTTTTGATCCTGCCACCTTCGGAATTATATCAAACAAAGAGGGTGTGTCAAAATAAAGAATTTTTCGATATGTAGAGACATGGCGTGCCATGTCAGCATTGACAATCAGATTGTTGTAGTTGCTGACATGGCACTCCATGTCCCTACAATTATTAGCTCGAGCTATTTTTGACACAACCCTTATTTTTCAACTTAAATAACTGTGTCAGCCTTCACGATGAAAATTGGTGAAGACTCCGCGTTCCTGTTCGGGAAGTCCTTCGGCATCCTTTCGGTCACGGATAGCCTTAATCATAAAGGCCATATTGCGGGCAAGATTGCGCATGGTCTGCAAACCTTCAAGATCGTCCTCGACATCTGATCCCGTAGAACCATGAACCTCATTCCAATATGTCGATGAGACAATCGGCATCGAACAGATAGTGAAGAATTTATTGATTTCATCAAACGCTGACGTGCTGCCGGCTCTTCGCGATGAAACAACCGCCGCTCCCACTTTCATCGTCTTGTCGATCGTGGTGGCAGTGGAATAGAAAAGACGGTCAAGGAAAGCATGGCACTGGCCGTTGGCTCCGGCATAATAGACCGGTGTCCCGACGATAAGTCCATCCGCCTCAGCAAAAGCAGGAGCAGTCTCATTCACAAGGTCATTGAAGACACATTTCCCGTGCTCACGACAAAAATTGCAAGCTATACATCCGCGGATATCCTTGTTTCCGATGTTGACACGCTCCGTGTCGATCCCGTTCTCGTGGAGAACTTTCTCAACTTCATCAAACGCGCGGGCGACACATCCGTCAACCTTCGGACTGCCATTGAGCAATAACACTTTATATTTTTTCATATTCAATCGAAACTGTTATTGAGCTTTCTAATTGAAAGTTTAGGCTAAGAGAGCTTCTGCAGCCTTATAATCAGGTTCGTTGGTGATCTCTTCGACAAGCTGTGAGCCTTTGACCTTACCGTCCTTGCCGATTACAACAACCGCACGTGCATAGAGGTCTTTCATCGGTCCTTCGGCTATCTTCACACCATATACATCTCCGAAATCTGAACGGAAGCCGGAAGCTGTCTTAACGTTATCAATGCCATTGACCGTGCAGAAACGGCTTGCGGCAAAGGGAAGATCCTCCGAAACACAGAGAACGACCGTGTCGGGATATTTCGTTGCGTCCTGATTGAATCTTCTGACGCTCGCGGCGCACACTTCCGTGTCAAGACTCGGGAAGATGTTGAGCACCACCTGCTTACCCTCGAAATCCTTCAATGAGATTTCTGAAAGGTCCTGTGCTGTCAGTTTAAAATCGGGAGCGACGTCGCCGGCCTTGGGAAGTTCACCTGAAGTCTGAATGGGATTACCCATAAATTTAATTGTTGCCATATTCTTTATAATTTAGTTTTTTACCAAAGATTTTGAGATTTCAAGAGCCACGTTCGCACAATGGCTCAAAAACTCCGGAATAAATCCAATAACTAAACGTCTGACGCGAACTTAAAGTTCTCTACCCTCCCGAACATAACATTTTTTATGAAAGGGAAGGTTTGATTTTAAACGAATATTTATTATTTTTGCAATATGACAAAGAAAACCATAATCTCAATCAGAAAAATTGCGCTGATTTTCGCGCTTTGCATATCATCAATCCTGACAACATTTGCCGAAACCCCGGCTCCGAAATATGAATTCCGCGGCGCATGGCTGCATCTGATCGGACAATCGCAATGGGCAAAAATGTCGACCGAGCAGGCGAAAGATTATATCCGCAAGCAACTTGACCGTTTGAAGATTGCCGGATGCAACGCCGTCATATTCCAGGTCCGACCGACTGCCGACGCGGCCTATCAATCCGAACTCGAGCCCTGGACGAATTGGCTGACCGGGCGACGTGGAAAAGCCCCGAATCCGATGTGGGACCCGATGCAATTCACTATCGAAGAGGCTCACGCACGCGGAATGGAGTTCCACGCATGGCTCAACCCCTATCGCGTCTCCTCAAATCTCGCAACCGACAATATTCCGGCCGATCATGACTCGAACAAACATCCCGAACGATATTTCAAATATGACGGGAAACTATTCTTCGATCCGGCTTATCAGGAAAACCGTGATTTCATCTGTGAAGTCGTCGAGGACATTATGACCCGTTATGATGTCGACGCGATTCATATTGACGATTATTTCTATCCCTATCCCAAATCGGGGAATCCATTCAACGCCGACGCCGCTTCCTACGCCAAATTCGGGAACGGAATGAAGCGTGACGACTGGAGACGTCATAATGTCGACCTCCTCATCGAACAGCTTCATGACACGATGCGCGCGACCAAGCCTTGGGTGCGTTTCGGCGTCTCACCTTTCGGGATCTGGCGAAACAAGAAAAACGATCCGCGGGGTTCGGATTCCAACGGCCTCCAAAACTATGACAACCTCTTTGCCGACGTTCTCCTGTGGTCGGATAAGGGTTGGATCGATTATCTTGCTCCCCAACTCTATTGGAATCTTGACCTTCAGATTGCGCCCTCGCGTCACCTCGCAGAATGGTGGAACAAAAACGTCAAGTCCCCGACTCAGCTATATATCGGTCAGGACACGAAACGGACTATGGACGTGGCTGACGCCCGCACAGGCGCCAAAAACGAACTCGCTTCCAAAATTGAGCTTTCCCGCAAATTGAAGAATGTCGGAGGAAATATCTGGTGGCACGGATATTGGGTGACTGACAATTACAAGGGAGTTCGTGATTCTCTCGCGAATCATTTTCAAAGAACCATAGCCTTGCCGCCAAAGTGGGACAATCTCGCAACTAAGGGCTCCGGCAAGCCTCAATCCCCTCAGAACGTCAGAATCACGCGCTCTCACGGAAAGACATTCCTTGAATGGGATGCGCCTAAAATCAACAACCGCGAGGACGATGCGGTCCGTTTCGTGGTCTACAGCTTCCTTGAAGACGAAGACATCCGTGACCTTGACAACACCGAGGCGATAATCGCGCTGACCGGCAAAAACCGCGTCGAAATCAGCGATGACACCGACCCCATGTCCATCGCCGGCCTCCGCTTCGCCGTCACCTCCCTCGATCGCCTCAACCGCGAATCCACCCCCGTCACCCTCCGCCGCTAACCCCCCCTAAAATTACATCTACTTATTTCCTGCCATGTAGTTTCAACTTCTAAAACATCTGGAATCCTTTCATAACTCTGATATTAACTTGAGATTATCTCTCGTACTCGACAAAATAATTGATAAATTGAACCTAATGAAAAATTTATATCTCATATTTTTCATAATTATCTCCTTATCGGTTTCCGTTACAAATGCAAAATCCATTGCAGAATTAAAGACTTTAGCCGAAAAGGGAGACGCTCAAGCACAGGCGGAGTTATCAGAAATTCTATATACCGGAAAGAATGGTGAAGAAACCTTCACCCCCAATTATAATGAAGCCTTTAGATTTGCTTCATTATCTGCCGAACAAAACAATCCATTAGGACAAACACTTCTTGGGCGTTGCTATCATAATGGTTATGGAGTTGACCAAGACTATACAGAAGCTGCCAAATGGTTTCAATCGGCTGCCGAAAAAGGGGATGCAGAATCACAATGTTATTTAGGATTGTCTTATCTGCTCGGCCATGGACTAACGCAAGATTACGATATGGCATTATATTGGATAAAAAAATCGGTGGACCAAAATTATGCAAAAGGCCAATGTGCATTAGGGCAAATATATGAAAATGGAGTTGGGGTAAGACAAGATTATACCGAAGCTTTCAAATGGTACAGAAAGGCGGCTGAACAAGGAAACTCGGTGGCGCAATGCAATTTAGGAGATCTATATTATAAAGGTGAGGGCGTTAACCAAGATTATACGGAAGCTTTTAAATGTTATCAAAAAGCTGCAGAACGAGGAGATTCTAAAGCACAATTAGGTGTGGGTTCTATGTATTATAATGGAGAGGGGGTTAACCAAGATTATTCAGAAGCTTTCAAATGGTTTCGAAAGGCGGCTGAACAAGGAAACTTGGAAGCACAATACAATCTTGGCATAATTTATAGAGAAGGCTTCGGGGTCAACCAAGATTATTCAGAAGCTTTCAAATGGTTCCATATGGCTGCTGAACAGGGAAACCCAAATGCACAATTCTGCACTGGCATGAGATATTACAAAGGGGAGGGAGTTCCCCAAAATTACGTCGAAGCTATCAACTGGTTTCAAAAGGCTGCCGAGCAAGGAGATTCAAGTGCACAAATAAAATTAGGTAATATGTTTGAGGAAGGTAATGGTGTTCCTAAAGATGATATTGAAGCTATCAAATGGTATCGCATGGCGGCTGAACAAGGAAATCCTATTGCACAATTTAATATAGGACTTAAGTACTACAATGGTGAAGGTGTTCTACAAAATTATGTCGAAGCCTTCAAATGGTATTATATGGCAGCTGAACAAGGAGATCCAAGCGCTCAAAACAATTTAGGTCTTATGTACTATGATGGAGAGGGAATTCCGAAAAATTACGTTGAAGCTATCAAATGGTTTCGAAAGGCAGCTGAACAAGGAAATCCCAGCGCTCAATTCAATTTAGGTAATATGTACTATGATGGAGAGGGGATTCCGAAAGATTATGATCAAGCCTTTAAATTATTTATAAAATCTGCGCAGATGGGTGATTCGTACGCTATGAATGGTCTTGGTCTTTGTTACGCATTCGGTAGAGGAACAAGTAAAAATATTCCAATAGCAATGTATTGGTTTAAAAAGGCCGGAGAACAAGGTAATGCTGTTGCCATTGATAATTATAATAGATTGTACGACGAGGGTTTTAGAGCGGCCTCTTCCTCGGAAATTAAAAAGACAAGCACAAATCATTCTCATGCAAAATCTACAAGGCGAAAAAAATAATTTTGGGAATTCCATACGGTACTAACCGGAGTTAAATGAATGTTGAAATTAACCGTGGATCAAATAGAATTTGTGCTTATAATGGCATAAAATGGAGCGAATAGGTCAAAATGGAGATTGTGCTTTATCCGGGAATCAATAGGCTACTTGTTCCCCAGGAGCCAATGGCCGGCTAACCTAGCGGCTGATAGCGCCAGCGGCGCTATACAGTGTAGGCCCGGGTGAGGAGGGCCGTAGGTCCGACGTGACCCGGGTTTACCATGTCTCTACACATAAAGCCCCTTTAGGGGTGACACAAAATGGGCTACACACTACCGAGCCATTTTCTCATCCTCACCTCAAACCACTTCCTCAATAATGCCCTAATAAACATTGACACAGTTATTCATGGCAAACACATATTTCAAAATTTATCTCCATATCGTTTTCGCGACTAAAAATCGTGAATCCGCCATTCCTCCTATTCATGAAAAACGCATCCATTCGTATATGGCCGGGATAATCAAAAAATGTGGTCATCATCCCATTAAAATTGGCGGAACAGATAACCATGTTCATATCCTTATTTCATATAATGCAAATCATTTACTACCGGATTTGGTTAGGGATTTGAAATCGTCTACATCCAAGTTTATAAATGACGAAAAAATGGTGAAATGCAAATTTGCTTGGCAGACGGGCTACGCATGTATTTCGTATTCTCAGAGCCATATAGAAGCGGCTAAAAGATATATCGCATCGCAACATGAGCATCACCATAATATGACGCTTGAAGATGAGGTTAAGAAAATGCTCGAAAGATATAGAATTGAATATAATCCGGAATATATAATTGGAATATATAATTAAAGAGGGGTGAGATATTCAAAGAAGGCCGTTATATAATGAGAGGTGGGCATTATATAATGAAAAAGGATCGATATTTGTGTCACCCCTAAAGGGGCTCCATGCATAGAACCCCAGTAAACCCGGGTCGCGTCGGACCTACGGTCCTCCTTACCCGGGCCTACACTGTGTAGCGCCGCTGGCGCTATCAGACACCCGGTAACCATATATATATGATCATCTAAAAATTATCCGCCACCCACTAACTATGTGAGGACAGGAAAGAGCGCCAACGACACCTGACCTAAGCCTGAACATAAGAAAGCATCGCAACACTCAAACTATTTGAGTTCGGGAAAACCGATAGCGACCCATGAAATATATGTGGACGGGGAAAAGCGCCAGAGGCGCGAGACAGTGTAGGCCCGGGTAAGGAGGACCGTAGGTCCGACGCGACCCGGGTTTACCGTGCCTCAACGCATGAAGCCCCGTAGGGGTGACACAAAACGAACGACCTCAATACCATAACTCAAATTACAAATCACAAAATGACTTAAACTTCATAAAATTCGATTTGATTATTGGCGGCGGTTGTCGTAGTTGCCGATGTCTTTGACGAGGCGCGGCGGCGATGACCACCGGGGAGAAAGGGGCGAGAATTCGGGACGCTTGTATTGGCTTTCGACGCCGGCAATGTCAAGAAGAAGGTGGCTGAAATAGATGAGGGATTGCTTTTCTGAAGCTGCGGCCTGCAGCTTTGAATACAGTTCCGGGTGTAACTTACGGAACTCCGGGGTCGTATATATTATGAAGGGTATCTCAAGTACGTAGGGAGCAGCCTGTGGAATCTTGTGGCTATCGAGGGTGCGGACGTGGCAATGGCGCTCATCATTCATCTCTTCGCCATGATCGGGATGATAAATGATAATTGCATCCTGACCCTTGACGGTTTCAATCAATTTCGAGAGCCATTGGTCAACATATAAAGTCGCATTGTCATATTCCGCGATCTGGCGTTTCTCGTCGGCGTTCATATCCTTCCGCCAGGAATAATCTTTAACGCTAAACCGTCCAAATCCGGAGGGATAGCGGTTAACGGCCGAAAAATGCTGACCGTTCAGATGAAATATATCCAATGTCGGATTGTCAACATTCTTCGATTCTTTATTTTGCGATCCATTAGGGATTACTCCTTTGCCCTTTGCCCCCGCAACGTTAACTCCCGAAGTCTTCTTTAGCATAGGGGTTGCGGCTTCAAGCAACTCCATATCATATTTATACATCCGCTCGTTGCGATAATTGAAGTTCGCACGGCTCAGAACCAATGAATTCATAAAGTTACACGTCCCGACCTCCGCCTGATCGTCACCGCGGACCAAAGTCGCCTGATTGTCATGCAGCCGAACCGCATATCCCGCTTTTCGCATAATCATCGGGGTCATCGGTTTCTTGAAATAATATTTAGACGAATCACTGACTACATGCGGGCTGAACAGAATCTCCATCATCCGGTATGTCCTCGGCTCGTAGCATATGACATCCTCAAATTTTATCAGATTCCCATTCTCCAACTCCTTCTGCATCATCGGCGTCGTCGGCATTCTGTAGCCATAAAGACTCCAATGAGCCTTGGAATCCGACTCTCCGATCACCCATACAATCCGTGCCGGAGGAAGAACGCTGTCGGGGATGACGCCGTCCGCCAATTTCGGTGTCCGCTCCAAGGCCTTGATCATTTTCAGGTTCCGCTTATATATCTTCACCATTTTGTCAAGACGGGTCAACGTGTTCACCGAATTCTCAGTGTTATAATCATTTTCGCGCGGCAGACTCCACCAATAGCATCCTAGAGCAATCAAGAGGACCACTCCGAGACGTTGGGTCACTCTCAGCTTCCCTTTCCGAAGACGCAAATAATGACCGGCCGATTTCAAAAGATCATGCACAACGATTGAAATCAAAAGGAACCCGATCAAAATTCCGACACTCTTTGCAGTGAACAGATAGCGCTCAAAAAATTCTCCGCTTTCACCGGCATTCGTATCCGCTATCAAACGGATTATACGGTCACTCCACCGGGAATGAAGCATGAATGACATCCAGACTTCGGCGCCGGAAAGAAAACTGATTACAGATGTCACGAATCCGGCCGACAATCTTCTGAAAATTCCGGGATGACCGCAAAGGATAAAGCCGCGGATAAGCATCAGACAGAGCGCCGGAAGGAAGGCACTCCGCAAACCTCTCACAAGACTCTCGAAGCTAAGACTAAGCGATGCATCCTGATTCCAGACAAAAAGCGCGACGATTGCCAAAAGATACATATAGAAGAAGAGACTCCACAGATTAGCATATAGAAAATCTGCAGTCATCCCCGGCAATCTCTTCAACAACCGCCATAGACATGAGCCTATCTTTTTAAATGACATTTTCAATTTCAAAAATGTAGAGTATCACGCGGACATGGCACGCCATGTCCCTACAAATTGGATGATTCAAATTTTATGACGCAAATTTACAAAAATTTTATGAAAGGCACCCATTGGGGAACTCTGTTTCAACAAAATCGATGCAGTAGTTTCAACTTAATAGATTGGATCTATCTTCTTCGCCGAAATCGATCTTCAATTTCAGACATAAAAAAAATTGATTGTCGTCCCGACAACCAATCTTCTGTTAACCTTAAAATCTAA